>JBDKFA010000022.1:0-2834 GCA_039798945.1 Pseudomonadota bacterium
GGCAAGACCTACGCCGCGCTGGTGATCGGCGACTGGCCCGCGTCGCTCAAGGTGATCGACGTGGCGCTGCACAAGACGCTCGATGCCGAGGGCGAGCGCCGCGTCCACGCCGTCGCGGCCGACCATCCGGACGGCAGGCGCTCGATCTCGCTGGTGCGGGTGGTGCAGCGCGCCGGCGGCTACACGCTGCTGGACGTCACGATCAAGACCGGCCGCACCCACCAGATCCGCGTGCATCTGCAGCAGGCCGGCCACCCGATCGTCGGCGACGACAAGTACGGCGACTTCGCCGTCAACCGCGCCCTGTCGCGCGGCGAGGCCCTGCCCGGCCTGCGCTTCGGGCGGATGTTCCTGCACGCCCGCCGGCTGTCCTTCGACCACCCCGCCAGCGGCGAACGCATCGAGCTGGCCGCGCCCTTGCCCGACGAGTGCGCGACACTGCTGGCCCGTCTCGCGACCCCCTCCACGACCTGATCGTCCTGACCGCCATGCGCCGCTACGACCTCATCGTCTTCGACTGGGACGGCACCCTGTTCGACTCCACCGCGCTGATCGTGCGCAGCATCCAGGCCGCCTGCCGCGACCTTGGTGCCGCCGTGCCCAGCGACCAGCAGGCCGCCCACGTGATCGGCCTGGGCCTGCAGGACGCCCTGCAGCGCGCCGTGCCGGACCTGCCGGCCGAGCGCTACCCGGAGCTGGGCCTGCGCTACCGGCACCACTATTTCCGCGAGCAGCATGCGATCACGCTGTTCCGCGGCGTGCCCGAACTGCTGGAGAGCCTGCGCGCTCGCCAGCACCAGCTCGCGGTGGCCACCGGCAAGAGCCGGCGCGGCCTGGACGAGGCGCTCGACAGCGCCGATCTGCGGCGCTGGTTCGACGCCACCCGCACGGCCGACGAGACCCGCTCCAAGCCGCATCCGCAGATGCTGCAGGAGCTGATGGCCGAGCTGGACGTGCCGCCCGAGCGCACGCTGATGATCGGCGACACCAGCCACGACCTGATGCTCGCCCGGAACGCCGGCACCGCCGCCGTCGCCGTCTCCTACGGCGCGCACGAGCCGGCCGAGCTGCACGCGCACGAGCCCCTGGTGGTCGCCCACAGCGTGCAGGACCTGCACGACTGGCTCCAGCGCCACGCCTGAACGAACGCCACGCGATGACCGAGCCGCTGTCCGCCGAACCCCTGTGTGCGTCCGCCGACCTTGAAGAGGGTGGCCTGGCCCACGTCTTCGACCTGCTCGAATACGGCCGGCCGGCACGCGCCTTCGTGCTGCGCTTCGAGGGCAAGCCGGTGGGCTACCTCAACCGCTGCGCCCACGTGCCCACCGAGATGGACTGGCAGGAAGGCCATTTCCTGGACGACGAGAAGCGCTGGATCATCTGCTCGATCCACGGTGCGGCCTACGAGCCGCGCAACGGCCAGTGCGTCGGCGGACCCTGCGTGGGCAAGCGGTTGAAGCCTCTCCGGGTCGAGGAACGTGACGGTCAGGTGTATTGGTATCCTCAAGGCGAACTCGCGCCGGCCTTCGGCGTCTGACCGACCTGCCTGCGGCCACCGCCGCACGGAGCCCCGATGTACCCCGACTCCCCAGACCCCTTCGACCCGTCCGGCGCGACCGAATCCGCCGCTCGACCCACCGACCCGTCTGCCCCCCGGAGCGCGCCCGCCCGCAGCGCCAGCGAGGCCCTGATCGAGCAGTTCGCCCAGGACTACCTGAAGGACCGGCGCAGCACGCGGCGCTGGAACCTGCTGATCCGGGTGGGCTGGCTGATCGCCTTCTCGGTGCTGGTCTGGGGCTTCGTCAGCCAGGGCTCGCCGGCCAGCGCGCCAAGCGGTCCGCATACCGCCCTGGTCGAGCTGCGCGGCGAGATCGCCGCGGACACCGAGGCCAGCGCCGAGGTGATGCTCTCGGGCCTGAAGAGCGCCTTCGAGGACGCCGGCGCCCGCGCCGTCGTGATCCGCATCAACTCGCCGGGCGGCAGCCCCGTGCAGGCCGGCATCATCCACGACGAGCTGCAGCGCCTGAAGACGCTGCACGACAAGCAGCTCTACGTGGTGGTCGAGGAAAGCTGCGCCTCCGGGGCCTACTACGTGGCCGCCGCAGCCGATGCGATCTACGTCGACAAGGCGTCGATCGTCGGCTCGATCGGCGTGTTGATGGACGGCTTCGGCTTCACCGGCCTGATGGACAAGCTCGGCGTCGAGCGCCGGCTGATCACCGCCGGCAGCAACAAGGGCATGCTCGATCCGTTCTCGCCCGCCTCGGACCGCCAGCGCGCCCTGGCCCAGGCCATGATCGACCAGATCCACCAGCAGTTCATCGACGTGGTCCGCAAGGGCCGTGGCGACAAGCTCAAGGAGAACGAGGACACCTTCTCGGGCCTGTTCTGGAACGGCGAGGAAGCCGTCAAGCTCGGCCTCGCCGATGGTCTGGGCAACCTCGACTACGTCGCCCGCGAGATCGTCAAGGCCGAGAACATCATCGACTACACCCCGCACGAGAACGTGGCCGAGCGGCTGGCCAAGCGCTTCGGTGCCTCGGTCGGCGCCGGTGCGGTGCGGGCGATGAAGCTCGATGCCCTGCGGCTGAACTGAGCTTCACGCCACCCGGATGAACCGCTGCCGGCCTTGCGCCGGCAGCGTCGTTTCAGGCCGGCACCGACGGCAGTCCGGCCAGCGCCATGGCCAGCTCGGACTCGTCGTAGTTGAGGTCCTGCAGCTTGCCGGAGAAGTAGTCGCTGTAGGCCTGCATGTCGAAGTGGCCGTGGCCGCACAGGTTGAACAGGATCACCTCCGAGCGGCCTTCGCGCTTGCAGCGCAGGGCCTCCTCGAT
>JBDKFA010000023.1:0-3233 GCA_039798945.1 Pseudomonadota bacterium
GGCGGCCTCGGCTGGCCCCGTACCGCTGGCGGACTTCTTCAAGCGCCCGGCCTACACGGAGATGGTGGCATCTCCGAACGGCCGCTACCTGGCGACCACCTCCTCGCTCGCCGGCCGCATGAACCTGGTCGTCCTCGACCTCGATGAGCGCAAGGCAACGGCGCTGACGAACTACAACAACATCGACGTGGGTAATCTGCGCTGGGTCGGCAATGACCGCATCCTGTTCCAGGCGATCCAGCTCAATGCCCCCACTGGCCAGGACTCGCCGCGCCAGGGTGGCCTGTTCGTGGTTTCCAGAGACGGTAAAGAACAACTCCAACTGGCCAAGACGGCGCGACAGCACGCACGCTCGGGCACGGGTGGCTTCTTCGCCATGACACCCGTCGCGAACATCCCCGGCACCACCGAGGAGATCATCGTTGCCGCCGTGGTGGCCAACGACGACTCGTTCGACCTGTACCGCATCAACCTCGTCAACGGCCGCTACCGGCTGCTCACGGCTGGTCGCCCGAGCGACCGCATCGAGCGCTGGCTGCTCGACGGCAAGCAGGTGCCTCGTGTTGCGGTGGCCAGGGGCCGTGGAGCAAGCACCGAGGAAATCACGTTTTATCGCGCCGGTCCTGACGCCCCATGGCGCGAGCTGTCTCGCTACGACACGACCAAGCCGCCCGCCTTCGTGCCTCTGGCCTTCGACCCCGACGGCAAGCACCTGTACATCGCGAGCAACGAAGGCCGTAAGAACATGGCCATCTTCAAGTACGACCCGGAGCAGGGCAAGGTCGTGGAAATGGTTGCCCAGCACCCCCAGTACGACCTCGGGGCTTCACCCAACGGTGAAGTTCTGAACAGCCTGCGCTTCGGCAGCGAGGACGGAACCGGCAAGCTCGTGGGCATTCGGGTCGATGGCGACCGGCCGGAGACCGTGTGGCTCGACGAAAGCTACGCGAAGATCCAGGCCACCCTAGACGCCACGCTCCCCAACCGCACCAACACCTTCTCCGGCACGGGGCGTTCCAAGCGGTTCCTGGTGAGCTCGTACTCCGACACTTCCCCCGGCCGCTTCCTGCTGTTCGACTCCGAAAAGCGCTCTCTCGAAGACATCGGATTTTCCCGGCCCTGGCTGGAAGGCAAGCTTGCGCAGGTGCGCCCGTTCATGCTCAAGACTCGCGATGGGCTGCAAATTCCCTCGTACTACGTATTGCCGCGCGACCACAAGCCGGGCACGCGCGTGCCGACGATCGTCCACATCCACGGCGGGCCGATGGCACGCGATGTCGTGCAGGGTGGCCGCTTCGGATCATCGTTCGGTGTCCGGGAGGCGCAGATCCTGGCCTCCCGAGGGTACGCAGTCGTGCTGCCCAACTTCCGCGTCACGCCCGAACTGGGCTCAGACATCTACTACGCGGGCTTCGGCACCTATGGCAAGCAGATGTCGGACGACCACGAGGATGCCGTGAAGTGGGCGATCGACCAGGGCTTCGCCGACCCGGCCAAGGTCTGCATCTCGGGTGCGAGTTACGGTGGGTATGCTGCGCTGCACGCCGTGTCGCGGCCGACCAACCCGTTTGCCTGCGCCATCTCCGGCCTGCCTGTCACCGATCTCAAGTTCCAGCGCACCCAGGCCGACTACGCGCAGAGCCCGGCCGCGGTGGAGTACTGGCGCAAGCTGCAGGGCGTGAAGGACTTCGACGACCCCCTCGTGCGTGAGATGTCGCCCCTGTTCAACGCCGAGCGCATCAAGGTGCCCGTGTTCATGTACATCGGCGAGGAAGACGCCCGCACGCCGCCTGCTCAGGCCCGCCGCATGGCCGACGCGCTGCAAAAGGCGGGGAACCCCGTCAAGCACTTCTTCGTCGGCAAGGACGAGGGCCACGGCTACGGGGTGGAGGCGACGAACATCGCCAAGAACGAGCAGCTGCTGAAGTTCCTCGAGGACGTCTTCAAGCGCTGAGCGCAGGCACCGCCTGGGGCCTTCTCGTCAGCGGCCCCAGGCCACGAAGGCATCCCGCCCTTCAACGGCCACCGTCACGCGCCTGCCCACAGGCAGCGTGACGCGCGTGGGGATGTGGCCGAAGGGCAGGCCCGTCAGGATTGGCACCCGAGTGCGCCCCCGCAGCGCCTGGATCGCGTCCTTCAGCCCGTAGCCGCGGTCGTTCGGCGCCTTCTCCCATTCCGTGAAGCTGCCCAGCAAGACCGCCTTCTGGCGGTCGATCACGCCAGCCTGGTGCAGTTGCAGCAGCATGCGCTCGATGCGGTAGGGGTGTTCGCCCACGTCCTCCAGGAAGAGCACGCCCCCCTTCACCGCCGGCCAGTGGCGGGTTCCGAGCAGCGCGCACACGAGCGCGAGGTTGCCGCCCCACAGCACGCCGCGGACGTCGAGCCCATCGAAGCCAGCCGGGGTGCGGAAGCCGACGGCCTCCAGTTCACCGGACATCGCCTCCTGGAAGCAGCCGATGGTGACATCGTCCAGCCCACCCGAGGCCTCGGCACGGCCGAAGTCGCCTGACGCCATCGGGCCGGCCCAGCTGACGGCGCCGGTGTGAGCCAGCAGGCCCAGATGGAGGGCCGTCACGTCGCTGTAGCCCACCCACCGCGTGCCGCACTCCGCACTGCGCCCGAGCAGTTTCCAGTCCACGCGGTCCAGCAGGCGCGTCATGCCGTAGCCGCCGCGCAGGGCCATCGCGATCGAGGGACCCTCCCGGGCGACGCGGTGCAGTGCGGCCAGGCGGCTGTCGTCGTCACCGGCAAAGCGCTGGTGGCGCTGCAGCGCCGCCTCATCCAGCCGGGCGTCGAAGCCGAGCGCGCGCAACCTGCGCAGGGCCAACCGAGCCGGGCGTGTGGTGGACGGGGCGCCGGAGGGGGCGAAGATGGTCAACGTCGTCATGGGCCGGAACCGGGTTCAGGGATGAGGGCACGCCCTGCCCGCTGCGCGTGACGGCGACGGGCGAAGAACAGGCGCAGCAAGGTGGCGCAGGAATCGGCCATCACGCCGCCCTGGACCTGCGTCTGGTGGTTGAGCTGGCGATAGGCGTAGAGGTCGATGACCGAGCCGGCAGCACCGGTCTTCGGGTCGGGGGCGCCGAACACCACGCGGTGCAGGCGCGCATGCAGCGTGGCCATCGCGCACATGGCGCAGGGCTCGAGCGTGACCACCAGCGTGCACTCGGGCAAACGGTAGTTTCCGAGCCGTCGCGCTGCCTCCCGCAGCGCCACGACTTCGGCGTGGGCCA
>JBDKFA010000024.1:0-4841 GCA_039798945.1 Pseudomonadota bacterium
GGCTTCTTCAATGGAGATGCCCTTGGCCAGCTGCTCGTCAACCAGGCGGCGCAGGGAGATGGAATCGAGGTACTCGATCATCTTGGCATTCAGGCTGGTCCACAGGTCGTGCGTCATGCAGCGGCCGGCTTCGTCGCCCATGCAGTTTTCCTTGCCGGCACAGCCGGTGGCGTCGATCGGCTCGTCGACGGCGACGATGATGTCGGCCACCGTGATCTCCCCCATGTCGCGGCCCAGCGAGTAGCCGCCCCCGGGGCCGCGCGTGCTCTCGACCAGCTCGTGGCGACGAAGCTTGCCGAATAGTTGCTCGAGGTAGGACAGCGAAATCTGCTGGCGCTGGCTGATCGCCGCCAGGGCCACGGGCCCGTTGTGCGAACGCAAGGCCAGGTCGATCATCGCGGTGACCGCAAAGCGGCCCTTGGTGGTCAGACGCATCGAGAAGTCCTCCGTTGCGAGGGTTGGTTTCCTAGTGAATCGCTCGACTTTACCAGAAGTCGACAGTTTTGATCAAGTTCTGCGCGAGGAGTTCCCTGCCCCGCCCACTGGCAGCGCCACGACGTTGTCGCTGCCCGGCGCCCCGAACGCCTGCTCGCGCAGCCGGGCGAGCTGGTCGCGCACACGTGCGGCCTTCTCGAATTCGAGGTTGCGGGCGTGCTCGAGCATCTGGCGCTCGAGCTGCCGGATACGCTTGCCCAGGTCCTTCTCGTCGAGCACCTCCTCCACCACCGTCGGCGCCGCGCCCCGTGACGCCTCGCGCCCCGCGCGGTCGGAGACGACGCCGTCGATCAACTCGCGGATCTGCTTGTGCACCCCGCGCGGCACGATGCCGTGCTCGGCGTTGAAGGCGAGCTGGCGAGCGCGGCGGCGCTCGGTCTCGTCGATGGCGCTGCGCATCGAGTCGGTCATCTGGTCGGCGTAGAGGATGGCCTTGCCGTTGAGGTTGCGCGCCGCGCGGCCGATGGTCTGGATCAGGCTGCGCTCGGCGCGCAGGAAGCCTTCCTTGTCGGCGTCGAGGATCGCCACCAGCGACACCTCGGGCAGGTCCAGCCCCTCGCGCAGCAGGTTGATGCCCACCAGCACGTCGAAGGTGCCCAGCCGCAGGTCACGCAGGATCTCCACGCGCTCCACCGTGTCGACGTCGCTGTGCAGGTAGCGCACCTTCACGCCGTTGTCGGCGAGATAGTCGGTGAGCTGCTCGGCCATGCGCTTGGTGAGGGTGGTGATCAGCACGCGGTCGCCGGCACCCACGCGCTCGCGGATCTCCTGCAACACGTCGTCCACCTGGTGGCGCGCCGGGCGCACCTCGACCACGGGGTCCACGAGGCCGGTAGGCCGCACCAGCTGCTCGACCACCTGGTCGGCGTGGGTGCGCTCGTAGTCGCCGGGCGTGGCCGAGACGTACACCGCCTGGCGCACCTTGGACTCGAACTCCTGGAATTTCAGCGGCCGGTTGTCCAGAGCACTGGGCAGCCGGAAGCCGTACTCGACGAGCGTGGTCTTGCGCGCACGGTCGCCGTTGAACATGCCGCCGAGCTGGCCGATCAGCACGTGGCTCTCGTCGAGGAACATGAGCGCGTCGCGCGGCAGGTAGTCCACGAGCGTGGGCGGCGGGTCCCCCGGCCGCGCGCCCGACAAGTGCCGCGTGTAGTTCTCGATGCCCTTGCAGTGGCCCACCTCCTGCAGCATCTCGAGGTCGAAGCGCGTGCGCTGCTCCAGGCGCTGCGCCTCCACGAGCTTGCCCGCCGCCACGAACTCGGCCACGCGCGTGCGCAGCTCCTCCTTGATGCCCTCGACCGCCGTCAGGACCCGCTCGCGCGGCGTCACGTAGTGGCTGCTCGGGTACACCGTGAAGCGCGGGATCTTCTGCCGCACGCGGCCCGTGAGCGGGTCGAAGAGCTGCAGCGCCTCGATCTCGTCGTCGAAGAGCTCGATGCGGATGGCGAGTTCGCTGTGCTCGGCCGGGAAGACGTCGATGGTGTCGCCCCGCACCCGGAAGGTGCCGCGCGCGAAGTCGGTCTCGTTGCGCGTGTACTGCATCCGGATCAGGTGCGCGATCACGTCGCGCTGCCCGGCCTTGTCGCCCACCCGCAGCGTCATCACCATCTGGTGGTAGTCGGCCGGGTTGCCGATGCCGTAGATCGCGCTCACCGAAGCCACGATCACCACGTCGCGGCGCTCGAGCAGGCTCTTGGTGGCCGAGAGCCGCATCTGTTCGATGTGGGCGTTGATCGAGCTGTCCTTCTCGATGAAGAGGTCGCGCTGAGGCACGTAGGCCTCGGGCTGGTAGTAGTCGTAGTAGCTGACGAAGTACTCGACTGCGTTCTTAGGGAAGAACTCCCGGAACTCGCTGTACAGCTGCGCGGCCAGCGTCTTGTTGGGCGCAAACACGATCGCCGGGCGACCCATCCGCGCGATCACGTTGGCCATCGTGAAGGTCTTGCCCGAGCCGGTCACGCCCAGCAGCGTCTGGTGCACGAGACCAGCCTCGATGCCCTGGACGAGCTGCTCGATCGCGCCGGGCTGGTCACCTGCCGGCGGGTAGGGCTGGAACAACTGGAACGGCGAGTCGGCGAACGACGCGAAGCTGCCCGAGGGCACCCGGTCGGCAGGGGCCGCAGCATCGTGGAGGGCGTCGGGGGCGGCTTGGGCGGGGGCAGGAAGGCGGGGCACGGTGTGGCAGCGTCCTAGAATTCGGGTCTTCCCGAGGGGCAACCTGACAGCGTACCCCAGCCGGCGCGCCATTTCCCGGCCTGCGGCTGCCGGCGACCCCGCGGGCCCTCATCCTCTTCGCCCACCCCTGTCCGCCCCGCGAGCCTGCCCATGTCCCACTTCGCCGCCGTCCAGATGGCCCCGCGCGACCCGATCCTGGGTCTGACCGAACAGTTCGTCGCCGACCCGCGGCCCGACAAGGTGAACCTGGGGGTGGGGATGTATTTCGACGAGAACGGCAAGCTGCCGCTGCTGCGCTGCGTCGCCGCGGCCGAACAGCAGCTCGCCGCCGCCGCGCGGCCCCACGGCTACCTGCCGATCGATGGCATCGCAGCCTACGACCAGGCCGTGCAGCACATGGTGTTCGGCGGGCCCCAGCACCCGGCCGTGCAGGCGCGACGGATCGCAACCGTGCAAGCGCTTGGCGGCACCGGTGGCCTGAAGATCGGCGCGGACTTCCTGAAGCGCCTGCTGCCGGGTGCCAAGGCGCTGATCAGCGACCCGAGCTGGGAAAACCACCGCGCCCTGTTCACGAATGCCGGCTTCACGGTGGAGGCCTACCCCTACTACGACGCCGCCACCCGAGGCGTGGACTTCGCGGGCATGCTCGGCGCGCTGCGCGCCGCCGCGCCCGGCACCGTGGTGGTGCTGCACGCGTGCTGCCACAACCCCACGGGCTGCGACCTCAGCGACGCGCAGTGGGGCGAGGTGGTCGAGGTCATGCGCGCCGGGCGCCTGGTCCCGTTCCTGGACATGGCCTACCAGGGCTTCGGTGACGGCATCCCGGAAGACGGCGCCGCGGTGATGCGCTTCCTGGCCAGCGGCCTGGACTTCCTCGTCGCGACCTCGTTTTCCAAGAGCTTCTCGCTGTACGGCGAACGCGTGGGCGCCATCAGCGTCGTGTGCGAGAACCCCGACGAGGCGGCACGCGTGCTGTCGCAGCTCAAGATCGTGGTGCGCACCAACTATTCCAACCCGCCGACCTTCGGCGCCCAGCTCGTCACGACCGTGCTCACCACGCCAGGGCTGCGGCAGCAGTGGGAAGAAGAACTGGCGACCATGCGCGGGCGCATCCGCCAGATGCGCGAGGCCTTGCGCGATGGCCTGCGCGCCGCGGGCGTCACGCAGGACGTGGGCTACATCACCCGCCAGCGCGGCATGTTCAGCTACTCCGGCCTGAGCGCGGCGCAGATGCAGCGCCTGCGTGCCGAACACGGCGTCTACGGCGTGGACTCGGGCCGCATCTGCGTGGCGGCGCTGAACCCGGGGAACCTCGAGAAGGTGGTGCGCGGGATCGTCAGCGTGATGTAGCGCGATTCGCGAACAATTTGCTGCATCGCAACATGCGCTGTGGCACATTCACACACTTGTTGCGTGCCCGTACCCGGCCAGATTGAGCCTGCTCACTGGCAGCCGCCACACTCACCGGCTTGACACGCCCGGAGCCTGCCCATGCTGTACCAGCTGTATGAAACCCAGCGCGCGATGATGGCGCCCTTCTCCGAGTTCGCCAGTGCCTCGGCTAAGCTGTACACGCATCCCCTGTCGCCCTTCAGCCACGGCCCGATGGCCCAGCGTGTGGCCGCCGGGCTCGACCTGATGCACCGGCTGGCCAAGGAGTACGAGAAGCCCGAGTTCGGCATCCGCAGCGCCACCGTCGGCGGTGTGGAGGTGGCCGTGCAGGAACAGGTGCGGCTGCACAAGCCGTTTTGCCGGCTGCTGCGCTTCAAGCGCTTCACCGACGACCCGCAGGCGCTCGCCCAGATGAAGACGCAGCCCACGGTGCTGGTGGTGGCGCCGCTGTCGGGCCACCACTCGACGCTGCTGCGCGACACGGTGCGCAGCCTCCTGCACGACCACAAGGTGTACATCACCGACTGGACGGACGCGCGCATGGTCCCGCTGGAGGCAGGCTCCTTCCACCTGCACGACTACATCGCGTACGTGCAGGAGTTCATCCGCCACATCGGCCCGCACGTGCACGTGATCTCGGTGTGCCAGCCCACCGTGCCGGTGCTGGCGGCCGTGTCCTTGATGGCCAGCCGCGGCGAAGTCACACCACGCACCATGACCATGATGGGCGGGCCCATTGACGCGAGGAAGAGCCCCACTTCGGTCAACAACCTGGCCAC
>JBDKFA010000025.1:0-2597 GCA_039798945.1 Pseudomonadota bacterium
GTCGTCGACAAGTACACGATCAACGACGGGGACAATCTGGTCGGCACGCAGGGTTCGCCCAAGATGCGCGTCAACCTGAGCAACACCTGGACGTATGGCCGGTTCGCGACCAACCTGGCGATCAACCACATCGACAAGAACGGGACGGGTACGGCCACGACGAAGGCCTACACCACTGCCAACCTGGCCGTGACGTACCGCCACCCGACCAAGACGACGTTGTCGGTGGGTGTGGTCAACCTGGAAGGCAAGATGCCGGAGTTGATCGGCTACGACGGCCGTCCGTGGAACTTCTACCTGTACGACGCACTCGGCCGTCAGGTGTACTTCCGCGTGCAGCAGTCGTTCTGACGACAACAGCACCTTCCCGCAGCCGGGTTGCTCCGGCTGCGGGAACGCGTGACAGGGGCTCCTCGGAGCCCTTTTTCGTTAACGCGCGCCACCTCTCCGCACACATGCTTTCCGAAACCGTCCTGGCGCTCGTGCCCGCCGCTGCCGTGGGTGATGCCCAGGCGCTGCAGGCCTTGTCGGCTTATGCGCAGCACGACGAGGCGACCGAGCTGGCGCGGCGCGAACTTTCGAGCGAGCTGCACAAGCACCTGGCGTCTTCACCGGCACCTTGCGCGGAGGCCTGGATGCTGCTGGCCACCTGGCAGGAGTCCGCGGGTGAGACCCAGTCTGCGCTGCGCAGCTGGTACCGCTCGTCGCAACCCGGCGCGAAGCGCGACGCGACCCGCATGCGTGCACTGGGCCTCGATACCGAGGCGGCTTGGTCGACGCGGGCTGCGCAGGTGCGCAAGCTGCGCGCCGAGTACCTGCGCGATGCGTTTGCAGACATCCGGCGGGCCTACGGACCGCGGGAACTCTTCAGGATCGACCGTGCCTTGGCCGGTTACCTGGGCGAGGCGAGCGTCTTCTCCAGCCACCCGACCCAACGCCCGAAGGTGATCTTCATCCCGGGTCTCAGGACAGGAGGATTCCTGAACGCGGGCTCGCATCCCCTCGTCCCGGCGTTGATGGCAGGGTTCTCTGCACTGCAGCGCGAGTTCCGCGTAGCGGTCTCGGAGGGCTCGGGCATCGAACCGTTCATGGGGCATGACCTCCCAGCCGCGTCGATGCGCGACTACGTGACGGGTGCAGCCGGCGCATCCTGGGATGCTCTCTTCGTCTACCGCCATGGACGCCGCTACGACGCGAACCACCAGCGCTTTCCCGAAACCAGCGCCCTGCTCGATTCGGTCGACCTGTGTCGCATCGACGGCCAGGCGCCGGAGGTCTGCTTTTCCATCCTGCAGCCGCACTCGCGCATCGAACCGCACCATGGCGTCACGAATGCGCGCGTGGTCATCCACATCCCGCTGGAGGTGCCTCCGGGCTGCTTTCTGGATGTGACCGGCGTCGGCCGCCACTTCTGGCAGGAAAGCGTGCCGATGGTGTTCGACGACACCTTCGAGCATTCCGCAGAGAACCCGACGGACCGTCACCGCGGGATCCTGTTGATGGACGCCTGGCATCCCGAGCTCACGCCGCCGGAGCGTGAGGCGTTCAAGGCACTCATCGAAGCCATCACCCGACTGGAGGCCTGATCTGCGTACCGATGCCTGGTCGAACCTGTGGTCCCAGACCGACCGCGGGGCCATCGATCTCCAAGCCGACGACCCCGTCGCCCGCACGCTGCGCCAGCATTGGCTGGCACAGGCCCCCTGGCTGGGGCACTGCACGACGATTGCAGACGTGGGCAGCGGTCCTGCGGTGCTGGCCCGCCTGCTTCGACACCTCTCCCCCGACACGATGGGCACGGCGCGCTGGGTATGCATCGATCAGGCGGAGTGGCCGGGTGCACGTGAAGGCACGGCAGGCGCCGCGATCACGATGCGCACGGCCGAGAACTTCGGCGCGGCGATGCCGCCCGCTGGCGGCGTATCGGCGGTGGTCAGCAATTTCGGTCTCGAGTACCTGCCGCGCGAGGGTGCCGTCGATGCCGTTTGGGCCTGGCTGGCATCGGGCGCGCGCCTGCATGCCGTCATGCACGCCAGCGGCTCCGTCATCGACCGCGTCGCCACGGGAAACCTGGCCGACATCGCCTTCGCCCTGCGGGATGCGCGCATCTTCGAGCACGGCAAGGCGATGCTGGAGGCGATGGCCTCGGCCCCGGTGGACCCGGTTGACCGCATGATGCACGCCGTGGACACCCGCGATGCCTACAACGCATCGGTGAATGCCCTCAAGGCCCGAATGGAGGCGGCAGGCAGCCGCAGCGCGCCGCTGATGGACATGCTTCAGGGCATCACGGGCCTGGTGCCGCTCGTGCGTCAAGGCCGAGCCGCCGACGCGATCGCCCGGCTCGACGACCGTGCGCGCGACTACGCGGCCGAGTGTCGCCGACTCGAGGCGATGCGGGACTCGGCCCAGGACGAGACCGACTTGGCGGGTCTGGTGGAGGCGCTCACGGCCACGGGCCTGCGCGACCTGAAGGCGTCGCCTCTGGATTCAGCGGTGGGTCGCGTGGCCTGGGTGGTGTCGGGCCGCAAGCCCTGAAGACCCCCGGGTGGCCCGGCAGCGCGGCGCGCGCAGTCCGGGCCAGTGCCGCTCGTCCC
>JBDKFA010000026.1:0-8511 GCA_039798945.1 Pseudomonadota bacterium
GCCAGCACGCGCCGGAGCTGCGCGACACACGCCATGGGCCCGAGATCTGGGACCTTTACGCCACGGGCCGCCTGAGCCCGGAGACCCCGCTGACAGGCCGGTACGAACCCAGGCCGGGCGCCGTGGACCTCGGCGCTGTGCTGCGCGAGATAGAAGACGCCCGGCGGGAAGCCGCCGAGCGCGACCTGCGCAGGGGTGCAGCGACTTGAAGGCCAGGTGGCAAAAATGGCCAGCCACCGGAGGAGCCCACCATGCGCGTCACCGCTACCGAGGCCAGGAATCGATTCGGCAGCCTGTGTGCGCAGGCCAAGCACGGCAAGGCGAGCCGCGCCGCGCCGCGCCGCGCCGCGCCGCGCGCAAGAAGGTCTTCGAGTCGGAATTCCGTGAGTGGATTTCCGCGCAGAACGCCCGCGTCGACTCGCAAGGCATTCCTGGCGCCGAGCTGCGCCCCTGGTGAGCGGCAGATGGCGCAGTACGACATCTGCGCCAACCCGAGCAGCAGCGCGGCCACCGGCATTCCGTACGGGGTCGTGATCCAGAGTGATCTTCTCGATGCCCTGAGCACGAGGCTGACCGTACCCTGGGCCGTGCAGAAGGGGGGCGCACACGCATGTGTTGGTCTCTGCGATCGACGCCGTGCGGTCGGGGTTCTGGTTCCGGCGCATCGCGTTCCCGAGGCGGCTTGGCGGCGGCGGGATCGGTGAGGTGGCTGTCGCCTCGGGGTCGGGATTTCCAGTCCACCGTGAGCGTGCGTGAGCGTGCCCCCCCCCGAAAGACACATTCAGTCTGAAGCTGGCGTTCCTCTTCCCAAAGGCCTCAACCGTCATGGGCGCTCGCGTTCACCGAGCCCGCTTCGAGCCCGGTGAGCCATATCCGCGCATCGAACTCCAGTTGGTGATAGTCGGGCTCCATGTGGGTGCACAGGGCGTAGAAGGCCTTGTCGTGTCCGCGCTGCTTGAGGTATGCCAACTCGTGCACGACGATCATTCTCAGGAACGCTGCCGGTGCCTCGCGGAAGAGACTGGCGATCCGGATCTCGCGCTTGGCCTTGAGGTTGCCGCCGTGGACGCGAGACACGGCGGTGTGCATGCCCAGGGCCTGGTGCGTCAGGTGCAGCCGGTTGTCGTAGAGCACCTTGGACAACGGGCCTGCGTTGCGCATGTGGCGGCTCTTGAGCTCTTGCACGTATTCGTACAGCGCGCCGTCGCTGCCGATGTCGTGGCGCTCCGGGTACCGCCGCTGCAGGTTGTCGAAGAGTCTCCCCTCGACGATCAGCGCCCGAACCTGCGCGCGCAAGTCGGGCGGGTAGCCCGCCAGGTATTTCAGCGTCGGGTCCACGCTCATCCCGTGGTACGGGGCAAACCACCGCGCTTCAGGTCGCGCAGCATGAAGAGGTCAAGGCTCTCGACCTTCTCGCGAGCCCACGACGTCTTGCCATGCAGCGGATTGCGCAGTTGGGCGGGCGGCGGCGGCGGGGTCGGCATGAGCGGCGTTTCATGGGGCCCGAAGCACGTCCAGCGCGGAGACCGGTGCCGCGGAATGGCCCCAGGACTGCCGGATGAACGTGGCGACTGCGGCAATCTCATCATGGCTCAGCACCTGTCCGTACGGCGGCATGCCGAAGGGCTGAGGGTTGCCCGCGGTGGTGGGCATGAAGCCACCCCTCCGGATCGACTGCACGACGTTGATGGGTGACGCGAGAGTCACCGCGCGGTTGCCGGCCAGGGCAGGGTAGATCCCCGCCACGCCTTGTCCCTGGTCGCCATGGCATGTCGCGCAGTGCAGCTCGTAGACCTGCCGGCCGGTCTCCATCACTGCCGCATCGGCACGTGTGCGCTCGGCAGGTGGCCGGTCCTTCACGGGAATCGATGCCAGGTAGCGGGCCATGGCGTCAACATCCTGCTTGCTCAGGTACTGGGTGCTGCTGAAGACAACGTCAGCCATCGGCCCTGAGACCGACGCGTGCGCCGAGACGCCGTCCGTGAGCAGTTGCACCACCTCTTCGCGGGGCCAGCGTTGAACCCCGGCTTCGTCGGGCGATGCGAGCGACGGTGCGTACCAGGAGCCGCCGGGCATCAGGCTCCCGGCGAACGCTGCATTCACGCTCGTGCCGCCGAGCACATTGCGGCCCGAGTGGCAGGCGGCGCAGTGGCCCAGCCCTTGGGTGAGGTATTTGCCGCGGTTCCACTCGGCACTCTGGCCGGCCTCAGGCTCGAAGCTGCCGGGCCGGAAGTACAGCGCCCGCCAGACCGCGAGTGCGACCTGCGTGTTGTAGGGAAATCGCAGCGCGTGCGGCGCGTTGGGCTGCTCGACCGCCGGGACCGATCGAAGGAAGGCGTACAGGGCGTCCGAGTCCTCACGCGACACCTGCGTGAAGCTGGGGTACGGAAAGGCGGGGTACAAGAGGCGGCCGTCTTTCGAGCGCCCATGGTGCAGGCTCCGCCAGAACTCGCTGGCCGACCACGTGCCGATGCCAGTCCTGGGATCGGGTGTGATGTTCGGCCCGACGACCGTGCCGAACGGCGTTTCGATACCGCGACCGCCGGCGAATTCGGCTCCGCCCGGAGTCGTGTGGCAGCCCATGCAGTTGCCAGCCCTTGCCAGGTAGGCACCTCGCTCGATCAGGTCCCGCGAAGCCGGCGTGGTGGGGAGGTCGGCTGTCAGCGGTGCCTCCCCCCGAACATTCATCCAGGCCACCCAGGCAGCCAGCAGGAGGACCAGAAGCAGCAGAAGCAGAGCGATGGCACCCGCGCGCCATGCCCGCTTCCCATCATGGGTTCGGATCACTCGCTGCCGCTCCCGCAATGCAGGGGCAGCGGCTGGCTGGATGCGGCCTCCGGCTGAGTCCCCGTCGGCACGCTTTGTGCGGAAAGCCAGCGTGCCACCGCGCTCACCTCTTCGTCGGTCAGTCGTTTAGCCATGTCGGCCATGCAATCCGGCGTGGCTGCCGCACGCAAACCGGTGCGCCACGCGCCCAGCTGACCGATCAGGTAATCCGCAGGCAGCGTCAGCAGCCCAGGCATGGCGGGCAGGCGTCCGGCCATATGGCTGCCATGGCAGGCCGTGCAGGCCGGGATCTGGCGTTCCTGCACCCCCTTGAAGACCAGTTGCTCCGCGATTTGCTGCTGGCGGGCCGACAAGCCATGCGCAGCAGCAGGCGGATACGGCAGATCCAGCGCTGCAAAGTACCGGGCAATGTCACGCAGATACGCATCGGACATGTGTTGCGTCAGGTGATGCATCGTCGGGTTGCGCCGGCGGCCATCCCTGAAGTTCTTCAGCTGGTTGAACAAGTAGCCCTCGGGTTTGCCGGCGATGCGGGGGAAGTAGCCCGCGTTGGTGGGGCGGCCCTCCTTCCCATGGCACACCACACACGCCTGCATGCGTTGCGCCATCGTGTTCCGGACCGTCGCCGTCGCGCCCGCGGCGGCTGGCGCCGACTGGGCATGCACCCAGGTCGCCAAGGCTGCGAGGTGGGCCGCCAAGAGGATGTTGAGGACGAGCGTCATGTCTGCTTTCAAGCCCCTCCGATTCGATAGCTTGCCATGAGGTCTCCCCAAGAGTCTGATGGGTTCTTGGGCAACCGCAGTCATTCGCGAGCGGCTCACGGCTGACCGTATTCAATCAGCAGCCATCTCCGAAAGCGCTGCGTCCTCGGCATCCCGACACAGTCGGCCCGATAGACGACGTAGCAGACCAGGCTGGTGCGGTACGCGCTACGCTCTACCTGAATACCAGCCACCTGGCCGGGCTCACCCCATGACGATCCAACACACCCGCATCGCCATCGTCGGCGGTGGTCTGGCCGGACTGGTGGCAGCGTGGAGGCTCCAGCAGCAAGGCGTGCGCGACGTCGTGCTGTTCGAGGCGCGCGACTCCGTGGGCGGCCGCATCCTCTCGGTCGACGCGCATGGCTCCCGCGTCGACACGGCGCTGCCGGCACTGGATCGCTTCGACCTCGGTCCCAGCTGGTTCTGGCCGGCGATGCAACCGCAGCTGGACCGGCTGGTGACCGAGCTGGGCCTCGAGAGCTTCGCGCAGTTCGAGGACGGTGACCTGCTCGTCGAGCGTGCCGCACGCCAGCCGCCACAGCGAATGCGCGGCTATGTCAACGACCCGCCGTCGATGCGGTTGGCGGGCGGCACAGGTGCGCTCGTGGCTGCGTTGCGCGCCCGGCTCGATGACGCGGTCGTCCGCACCGGGTTGACGGTGCGCCGGCTTCGCTGCGAGCTTGCCCACGTCGAGTTGACGGTCGACGATACGGCAGGCATCGCCACGATGTGGCAAGCCGAGCAGGTGTTGCTGGCCCTGCCGCCGAGGTTGGCCGCGACGCGTGTGCAGTTCGACCCGCCGCTGCCAGCGGAGCTGGCGCGCCGCTGGCAGGGCACGCCGACCTGGATGGCACCGCACGCGAAGTACGTGGCGGTCTACGACACGCCGTTCTGGCGCGAGCAGGGCCTGTCCGGCAGCGCGCGCAGCGGCGCTGGCCCCATGGGCGAGATCCACGACGTCTCGATGCCCGGCGGGCACGCCGCGCTGTTCGGCTTCCTCGGCGTGCCGGCGCAGGTGCGCCTCCAGGTCAGCGACGAGGTGCTGCGCATGCACTGCAGGGCGCAACTGGTCAGGCTGTTCGGCGCGCGTGCCGGTGCCCCGCTGGGCGACGCCTTGAAGGACTGGGCCAACGACCCGCTGACCGCGACCGACGACGACCAGGACGCCGCGAGTCACCACGCCGCAGCCCCACCGAGCGGCGCCGACAACGGCGCCTGGCGGAGTAGGCTCATCGGTATCGGCAGCGAATGGTCGCCGCAGTTCCCGGGCTATCTGGCCGGGGCCGTCGATGCCGCCGAGCGGGGCTTGCAACAGATCCGCATGGACAACGTCCGCCAGAGGAAGCAAGCCGACCCGTGAACTCGACCTACCGCGCGATGCAGGTGGCCCGCCCAGGCGTGCCGGGCCACGGGGCTGGTGTCCATCCCCGATGAACGGGACGCGCACGACGCCGCACGAGAGCGAGCGGACCCTGGACTTCAGCGTGCTCGCCGGCGTGCAGCCGCAGGTGGAAGTCGTGCCGTTCGAGCGGGCCCACGACGCCTACCAGCGCCTGAAGTCTGGTCAAGCCAAGTTCCGTGTGCTCTTGTCCATGCCAGCGTTGCCTGGCTAGCAGCGGCGAGCCGAGGTGTCGCTACCGGCCTTCAGTGCTTCGTCGCCGCGCCCGGCGGCTGCGAGAACAACTTGGCCGCGCGACCTTTGATCTCGAGCAGCTCGTCCGGGGTCACGCTGTAGTGGCCGGACATGCGGTCCACGCGCACGCCGAACTCGACGTCGCGGCCGCCGTTGGAGAGAACGCCAACTGTGAACTCGTAGTCCTTGTGATGCGCCGGCAGGCCTTGGGTGGCGATGTCGTAATCCTCGTAGCGCACGATCCTGATGTCGCCGCTGGCAAGGTCGAGTTCGCCATCTGCGCGGATCTCGTGATCTGCGAGTTCATCGACGACAGTGATGGGCAGCTTCAGGTTCATAGGGATCTCGGGCGTGTGGGGCCAAGGCCTGGCGTGCAGGTTTGAGACTCGCCACGCAAGTCGAGTTCTGCAGGCTTCGGGGGTGGGGGCCGGTCGTGCGGCCCGGTAGGTGAGGGCGGCGGCTCAGGATCGAACTTGGCGTGGAGCCTGTCGAGCAGTTTCTGGGTACACCGAAGGACAAACACAGCGGCGGGATGTGGTGAGGCAGACGCCGAGTATCGCCGCTGGCCAACGTCACCGTCTGGCGGTGAAGCGGTCGTGCAGGTTCCGAACCCTCGAATGGCCGCCGATGCGCATTGCCGTGGCTCAGGACATCGACGTCGAGTGACTCGGTTCAGTCTTGGGCCGCCTGCCAACCAGTCCCGACAATAGCGCTCATGCTTTCGCATCCGTCGCCCGCCGGGGCGCCGCTTGAACCCTGCGTCACGCCCCCGACTTCGCCCAGCTGGGCCTACACCGTCGCGGTCCGCGAACTCTGCGAGTTCACCGGGAAGCGGGGGGACCTGGACCGCCGTTTCACACCCGCCGCGACAGCGCTCGAGGGGGTTGCAGGACAGAGCGTCGTTGCGCAACGGCGCGGGCAGGACTATGAGACCGAGATCGCCCTGGAGACGACCGTGGGCGCGCTGCGCGTGCGCGGCCGCGCCGACGGCTACGACCCGCGGCGCCGCTGCCTGGAGGAGATCAAGACCATCCGCGGGCATCCGGACGACATCCCGGAGAACCGACGCCAGCTGCATTGGGCACAGTTGCAGACCTACGGCGCGCTCTTCTGCCGCAGCCGCAGCGTGCCCGAGATCGCCCTGGCGCTCGTCTACTTCGATGTCGCAAGCCAGTCGGAGACCGAGCTGCGTCAGGTCTTCGGCGCCGAAGAGCTGGAGGAGATCCTGGCGCAGCGCTGCGCCGCCTTCCTGACCTGGGCGCAGCAGGAGGCCTCGCACCGTGCCGCCCGCGATACGGCGCTAACGGGTCTGGCGTTTCCGGAAGGCGCGTTCCGCGCCGGCCAGCGCGCGCTGGCTGAAGCGGTCTACCGCACAGCCACCCACGGTCGCTGCCTGCTGGCCCAGGCACCGACCGGGATCGGCAAGACCGTGGGCACGCTGTTCCCGACGCTTCGGGCCATGCCGGCGCAAGGCATCGACAAGCTGGCCTACCTGACCTGCAAGGGTACGGGGCGCATCACGGCCCTGGAGGCGCTCGCCAAGCTGCGCGCGGGGATCGCGGGCCGGTCGTTGCGAGTGCTGACGCTGGTGCCCAAGGACGAGGGCTGCGCGCACCCTGACAAGGCCTGCCACGGCGACGCCTGTCCGCTCGCCCGCGGGTTCTACGACCGCCTGCCCGCCGCCCGTGATGAGGCGGTCGGCCTGGGCTGGCTGGATGCCGCGGCCCAGAGGCAGGTCGCGCTGCGCCACGGCCTGTGCCCCTATTACCTGGGCCAGGAGCTGGTGCGCTGGGCCGATGTGCTGGTGGGCGACGTGAACCACCTGTTCGATGGCAACGGCCTGCTCTGGGGCCTGGCGCAGGCCCTGGACTGGCGCCTCGCCGTGCTCGTCGACGAGGCGCACAACCTGGTCGAGCGCGCGCGGGCCATGTACAGCGCCGAGTTGCGCATCGGTCAGATCCGCGCCGCGGCAGCCACGGCCCCCGGCGCCGTGAAGGGCAGCCTCGACGCGCTGGTCGATGCCGCGGAAGAACTTGTCGCCGACACGGCCGCACCCTACCAAGTGCTGTCCACGGTGCCGGATGCATTCGTGCAGGCACTGCAGGCGGCCGCAGGTGTCTTGTCGGAGCACTTCAACCTGCACCCGTTGAGCGTCGGGTCGCTGCTGAAGTTCCACTTCGAACTGCGGCGGTTCGTGAAGCTGGTCGAGGCCTTGAGCGACCACTCGCTGTTCGACGTGCAGACCTTCCTGGGTGCAGGCGGCGACGTCGATACTGACGGCTCCGGCGTCCAGGAGGCACGCGACGCCGCGCTGTGCGTGCGCAACGTCGCGCCGGCGTGCTTCCTGCGGCCGCGCCTGCAGACCCTTCAGAGCATCACGCTGTTCTCCGCAACGTTGTCGCCTCCGGAGTACGCGATCCGCCTGCTGGGTCTGCCCGACAACACGGCCTGGATCGACGTGCCGCCGGCTTTCCCCGCCGAGCACCTGACCGTACGCGTGGCCCACGAGATCTCAACGCGCTACGCGCACCGGGATCATTCGCTGCAGCGGCTCTTGGCGGTCATCGCTCGGCAAGTCGATGAGCACCCGGGCAACTACCTCGCGTTCTTCAGCAGTTTCGCGTACCTGAAGTCGGCTGCCGCCTTGCTGGCCGAACGCCGTCCGGATATCCCGCAATGGCGGCAGGAGCCGCGCATGACCGCCGAGGCGCGGGCGGAGTTCCTGGCGAGATTCAGGCCCGGTGGCCAGGGCGTGGGCTTTGCGGTCCTGGGAGGCGTCTTCGCCGAGGGCGTGGACCTTCCGGGCTCGCTGTTGATCGGTGCCTTCATTGCCACCCTGGGCCTGCCACCGGTCTCAGTCACGCAGGACCACATCCAGGCAAGACTGGACAAGCTCTTCGGGGCTGGCCACGGGTACGCCGACCTCGTACCGGCGATGCAGCGGGTGGTACAGGCGGCCGGCCGCGTCCTCAGAACGCCCGAAGACCGGGGTTGGCTCTGGCTGCTGGATGATCGCTACAGGCGCGCCGAGGTCATCGAGCTGCTGCCCTCGTGGTGGCAACTGGCTGCGGCACATCGGCCAGACGCGTCGCCTCTATGACGAGCAAGCGCTGGGCTTGGTCTCCGTGCCCCAGCTGAACGAGCCGTTCCAGCCCAGTGGACTAGGGAAGATCTGCATAACCCCGTGCTGACCCGTCTTGCCTAAAGCCCGACGCGGCACGACGATAGCGAGCATGAAGCAGCTCGGACTTGGCCTGAACCTCTCGACGAAGAAGACCCGCAAACGCGAGTTCCTGGAAGAGATGGAACGCGTCGTACCGTGGGGCG
>JBDKFA010000027.1:0-9543 GCA_039798945.1 Pseudomonadota bacterium
TGCAATCAATGCGAATCGTGCGCTTGGCCGATGTAGACCAGGGTCAACATCATGAAGACGAACGCTTGCAAGGTAATGATCAGGATGTGGAAGATGGCCCACACGGTGCCGGCGAGGATGTGGCCGATCGCCAGGCCGATGCCGGTGAAAGACAGGGACCACGCGCCACCCATCAGCGCGATCAGCATGAAGATGAGTTCGCCCGCGTACATGTTGCCGAACAGCCGCATGCCGTGGGAGACCGTCTTGGCGACGAACTCGATCACCTGCATCGCGAAGTTCACGGGGTACAGGTAGAACTTGTCGCCAAAGGGGGCCGAGAAGAGCTCGTGCACCCAGCCACCCAGGCCCTTGATCTTGACGTTGTAGTACAGGCAGATGAGCAGCACCGACAGCGACAGGCCCATCGTCACCGACAGGTCGGCCGTGGGCACGACGCGCATGTAGTCCTTCATGCCCAGGGCCGGGCCGGCCACGTGCCAGATGGCCGGCAGCAGATCCACCGGCAGCAGGTCCATTGCGTTCATCAGGAAGATCCAGACGAACACGGTGAGCGCCAAAGGCGCGACCAGCTTGCGGCTGGTGGCGTTGTGCACGATGCCCTTGGCCTGGCTCTCGACCATCTCCACGAGGATCTCGACGGCAGCCTGGAAGCGGCCCGGGACGCCGGCAGTGGCCCGGGAAGCCGCCCGCCACAGCAGGAAGCAGCCCAGTACCCCGAGCAAGACGGAGTAGAAGATCGAGTCGAGGTTGAAGACCGAGAAGTCGACGACGCCCGTCTGCTTGTGGTTCTGCAGGTGCTGCAGGTGGTGGACGATGTACTCGCCGGCCGTAGGGCCTTGACCGCTGGCTGCCATGTCGAATGCTCTTCTCGTTGCTCTTCAGCGCCCGCGCCACACGAGCGCAAGCCAGTACACCTTCATGCACAGCACCAGGGCCACCAGCAAAGCCGGCCAGCTCAGGGGCTGCACGAGTTTCGGGGCGAGCATCAGCATCGCCACCGAGACCGAAATCTTCACCAACTCCCACAACATGAAACTGACGGCGCTGGCGCCGGGGCTCATGCTGGAGAAGCGACTGGTCATGCCGCGGGCCATCAGCACCGCCGGCACCACCACGACCGCCGCGCCATAGAGCGCGGACAGCCCGGCCGCCCGTTCGCCGGTGACCAGCCACACGAGTGCAGCCAGCCCCGCGCCGAGCACCGCCTGCACCGCAACGACCTTCCACGGGGACACGGAAGGCGAACGGGCAGCCAGCGCTTGCGCCTCCTGCCGCGTCAGCGCCCGCACGGGCGCTTCTTCGGGTTCGCCTCCGTCGGGCCAGGTGCTCGGGCGGACTGGCGAGGGCACATTCCGCTCGGACATCGGGACGACTGAAAGACGCTCAGTTGGGCAAACCAATCGAGTATACGTGGAAACCCGCCCTCTTGGCCAGATGCCCCTTTGCCGCAGCGTGGTAGCGGGACATCACCGGGGGGCCGCTGGCGGCCACATGAGGGCAACATGAGGGCCACACGTGCCTGCTTGGGCCGCCGCCTGCGCACGGCCGGCGCGCACGGGTTGCACGGGTTGCACGGGTGGCACGCGGCACATCGGGCAGCGCTGCGGCACACCGGCGCACCCCGGGCCTGTCCAACCGTGCCAAGTACGAGCGGCCGAGGGCATTGAAGACGGCGCGGATCGCGCGCGCCCGCGGCGCCGATAATTTCCCGTGCCGGCCCTCGGCCCGACCGGCCGCTGTCCGCGGCGCCCCTGAACCATGCCTGCCTACCCCCCCGCCGACACCCCCACCCCCAACTGCCCCCTCGTGCGCGCGGGCGCTTCGCGGACCGTCGTCCCTGCCCTGCCTGCCCTCACCGTGGCGGGCCTGCGCGGGGTGCTGGGCCGGGCCCTGCGCCGGGGGGCGCTTTCGTTCGTGGCTGCCCTGGGGGCGGCGAGCGCGGCGGCCGCGCCCG
This sequence comes from Pseudomonadota bacterium, assembly GCA_039798945.1. Lineage (GTDB taxonomy): Bacteria > Pseudomonadota > Gammaproteobacteria > Burkholderiales > Burkholderiaceae_C > Rubrivivax. The sequence continues at coordinate 1,958 of JBDKFA010000027.1, forward strand.
GCGCAGTGGTGAAGACCGATCAGGTGCGCGCCGAGCTCGTGGCCCATGCGCCCGAAGGCGTCGCGCCCGGCAAGCCACTGTGGCTGGGCCTGCGGCTGGAGCACGCGCCGCAGTGGCACACCTACTGGAAGAACCCGGGCGACTCGGGCCTGGCGACCACGCTGCAATGGACGCTGCCGGCAGGCTTTGCCGCCGGCGAGATCGCCTGGCCCACGCCGCGCCCGCTGCCCGTGGGGCCGCTGATGAATTTCGGCTACGAAGGCACGGTGCTGCTGCCGGTGGCTGTCACGGTGCCCGCCGCCTTCGCAGGCGAGACGCTCGCCGTCACGCTGCGCGCGGACTGGCTCGTGTGCCGCGAGGTGTGCATCCCAGAGGGCGGTGACTTTGCGCTGCAGGTGCCCGCGCGTGCGGCCACCTCGCTGCACGCGGCGCTCTTCGAGCAGTCGCGGGTGCTGCAGCCGCGCACGCTTGCGCCGGTGCAGGGCAGCGCGCGCGTGGACGGCGACGCACTCGTCGTGCGGGTGGCCGGCATCCCGGCCGATCTGGCGGGGCGCACCGTGCGGCTGCTGCCTGAACTCGCCGGCGTGATCGAAAACGCCGCCCCGCCGCAGGCGCGCTGGGAGGGCAGCACCTGGGAGGCGCGCGTGCCGCTGTCGGCGCAGCGCAGCGAGAGCCCGGCGGCGCTCGCCGCGGTGCTGGTGCTGGACACCTCGGCCGGTGGGGTGGCAGGCACGGTCTCGCCGAAAGCCCACGAGGCGGCACCCCCGGGCCTGCAGCTGGCGCTGCCGGTCAGCGGGGTGTGGCCCGCGGCCGCGGCGTCGCCGGCGGCACCGGCGGGCATGCCGATGCCGCCCCCCGTGGCCGTCGCCCCGACGGATGCAGCGGCCGTGGCGCTCTCGCTGCTGCTCGCGTTCCTGGGCGGAGCCCTGCTCAACCTGATGCCCTGCGTGTTCCCGGTGCTGTCGCTGAAAGTGCTCGCGCTCGCGGCGCATGGCGCCCACGGGGCGAACGCCCCACAAGGTGCCTCGGGCGGTGACGCCCGCGCACCGCGGCGCGCGCTGCTGGCGGGGGGGGTGGCCTACACCGGCGGCGTGGTCGTGAGCTTTCTCGTGCTGGCCGGGCTGCTGCTGGCGCTGCGCGCCGGCGGGGAGCAGCTGGGCTGGGGCTTCCAGCTGCAGTCGCCGGCCTTCGTGGCCGCCTTGGCCGCGCTCTTCACGCTGATCGGGCTGAACCTCGCGGGGCTCTTCGAGTTCGGCTCGGTGCTGCCAGGCTCGCTGGCCGCCCTGCGCGCGCGCCATCCGGTGGCCGACTCGGCGCTGACCGGCGTGCTGGCCGTGGCCGTGGCCTCGCCGTGCACGGCGCCCTTCATGGGCGCCTCGCTCGGCCTGGCCGTGACCCTGCCGGCCCCTCAGGCCCTCGCCATCTTCGCCGCCCTCGGCCTGGGCATGGCCAGCCCCTACCTGTTCGCCTGTTTGTGGCCGGGCCTCGCGCGCAGGCTGCCGCGGCCGGGCGTGTGGATGGCGCGCTTCAAGGTGCTGATGGCCTTCCCGATGTTCGCCACCGTCATCTGGCTCGTGTGGGTGCTGGGCCAGCAGGCGGGTATCGATGCCGTGGCCGGGGTGCTCGGGGTGCTGCTGGCGCTGGCCTTTGCCGCCTGGGCGCTGGGCACGCCGGGCTTCGGGCGTCGGGCACGCGTGGGCTTTGGCGCCGTGGCGGTGGGGGTGCTTGGGCTGGCGCTGGCTTGGGCCTTGCCCGGGCTGCATCCGGCTGCCACGGTGGCCCTGCCCGCAGCGGCGCAGCCGGGCCCCGGCGGGTCAACGGCTCAGGCGTCGGCCGATGCGCGCTGGCAAGCCTGGTCGCCCGAGCGCGAACGCGAGGCGCTCGCGCAGGGCCGGCCGGTGTTCGTCGACTACACCGCCGCCTGGTGCGTGACCTGCCAGTTCAACAAGCGCACGGCGCTCGCGGATGCGCAGGTGCTAGCCGACTTTGCCGCCCGCGGCGTGGTGCTGCTGCGCGCCGACTGGACTCAGCGCGACCCACGCATCACGCAGGCGCTGGCCGCGCTCGGGCGCAACGGGGTACCGGTGTACGTGCTGATGTCCCCGGGCGCAGCAGGGCCTCGGCTGTTGAGCGAGATTCTGTCGGTGCGTGAACTGCGCGAGGCGATTGCTGCGCTGCCTTGAGCCTGGCGCCTGAAGTCCTCGTTCGTGAGGCGCTGTTCACCGACCCCCGCCGCCTCTGCCCCTGCCCTCCCCTTGGAGCCCCAGACATGCCCCCTCTCGCTTCCCGCACCCGCTCACTCACGACCCCTGTTGCGTCGAGCCGCCGCCGCGCGTTGACGGTGGCCGCACACGGTGCGCTCACCCTGGCTGCGGCCTTGGCGATCGGCGGCGCAGCCCATGCAGCGGCGGCCATCGGCCAGCCCGCACCGGCCTTCACCCTCACCGACACCGCCGGGCGCACGGTGTCGCTGGCCGACTTCAAGGGCAAGCACGTGGTCCTCGAGTGGGTGAACCCGGGCTGCCCCTTCGTGCAAAAGCATTACGACGCCGGCAACATGCAGGCCACGCAGAAGGGCGCCGCCGAGCGCGGCGTGGTGTGGCTGGCCATCAACTCCACAGCGACGAACTCTCGCGACTACCTCGCGCCCGCCGCGCTGGCGAGCTGGATGTCCAACCACAAGGCGGCCGCCACGGCCACGCTGATGGACGTCGACGGCAAGGCGGGCCGCGCCTATGGGGCGCGCACCACGCCGCACATGTATGTGATCGATCCGCAGGGGCGGCTCGTGTATGCCGGCGCGATCGACAGCCGACCCACGGCCAACCCGGCTGACATCCGCACCGCGACGAACTACGTCAACCAGGCACTGGCCGACGCCTTGGCCGGACGCCCAGTGGCCACGCCGGTCACCCAGCCCTACGGCTGCACCATCAAGTACGCGTCGTGAGGCCCACGGCCGCGTAGCGCGCGGCGAGTGCGCGCAGCTGCACGGCCGAGCTGTCGGCGTCGAAGCCCGGCCCGAGCTCGTCGGCGAGCACCGCGGCCACCGAGTCCGCGACCTCGCCGGCCTGGCGGGCATCCAGGAACAGCAGCCGGCTGCGGCGGGCGAGTACGTCTTCGACGCTCGCCGCCATCTCGGCGCGCGCGGCAAAGCGCACCATCGCCTCGCTCAACAGGCCGCGCCCCGTCTCGGCGTCGCGGGCCAGCCAGCGCCCGGCCCCGGGCAGGGTGTGCAGCGCGGCCGCCTCGCTGCCATACAGGTGCTCGCCTGGCGGCTCGGCCAGCGGGCGTCCCGGTGCCGCACCCAGCAGCCGCAACGTCGCCGTGGCGCCGGCCGGCCGAGCAGGCAGCAGCCCGGCCTCGGCGCAACGGGCCAGCACGTCCTCGGCCATCGCACGGTAGGTGGTCCACTTGCCACCCGTGACGGTGACGAGACCGTCGGGCTCGACGAGCACGGTGTGCTCGCGCGAGAGCTGGCGCGTCGGGCCGGCGTCGCCTGCCGAAGGGGGCCGCACGAGCGGGCGCAGCCCGACCCAGGCCGAGCGCACGTCCGCGCGACCTGGAGCTCGGGCGAGCACGTGGGCGGCCTCGCGCAGGATGAAGTCCACCTCGTCGTCGAAAGGCTCCGGTTCGGCCGCGGTGTCCGCACGCGGGGTGTCGGTGGTACCGAGCACGGTCTTGCCCAGCCAGGGCACCGCAAAGAGCACGCGGCCGTCGGCCGTGCGCGGCACGAGCAGCGCCTGCGTGCCGGGCAGGAAGGCACGGTCGACGACGAGGTGCACGCCCTGGCTCGGCGCCACCAGCGGCTCGCGCGCAGGCCCTGCCATCGCCCGCACCCCGTCCACCCACACGCCGGTGGCGTTGACCACACAGCGCGCGCGCAGCTCGAGCGGGCCCTCGGCGTGTGCACACACGCCCACACGCACGCCCACGACACGGCCGCCCTCGCGCAGCAGCCCCTGCACCGGGGCGTGGTTGAGCACGAGCGCGCCATGCGCGGCGGCGCTGCGGGCGAGCAGCACGGCCAGGCGAGCATCGTCGAATTGGCCGTCCCAGTACTGGACGCCGCCGCGCAGGCCACCCGCACGCACGCCAGGCAACGCGGCCTGTGTCGCGGCGCGAGACAGCCAGCGCGTGGGCCCGAGCCCGCGCGCGCCGGCGATCGCGCCGTAGGCCAGCAGCCCGGCGCCGTACCATGCCCGCTCCCACCAGCGGTAGGCGGGCACCACGAAGGCAAGCGGCTGCGCCACGTGCGGGGCCTGGGCGAGGATGCAGGCGCGTTCGTGCAGGGCCTCGCGCACGAGGCCGATGTTGCCCTGGGCGAGGTAGCGCACGCCGCCGTGCACGAGCTTGGTGGCGCGCGAGCTCGTGCCTTGCGCGAAGTCGCCCGCCTCCAGCAGCACCACCTGCAGGCCGCGCAGCGCGGCGTCCAGCGCCACCCCGAGGCCGGTGGCGCCGCCGCCGATGACGATCAGGTCGACAGTGCCGGCGTCGCGCAGCCGGGCGAGGGCCGCGGCGCGCGCGGCGACGGCAGGCGGGATCTCGGCCTGCCCGCTTGCGGGGTGGGCTGGGAAAATCGGCGGCGGCGTCATGTCGAGGGGAGCGACGGTGATCACAGGCATCAGGGCAGGCGCGCGAAATTCACCGGCAGGCCCGGCACCTCGACGCGGCAACTCAGCACACAGCCCGCCCAGGGCTCGCGCGCCAGTTCGTCCGCCGGGCGGTTGGCGCGTGCGGTGGTGATGTACAGCGTGCGCAGGTCAGGCCCGCCGAAGCACGGCATCGTCGGGCAGCGCACCGGCAGCGGCAGCTCGGCAAGGAGTTCGCCCCGCGGAGAAAGCCGCAACACGCGCGCGCCCTCGAACATCGCCACCCAGTAGCAGCCTTCGGCGTCCACGGCTGCGCCGTCGGGGCGGCCGCCGTAGTCGGTGAGTGGCTGCGCGGGTGCACGCGGGGTAAAGCGTGCGAACTCGCGCTGGCGCGACAACGTGCCCTCGAGCGGGTCGAAGTCGAACGCGTACACCGTGTGCGAGGTCGTGTCGCTCCAGTACAGGGTGCGACCGTCCGGGCTGAAGGCCAGGCCGTTGCTGACCGTGATGCCTGCGGCCATGCGCACGAGTCGGCCACCCGCGTGCCGGTACAACGCAGCCCGCGCCGGCGTGCGCGGCTCGAAGATCGTGCCCACCCACAGCCGCCCCTGCGGATCGGCGCGGCCGTCGTTGAAACGCTCGTGTGCAGAGTCGTAAGGCGGCGCGGCCAGGCGCTCGCGCTGGCCGGTGGCGGGCGAGAAGCGCCACAGGCCGTCGCGCATCGCCAGCACCAGCTCACCACCGGGCAACGGCACCGCGCAGCCCGGTTCGGCTGGCAGCTCCCAGCGCCGCACGGCGCCGCACTGCGGGTCCGCCCGACACAGTTGGCGCCCCGGGATGTCGCACCACCACAGCGCCGCCTCGTCGGGGTGCCAGAACGGGGATTCGCCCAGCTGCGAGGAGGAGCCCGGCAGCGGCAGCACGGGAACGTCGAGCCGGATCACCTCAGGCGCGCGAGACGTCCAGCCGCATCCACGCCTGCATCGTCTCTCCCGGCTGCAGCGTGCGCAGGCCATGCGCTGCCGGGTCGGACATGTGAATCGCGTTGCTGACGTGGCTCACGGGCTCCACGCAGTAGTAGGGCTTGTCAGCCGGGGTGTAGACGACGAGGTAGGGCAGCGAGGAAGTGAGCCGCATCGACAGCCGCTCGTCGCGCAGCCGCGCAGCGCCCTGCCAGCCTTCGAAGCAGTGGTCGAAGGACAGGTACGACACTTCCCCGTCGATGCCCGGCTGCGGCACGCGCCGCGTGGGCAGTTCGGTGCCGGGGTCGCTTTCCCAGCGGTCGGTGAGCTCGGCGTGCAACCGGCTGCGTTGGCGCTTCGGGAAATAGGGGTGCCAGCCGAGCCCGGCGGGCACGGCCTCGGGCGCTCGGTTGGTGAGCGTGAGCACCACGTGCAGGCCCTGCTCGTCGAGCGTGAAGACCTGGCGCGCGGAGAAGTCGAAGGGCCAGTGGCCGTCGGCCGTGTGCTCCAGACCGAGCTCGACGGCGCCGGGCGACTGCGCGCACACCGCCCAGGGTTGGGTCCACCCCACACCATGCACCGAATGCGGGCTGTGGTCGAAGTTCGCGAGCGTGGTGTGGTCGCGCCCGTGCCAGCGAAAGCGCCGGAACCCCAGGCGGTTCGAATACGGGATGAGCGGGTAACAGGCCGACTGCCGGGCACGGGCCAGTTCGCCGGGCTCGGTGCTGCGCAGCACGGGCTGCTCGCCGAGCCACAACCCGGCGATGGAGCCGCCGAGGTCGGGACGCAGCGCCAGGCGCAGCTCACCTGCACGCAGCTGCAGGCCGACACCGGGTGCGGGGGTCTCCGCGCGATCTGAGGAAGAGTCTTGCATGGGCCGATGGTAGCCGCGCGCGCGGCGGCCGCCCCAAACGGCTCAGCTGCCGGCGCCGAAGCGCCCCAGTTCAGCCTTCAGGTAGTGCGCCCCGGCAATCGGGTTGTAGTAGTAGGGCGGCACCTCGACGAAGCCGAGTGTCGCGTACAGGCCGCGCGCGGCTTCCATGTCGTCCAGCGTGTCCAGCAGCATCGTCGAGTAGCCGGCCTGTGCGGCGGCGTCCATCAGCGCCTGGGCGAGCGAGCGGCCCAGGCCGTAGCGGCGAAAGGCCGGGCGCACGAAGAGCCGCTTCATCTCGCAGGCGTCCGGGTAGTCGGTGTCCGGCAGGGGACGAAACGCGCCGCAACCGGCGACTTCACCCTCCACCCGGGCCAGCAGCAGCAGCCCCGCGGGCGCTGCATAGTCGCCGGGCAGGCTGGCGAGCTCGGCCTCGAAACCCTGGAAGCACAGGTCCACCCCGAGCTGCGCCGCGTACTCGCGCATCGCCACGCGCGCCGCCTCGAGCTCCTCGGGCGCCTCGGCTCGGCGCAACTCGATGCGGGGGCTGCTCACCGAGTGCCCGCCCTCATCCACCGAGACGCACGACGGCCCAGACCGCCACCGCGCTCAGCACCGCGAGCACGAGCGCAAGCAGCCGCGTCGCACCACTGTCCGCCGAGGCCGGGACGTCGCCTTCCAGCACCTTGTCCCCGTGCACCATCGGCGCCACCAGGTTGCGCCCCCGGCGCCAGGCGTAGAACGCGATGGCCGCGAGGTGCAGGCCCACCAGCGCGAGGATGAGCCACTGCCCCCAGCTCTTGTGCCAGGCCGTGGCCGCCAGGCCCGTGGCCGAGGTGACGAAGCGGTTCAGCGGCCCGACGTTGGCGATCTCGTCGTCACCCACGAGCCCGGTGGCCACCTGCACGGCGAGCACGGCCAGCAGCGCGAACACCGACAGCGCCGCCAGCGGGCTGTGGCCCACCTCCACATGCTCGTCGGCCCGCGACTGGCCACGCAGGTAGCGCACCACCGCTGCCGGGCCGTAGAGGAAACTCGCAAAGCGCGACCAGCGCCCGCCGACGAGCCCCCAGATGACGCGAAAGAGCAGCAGCCCGAAGACGAGGTAGCCCAGGCGGAAGTGCCAGACCATGGCCGCCCCGCCGATCTTGGCGCTGACCA
>JBDKFA010000028.1:0-21676 GCA_039798945.1 Pseudomonadota bacterium
CCCCCGGGACGTCCGCTAGGCCCGGCGCGACAGCAGCTGCGGCCAGCGCGCCAGCATCGGCTTGACCACCGGGATGGTCAGCATGGTGCTGCCCACGGCCATCAGCAGCAGCGCGGTGACGGTCTCGTTGGTGATGACCTGCTTGTCCAGCAGCACGTTGGCGAAGATGATCATGATGAGCGCTTTCGTCTGCAACAGCCAGCCGATGAACCGGGCTTCGCCCGGCTGCCACCTCAGGATGTGGCCGGCCAGGTGCACGCCGGCGAGCTTGCCGGCCACAGCCGCCAGCAGCATCCACGCCGCCGCCGCGAACACCACCAGCACGCCCGAGCCGTCGGGCATGTCCCAGCGCGTGCGCAGCCCGGTGGAGAGGAAGAAGACCGGCATCAGCACCAGCAGCACGTGGTGGCGAAGCTGGTCCATCTGCGCCTGTTCGAACCACTCCGCGTCGATCACCGCTCCGGCCAGGAACGCACCCACCATGTAGTGCAGCCCGCACCAGTCGGCGCCGAGCGCGCAGGCGATCAGCCACACGAGCGAGACGAACCAGCGGTCGCGCATCGGCAGCCGCGGCAGCACCCGTCGCAGCGTCCAGGCCAGCAGCGCGAACGCGACCAGGAAAGCGGCCTGCTTGCCCACGCGCGTCCAGTCCAGCAGGATGATGGCGAGCACGCCCCAGATCGCGATGTCGTCCAGGCTCGCGTAGCGCAGGATGCGCTGGCCGATGGGCTGGCGCAGGATGGCGAGCTTTTCCATGAAGAGGATCAGGATCGGCAGCGCCGTCACCGCGCAGCTCATCCCGATGCCCATCACGAACTGCCAGGTCTGCGCGTTCGGGCCGGTCCAGCCGCGGCTGAAGGCGAGCATCACGAGGGCGGCCACGCAGCCGAACAGCAAGGGCATGCCGAGCGCCAGCCCGGCCGTGACGCCGCTTTCCAGCCGGTACTTCCAGGCCTGGCGCAGGTCGAGTTCGATGCCGGCGATGAAGACGAAGAGGGTCACCGCCCACCAGGCCACGCCGTTCAGGCTCTGGATCACTGCTGGCGTGAAGATGGTCTCGTAGTAGGCCGGCACCCACGCGCCCAGCACGCCCGGCCCGAGCAGGATGCCGGTGACGATCTGCACCACCACCAGCGGCGCCCAGTACTCGGTGCGCCCGAGCCGCCAGATCAGGTACGGCACGGTGAAGACGATGAGCATCGCCACGAGGTAGAGCTCGGTGGTGTTCATGGCAACGAGGGCCTCCGTGCGGGGCGTGCAGGTGCGAACAGAAAGGCGCGGCACTCTAGCGCACGGTCTGCGGGGGTGTACGCGGACCTTGTCGGCCGACCCCAGCAGTGGCGTGGCTTGGCGGGAATCAGCCATCGCCGCAGCGCGTGGACGAATGAGTCCATGCGAGGGTTAACCCTGAATCCAATCCAGCCTTCACGCACGTCCAAGATGCGTGATGGTCGTCGCCGTCGCACAGAAAGGACTCCCCATGGATTTCGGCACCACGCTCAAGCACCTCGCACCGTTCATCGTCCCGATACTGGCGCTGATGATTCCCCTGCTGGCCATCGGCATCAACGGCTGGGCCCGGGTACGCCGGCACCGCGAGGTGCACGAGACGATCCGCCAGATTGCCTCCGCCGGCCAGCCCGTGCCACCGGAACTGCTGGCGCAGGCGGCTGCCAGCCAGGGCCCCGAGCGCCGCGCCGATGCTGCTTCGGGATGGACCGCGCAGGCGAACCTGCGCGGCGGTTGCATCAACGTGGGCGTGGGCGCGGGCCTGATGATCTTTCTCTACGCCCTGCGGCCCGACGGCTGGCTGTGGGCCGTTGGCGCCATTCCGCTGTGTCTCGGGCTGGCGCTGTTGGCGGCCTGGCGCGCCGAGCGGGGCGCCTCTTCGAGTGACGGTCCCGGGCCGGGCCCCACGCGCTGAAGCGCCGGGACGGTGCGTTCGTCGGGCGGTGGCCGGCAGTCTCCCGGCATGGCTGAGGCCCTGCAGGGCGGGGTGGCGTCCCCTGCGTCCGCCATCCCCCCCGATATTGAGCCCGACGACGGCGAACTGGTGCGGCGCGTCTGCCGGGAGGGTGACGACGCTGCGTTCGCGGCCCTGGTGAGGCGCCACCAGGGCCCCTTGCGGGCCTGGCTTCGGCGGCTGCAGCCGGCCGATGCCCAGCACGCTGACGACCTCGCCCAGGAGGCCTTCCTGCGGGCCTTTCGCAAGCTGTCGAGTTGGCGGGGCGAGGCGTCGTTCCGCTCCTGGCTCTTCAGGATCGCCCTCAGTGCGTGGCAGGACCACCAACGTCGCCCCTCGGTGTGGATCGTGCCGCTGGAGGACGATTTCGCGCGACCGCAGACTTCGCCACTGCGTCGGGATGACGCCGCTGTGCAGGACACGGCCAGCGACGTCTGGACCCGGCACATGGTGCAGACCCTGGATGTCGACCGCGCACTCGCGCAACTCAGCGCGGTGCAGCGCGAAGTGGTGGTGCATGCCTGCTGGGCCGACCTCAGCCACGCCGAGATCGCGCGTTCGCTGGGCCTGCCCCTGGGCACCGTCAAGACCCATTACCGCCGCGCGCTGGCCCTGCTGGCGCACGCCCTGAAGTGAAGGACCGCCCATGAAGCCTGCCGAGCCCGCCGAGCGGACGAACCCCGAGTGGGATGGGCACACCGATGCCCTTGGCCCTGTGCTGGAAGCGCAATTGCGGAAAACCGCTGCACGTGACGCCGAGGCGCTTGCAGCCGACGCGGCGTTTCACGCGGCTGTGATGGCTCGCCTGGCCGGCATCGGTTCCGCGGCAGGGGCCCAGGCTCATCCCCAGCCGGGTGCCGCGGCGGGGATGACAGCTCCCGAGGTCTGGCTGGCGATGCCCGTGGGCATGCTGCTGGCCCTCGGCCTGTGGCTGTCCGCCGGCCTGATGGGCAATCTCGAGTGGATGACGGCCTGGCCGATGCCCGGGATTGCCCAGGTTCAGGCCGATGGCGCGGCGTGGGAGAGCCTGCTCGGGCCGGCCCTTCAGGGGTTGGGCGGGGCCGTCGTGGCCACCTGGACGGCATGGGTGGCGTGGCAGGCGCGCCGGTGGCTGCTCGGCGAGCCCTTCGGCGTGGACTGAGCATCCACGCCGCTCGGCGCAGCGCAGTGAACGTCGTCGGTGAACGAGCGCAGTTGGGGGGGCGAAGGTCCGCGCCAGGAAGACCGGATTCGGCTGCTCGGATACACTCCGGCCGTCATCGGGGAGTAGCCGCCCTGCACCATGCAGGGGCCCACGTCAACACACTTGGCCGGCAGGCCATGGCGCGGGCAGCTCCAGTCGCCTGGCAAGACCTTTGACCACACAGCCTCCGGTGCGGGCCGGGGATGCGGTGTGGTCATGGGTGTGTCGCCGGCCCGTGGGAGAACCCCTTGGAAGCATTCCTCGTGTCCACCGGCGTCGTCGCGCTGGGTGAAATGGGCGACAAGACCCAGCTGCTGGCCATCGTGCTGGCAGCGATGTTCAGGCGGCCCTGGCCCATCATCGCCGGCATCTTCGTCGCCACGCTGCTGAACCACGCGGCTGCGGGAGCGGTGGGGGGCTGGGTGGCCCAGGCCCTCGGGCCCCAGGTGCTGCGCTGGGTCATCGGCGTGTCGTTCCTCGCCATGGCGGGCTGGATGCTGATTCCCGACAAGATCGACGAAGAGGAAGCCGCAGGCCGGCAGCGCTTCGGCGTCTTCGGCACCACCGTGATCGCCTTCTTCCTCGCCGAGATGGGCGACAAGACGCAGATCGCCACGGTCGCGCTCGCGGCGCGCTATGCCGACGTGGTGCCCGTGGTGCTCGGCACCACCTTCGGCATGATGCTGGCCAACGTGCCGGCCGTCTTCCTGGGCGACCAGGTCGCCAAGAAGGTGTCTATGAAGCTGGTTCACGGCGTGGCTGCGTTGATCTTCGTCATACTGGGCGTGCTGACGCTGCTGAACGTCGGCGAGCTTTTCTGACGCATTGGGAGAGCTCCACCCGAAGGAGGTGCCAATGGCCAAGGGCTACTGGATCGCGAGGGTCGATGTGGATGACGCCGAGCGCTACCGGTCTGAGTACGTATCCCTCAACGGCGCGGTGTTCGCGCGTTTCGCGGGGCGCTTCCTGGTGCGCGGCGGCGCTTTCGAGAACCCGGAAGGCAGCAGCCGCAGCCGCAACGTCGTGATCGAGTTCGCCTCGTACCAGGCGGCGCTCGACTGCTACCACTCTGCCGAGTACCAGGCGCTGGTGAAGGCGCGGGCAGGTTTCTCGACCTGCGACCTCGTCATCGTCGAGGGCTACGACGGGCCGCAGCCGGGCGGCTGAGCCGTTCGAGCGTGCGGTCAGTGCCGAGGCGCCTCGTACGCCGGGGCCTCACCTCCAGCGCACGGGCTCGATGTGCACGCTGCCCGCCTCGCCGCTGAGCGTGAGCGCGCCGTCCTGGACCGTGGCCTGCAGCTGCATGCTGCGCGCTGCCATGCGGGCGAGTTCCTGCGAGGCCTCTGCCGGCACGCGGTAGACCTCGAGCTTGGGCTGGCGCGCGAGCTTGCCTTCGATGCCCTTCCACCAGACATCCGCGGCGTGGTGGTAAGCGTACACGCGCACCGCGTCGGCCTTCTGGCAGGCCTTGGCGAGAGGCTTCTCCTCGGGCTGCCCCACCTCCACCCACAGCCGCGTGGCGCCGGTGAAGTCCTTCAGCCACAGGTCGGGGTCGTCGGGGTCGGACAGGCCGGCGCCGAAGGCGAGGGTGCCGTCGCCGCCGCAGACGTCCTGCAGCGCATGGGCGTTCAGTGCCAGGGCGAGCAGCCGCACCATCATGCGCTCGTCGGTCTCGCTCGGGTGGCGGGCGAGCGTGAGCGCGTGGTCGGCGTAGTAGCCGTGGTCGATGTCGGCGATGGCCAGCGTGGCCTTGTAGACGGTGGATTTGAGCGCCATGGGTGTGCGGGGCCAGGGAGTGTCACTTGCCCGCTTCGCTGGGGGCGCGGCTGAGTTCGTTGTTGGCGTCCACGAGGGTGTCAAGCATGCGGGTGAAGGCCTGCTGCTCGTTGGCCGACAGAGGGGCCAGGATGCGCGCCTGCGCACGCAGCATGGCCGGCACCATGGCCTTCAGGGCCTGCCGCCCGCTCGGGGTCGGGCTGACCAGCTTGACGCGGCGGTCTTCGGTGCTGGGCTGTCGCGCGAGCAGCCCGCGCGCTTCGAGCCGCTCGACCACGCCGGCGAGGGTGGAGGTGTCCAGGCCGATCAGGCGGGACAGGGTGCGTTGGTCGACGCCAGGGCGGTTGCTCACAGCCTGCAAGGCCGCGTACTGCACAGGCGTCAGGCCGATGTCTTCTGTCTCCTGCAGGAAGATGGCCACAGCGATCTGGTGCAGCCGGCGGATCTGGTGCCCGGGCAGCGTGTCCAGCTGGACGCTCGGCTCGGTGCTGGCCGGGCGTGCGGGTGCAGTGCGTGGGGAGGCGGCGGGCATCGGGAAAGCGAGGGCTTGCGTGGGTCGGATTATGCACCTACACTAACAATCAGTATGCTGATAATCAGCGTACGCCTTTACATCGGCAGGTGCGCGGGTTCGCCCGCGTGACAAGCCCCCGTTGCCTCCCCACGCGTGCCCAGGAGATCCCCGATGAGCACTTCCCCCTCGTCCACCCCCGTGCTGGTATCCGGCGGTGGCATCGGCGGCCTAGCCGCCGCGCTCGCGCTGGTTCGCCAGGGCTTCCACGTGCAGGTCTTCGAGCAGGCACCCGAGATCGGTGAAATCGGCGCGGGTATTCAGCTCGGCCCGAACGCCTTCCACGCCTTCGACGCTCTGGGTGTGGGCGACAAGGCGCGCGGCCGCGCGGTCTACACCGACTGCATGGTGATGCACGACGCGATCGACGAATCGTTGGTCGGCCGCATCGAGACGGGCGAGGCCTTCCGCCAGCGCTTTGGCAACCCCTATGCGGTGATCCACCGCGCCGACGTCCACGGCTCGCTGCTGGAAGGCGCGGTCCAGACTGGTCGTGTCGAGTTCTTCACCAACACCCGCATCGAACGCGTCGAGCAAGTGGCAGGCGTAGTCACCGCCATCGACCAGCATGGCAAGCGTTGGAGTGGCCAGGCGCTGATCGGCGCCGATGGCGGCAAGAGCGTGGTGCGTGCGCAGTACGTGAACGACCCGCCGCGGGTGACCGGCCACGTCGTCTACCGCGCCGTCGTGGACAAGGCCGACTTCCCCGATGACTTGAAGTGGAACGCGGCGAGCCTGTGGGCCGGCCCGAAGTGCCACCTCGTGCACTACCCGCTGCGAGGCGGCGAGCAGTACAACGTGGTCGTCACCTTCCACAGCCGCCAGCAGGAGCAGTGGGGCGTGACCGACGGATCGAAGGAGGAGGTGGAGAGCTACTTCCAGGGCATCTGCGCCAAGGCGCGCCAGCTCATCGAGCTGCCCAAGAGCTGGAAGCGCTGGGCCACCGCCGACCGCGAGCCGATCGGCACCTGGGTGTTCGGCCGCGCCACGCTGCTGGGCGATGCCGCCCACCCCACCACGCAGTACATGGCGCAAGGCGCGTGCATGGCGATGGAAGACGCGGTCACGCTCGGCGAAGCCCTGCGCGTGCACGGCAACGACTGGGACCGCGCGCTGCAGCTCTACCAGGACTCGCGCGTGGCGCGCACCGCGCGCATCGTGCTGTCGGGCCGCGAGATGGGCCGCCTGTACCACGCCGCCGGCGTGGAGCGCCTCGTGCGCAACTCGCTGTGGAAGGGCCGCAGCCAGGAGCGTTTCTACGACGCGATGGAGTGGCTGTACGGCTGGAACGTCGGCAACTGCCTGGCGCGCTGACGCCTGTGCCGAAGCTGCCCCGGACCCACCCCCAAACTCCTGAACCACCGAAGACAAGAGCAAGGAGAACCCCATGAGCGACCTTGGCCGACTCGAAGACCTGCCCGGCGAGTACGTGGAGAGCCTGCGTGCGCAGAACCTGGTGCCGCTGTGGCCGAGTCTGCGTGCGGTGCTGCCCCCGGGCAAGCCGCGTCCGAACACGCGCCCGACGCACTGGAGCTACCAGGCGCTGCGCCCGCTGCTGATGCGAGCTGGGGAGCTCACGCCTATGCACAAGGCCGAGCGCCGCGTGCTGGTGCTGGCCAACCCGGGGCATGGCCTGGAGAACATGAAGGCCAGCGCCGCGATGTACCTGGGCATGCAGCTGCTGCTGCCCGGTGAATGGGCACCGAGCCACCGCCACACCCCCAACGCGGTGCGCATGGTGGTCGAAGGCGAGGGCGCCTGGACGACGGTGGACGGCGAGAAGTGCCCGATGAGCCGCGGCGACCTGATCCTCACGCCCACGGGCCTGTGGCACGAGCATGGCCACGACGGCGACGAGCCCGTGGTGTGGCTCGACGTGCTGGACTTGCCGCTCGTCTACTACCTTGAGACGTCGTATGCGATCGAGGGCCAGCGCCAGGAGGTCAAGCCCGGCCGTGGCGACCGCGCCTACGCCCGTGCCGGCGTGATGCCCACGACGGTGTTCCAGCGCTCGGGCAAGCGCTACCCCATGCTGCGTTACCCCTGGGCGGACGCACGCACCGCGCTCGTGGCGCTGGCAGCCGACCAGCCGGGGCTGGATGCGGTGCAGGTCACCTACGTGAATCCGGAGTCGGGGGAAGACGCTGAAAACATCCTCGGCTTCTACGCGCTGATGCTGCGTCCGGGCCAGGTGCTGAAGCTGCCCGCGCGCTCGCCGGCCAGCGTGTTCCACCTGATCGAAGGCGCGGCCGAGGTGAGCGTGGAGGCCGAGGTTTTTGCGCTGGCCGAGGCCGACACCTGCTGCGCACCAGGCTATGTCGAGATCACGTTGCGCAACCGCCTCGCCGACGCGCCGTCCTTCCTCTTCATTGCCGACGAGAGCCCGCTGCACCGCAAGCTGGGTGTCTACGAGGTGCGCGCCTGAGGGCGCCGTCTGCACCACTTGCCCTGCCTGCTTCACCCGGACACACCACCATGACCGACTACGCCTTCCCGCCCGCCGCCGTCCCCTCGCTGCCCATCCAGGGCAGCGCCGCGCGTTACCCCGTCTCGCGCATCTTCTGCGTGGGCCGCAACTACCACGCTCATGCCGTGGAGATGGGCAAGCCGGTGGACAAGGCCGCCGAGCGGCCGTTCTACTTCACCAAGACACCGAGCACGCTGGTGCAGTCCGGCGCGACGGTGGCCTACCCTGCGGGTACCGCGAACTACCACTACGAGATGGAACTCGTGCTCGCCATCGGCCAGCCGGGCTTTCGCGTGCCGGCCGAGCGTGCGCACGAGGTAGTCTACGGCTACGCCTGCGGCCTGGACATGACGCGGCGCGACCTGCAGCTCGTCGCCCGCGACAAGGGCCGGCCGTGGGACCTGGGCAAGGACTTCGAAGAGTCCGCGGTGTGCGGGCAGATCGTGCCGATGGCCCGTGTGGTGCTCGAACGCGGCGCCATCGAGCTGGCCGTCAACGGCCAGGTGCGCCAGCGCTCGGACCTCGACAAGTTGATCTGGAACGTGCGCGAGATCATCGCGGACCTGTCCCAGTTCTACCACCTGCAGCCGGGCGACCTGATCTACACCGGCACGCCCGAGGGCGTGGGTGCGGTGGTGTCCGGTGACCGGATCACCGGGAGCGTACAGGGCGTGGGGGAGATCTCGCTGAACGTCGGGCCTGCCGCTTGACCGGCAGCCCGGCGAATGGCGTCGCGTGCGGGCGCGATGTAGGAGAAGGGCACG
This sequence comes from Pseudomonadota bacterium, assembly GCA_039798945.1. Taxonomy (GTDB): domain Bacteria; phylum Pseudomonadota; class Gammaproteobacteria; order Burkholderiales; family Burkholderiaceae_C; genus Rubrivivax. Next base: position 8,725 of record JBDKFA010000028.1, read on the forward strand.
GGTGCCTGTTCAGGGCGCGCCGCTGCGGGGCAGGTCGCGGCCCCACTGGCGTCGATCGGCTCGCAGCCGGTAGCGCGCGCGGTACGCGGCTGGCGTCAGGCCGGTCTCGCGCCGGAAGGCCCTGCGCAGCATCACCACGTCGCGCCAGCCGCATTGCTCGGCAACCGCCTCCACCGGGAGGTAGGTGGTCTCGAGCAGCATGCGTGCCCGGGTGACGCGCAGGCCGTGCAGCATCTGCAGAGGCGTGCAGCCGAAGGCGGCCTGGAAGTGGCGCAGCAGCGAGCGTTCGCTCGTGGCTGCCGCCTGTGCGGTGCGCGCGAGGCTGTAGGGCTCCTGCAGGTGCTCCTCCAGCCAGCGCCGGGCCCGCTCGAGCGCCCCAGGCCCCAGGCGTGAAGGGGTGGCCCGGGCCACGGCCTCGGCGAGGCGCTGGCGCTCGGTGCTGTGCAGCAGCACGGTGCGGGCGGCATCCACCCACTCGCCAGGCCGGCCTTCCAGGCCCTGCGCCTTCAGTGCCGCCAGCACGAGCTCGGTGGCCAGCGCCGGGGAGTCGGCGGTCCAGATGCCGTCCGCGCCCGTCCACGCGTCGCCGGGCGCGAGGCGCACGGTCGGCGCGTGGCGGCGCACACTGGCCACGAAAGGCCAGGGCAACGCGGCTAGGCGGTCATCGAGCAAGCCGGCTTCGCCAAGCAGGGCCACACCCGTGTAGACCGCCAGCACCTGGCCTCCGGCTCCGTGCACGGCGGCCAGGCGCGGGCAGGCAGCGCGGTCGCGGTGCACCAGCCGGTTCAGGTGCGGGCCGTTGTGCGCGTGCCAGCCCGGGACGACGAGCATGTCGGGCGGGGTCACGCGCCGGGTGCCGGCCGGTGCGCGGCGCACCGCGCGGCCTTCGGGCGAGGTCCACTGCCAGCAGAAGGGGGCCTGCCGTGCCCCTCGCTGCTGGGCCAGCGCGTTGAGCACGCGCAGCACGTCCACGACCGCTGCAGCCGGGCCTTCCAGCATGTCCTCGGTGCACAGCAACTCGACCTGGACCGAGGGGCGGGAAGGAGACGGCGCCATGTGGCGATATTGCCATTAAGCTTGGCGAGTTAGTCACTGGTCGTGTGGGCACGCCCGATCCTAGAGTCCCGACGTCGCCTGTCTGGAGCCTCCATGCACCCGAGCCCACCGCCTGCTACTCGCCGGCATCTGCTGGCCTTGGCCGCGGCCCTGCCGTATGGGGCTCTGGGCACCCTGGGGGGCCTCGCCAGCCTCAGCGGCCGGGCCCACGCGCAAGGGACCTTTCCCGTACGTGCCTTGACGATGGTCGTGCCCTACACCGCGGGCGGTGCGTCGGACATGGGCGCACGCATGCTCGCTGGCGACATGGGCCGGTTGCTGAACCAGAACATGGTGGTCGACAACGTGGGCGGGGCCGGCGGTTCGCTGGGCGTGCAGAAGTTCCTTTCGGCGCCGCCCGACGGCCACACGATGCTCTATGGCTCCCTGAGCGAGGCCATCCTGGTGCCGGCAATCAACCCCGCCACGCCCTACAAGGCCGATGACCTGCTGCCCGTGGCGCTCGCGGGCAAGACGCCCGTGGTCTTCGTCGCCCGCAAGGAGTTCCCGGCGAACAACCTCGACGAACTGATCGCGCTGGCGCGCCGCTCGCCTGGCCGCCTGACCTACGGCTCGCCTGGCATCGGCACCTTCCAGCACGTGATGGCCGAGACGCTGAAGGAGCGCGCCGGCATCTTCATGGTCCACATCCCGTACCGGGGCGGGCAGCAGATCGTCAGCGACGTGATGGGCGGGCAGGTGGACATCGGGGTCACCACGGTGCCGAACGTGGCCCCGCTGGTGGCCACCGGGCGGCTGAAGGCGCTGGGCGTGTCCTCGTCGGCGCGCGTGGCGGCGCTGCCCGATGTGCGCAGCTTCGGCGACACCCCGGCCCTCAAGGGGCTGGACCTGCAGACCTGGGGCATGGTCTTCGTGCACGCCCGTACGCCGGAGCCCGTGGTGGCGCGACTGAATGCCGTCGTCAACGAGGTGCTGCAGCTGCCCGCCGTGCGGGAGGCGCGGCTCAAGGCTGGCTCGGAACTGGCTGCGCCGCTCTCTCCAGCGGGTGCGCTGGCCTTCTACCGCGCGGAGCGCGATACCTACAAGCCCATCGCCCAACGCATCAAGCCGGAGTAGCCGATGGAGCCGGTGTCGCGGGGCCAGGCCGGCCCCCGGATCGCCCTGGCGGGCTTCTTCATCGAGTGCAACCGCTGGTCTCCGGTGAGCACGGCGCAGGACTTCCAGGCGGGGACGGATCTCGCCGGTGACGACCTGGCCGCGCAATTGCGTGCAGCGGCCCCCCGCCTGCTGCCCGACATGCCCGGCTTCGTGGCCGAGATGGACCGCCTGGGCCCGTGGCAGCCCGTGCCGCTGCGCATGGCGGGTGCCCAGCCCGGTGGGCCGGTGGACCAAGCCTTCTTCACATCATTCGTCGAAGACGTGGTGCAGCGCCTCCTCGAGTCCGGGCCGTTGGACGGCGTCTACGTCTGTGCCCATGGCGCTGCGCTCACCACGCAGCAGGACGACCCGGACGGCGCCTTCTTCGAGCGGCTGCGCGCCATCCTCGGGCCCGCGGTACCCATCGTGGCGGTATTCGACCTGCACGCGAACGTGTGCCCGCGCACCGTGCAGGCCCTGTCGGCCTTCGTGGCCTACCGGACCAACCCCCACGTGGACCTGCGCGAGCGCGGCGAGGAGGCTGCGCGCCATCTGCACACGCTGCTGCGCGAAGGGCCCGGGGTCGTCGAGCATGTCAAGCTGCCGCTGGTGCCGCCCGCGCCTTCCCAGCTGGTGGCCCCGGGCCACCCGTACCACGCGCTGATCGACCTCGCCCAGCAGCAGGTGGGGGGGCGCGTGCTCAACGTTTCGCTGTGCGGGGGCTTCGCCCTCGCCGACAGCCCCCATTGCGGGTTCAGCGTGTGCGTGAGCGCGAGCCATGGCGACCGTGCGGCGGCGCGTGAGGTGGCCGGGCGCCTGGCCCACGCCGTGTGGCGGGAGCGCGGGCGCTTTGTCACGCGCCTGACGCCGCTGGCTCAAGCCGTCCGTGCAGCCGTGCAGGCGGGCGAGGACACCGCGCTGACACCGCTGATCCTGGCCGACGTGGCCGACAACCCGGGTGGCGGGGGCAGCGGCCAGACGGTGGACCTGCTGGAGGCGCTGCTGGATGCCGGGGCGCGCGGCGTGGTGCTGGGCGTGTACACCGACCCGGACCTGGCTGCTCAGGCCCATGCGCTCGGAACGGGCCACACTTTCGAGGCTTGCCTGAACCGCCACGCGAGCGGGCGCGGCTTCGACCGCAGCCTGCGCGTGCGCGCCACCGTGCAGGCGCTGCACGGCGGCGAATTCGTCGGGCGGCGCGGCATGGTGGCGGGCTCGCGACGCACGATGGGCCCCACGGCCTGGCTGGCCCTGGAAGGCCGCCATGGTCATGCCTTGCAACTCGTGGTGATCTCGGTGCGGCAGCAACTGCTCGACCCGGCGCAGCTGGACATCCTGGGCAGTCTCGCGGACGTGCGCACGCTCGTGATCAAGAGCCGCGGCCACTTCCGCGCGGCCTTCGAAGGGTTCACGTCCGACGACCGCATTCTCGAGGTGGATTGCCCGGGCCTGACGACGCCGAACCTCGCCACGTTGCCGTGGGCGCGCCTGCCGCGGCCGGTATTCCCGATCGATGTCGACGCGGCCTGGCCCTGACCCGGGAGAATGCCGCCTGACATGGCGCGCAGGCTACCCTTGATCGACCCCTCCCGCTGCACCGGCTGCGGCCGTTGCGTGGGCGCCTGCCCACCCCATGTGCTGGTGCTCGAGCGCCAGGGTTGGGACAAGCGGTCGACGCTGATCGATGCGCAGGCCTGCACGGGCTGTGGCCGCTGTGTGCCGGTGTGCCCCTTCGAGGCCGTGAGCATGCAGCCTCGAGCAGGCGCTGATATGCTGCCCCGATGAAGAAATTCCTGATCCGCGCGCTGCTGTCGGCGTGCCTGCTGCCCCTCTCCGTATCGGTTGCCTCGGCCCAGTCCTGGCCGACCGCCAAGCCGATCCGCATGGTCATCCCGTTCCCGGCCGGCGGCGCCACCGACATCGTCGGCCGTACCGTGGCGCAAAAGCTCGCCACCGTGCTCGGGCAGCAAGTGGTGATCGACAACAAGCCCGGTGCAGGCGGCACGATCGGTGCCGACCTCGTGGCGAAGGCCCCGGCGGACGGCTACACGATCCTGATGTCGACGAGTTCCACGCACTCGATCGGGCCGGCGCTGAACCCGAAGATCCCCTACGACGCGTTCAAGGACTTCACCGCGGTGGCGCACGTGGCCAATGCGCCGAGCGTGCTCGTCGTCGGGCGCAACTTCCCCGCCTCCACGGTGCAGGAGCTGGTGGCGCTGCTCAAGCGCAACCCGGGCCGCTACAACTTCGGCTCCAGCGGCATCGGCACCTATCCGCACCTGTCGGCCGAGATGTTCAAGTGGCGTGCAGGCGGGCTCTTCGTCGTGCACATCCCGTACCGGGGCACGGGCCTCGTGATCACCGACCTCGTGGCCGGCCAGATCGCCTTCCTGATGGACAGCATCGTGTCGGCCCAGCCGCACATCGCTGACGGCAAGGTCAAGCCGCTGGCCGTGAGCGGCTCGCGCCGGTCGGCGTCCGCTCCGAACGTGCCCACCTTCGCCGAGGCGGGCATCCCGGGCATGGATTTCAGCAACTGGTTTGGCGTGCTGGTGCCCGCCGGCACTCCCTCCGAGATCGTTCAGCGCCTGAACCGTGAGCTCAACGCGGTGGTGCGCTCGCCCGAGGTGGTGGAGCGTTTGCAGCGCGCCGGGGCCGACCCCGTCACCGGTACGCCTGAGCAGTTCGCCAAGACCTACCGCGACGAGTATGAAAACTGGAAGGCCGTGATCCAGCGGGCCAACATCAAGGCCGAGTGACGGGCCTCGCCAGGCGGACGCGCGCCGCGCTTACTGGCGCAGCATGTCCGTGAGGTGCAGCCCCGTGAGTTCGCGCGCACCGCGTGCGAGCCACCACATCAGGGCCATCATCATCACCATCGAGGGCAGGGCGATCACCGGGTAGCTCAGCAGCGTGAGCCGCCCGAGTTCCTCGTTGAAGGCTTCGGTGCCCGCCGGGCTCGTCACGACCCAGCGGGCGAGTACGAAGTTCATCACCGACGAAAAGAAGAAGGTGAGTGACAGCAAGAGCGTGCATCGACGCAGCCTGAGCTCGAAAGGGACAGTCGTGCCACGGCTGGCCAGCGCCGCCTCCACCCGCTCGACGTCGAAGATCTGCCGGTTGAAGACGAAGATGCGGATCAGGGGCCAACGCGTCCAGTTCGAGCCGAGCACCGCCAGGCCGATCAGGCCCGGCACGGCCGCCTCCTTCACCGCAAGCCAGTAGGGGTCCACCTTCAACAGGCCGATGCCGCCGGTGAGCAGCGTGCTCACCACCCCCAGCACCGCCATCGGGCTGAGCTTGCGGCGGGTGAAGGCTTCGCGCAGGCCCCATCCGATCGGGAAGGCGAGCGCGAGCACGAGCGCGCCTGCGGGGCCGAGCCGGTTTTGTGCGCTCAGCTGCATCAGCACGATGGCCGGCAGCAAGACGGTGATGCCGAGTTCGAGCAGTGGGTTGCCGTTGCCGGCACGCGGCGAAGACGGCTGGGCGGGTGTGGGGGGCGGGGTGTCTGGCATCGTGGGCTGAAGCCTACCGCGAGAACGACCAATGCCGGTTCGCGATGTAGCCGAAACCCAGCACCACGAGTGTGGCCGCCACCTGGGCGGCCAGCCAGTGCGCGCCGAGTGCGACCGTGCCGCACCACACCAGCAACCCGTTGAGCAGGGCACCTGCGCCGGCCACGGCCATGAAGCGCGGCAGCGCGTGGCCGTGCGGCACACCTTGGCCCCCGAAGACCCAATAGCGGTTGAGCGCGTAGGCCACGAGTGCACCGAGTGCGGCACCGGCCACGGCCGCCGCGCCGGCCGGCCAGCGCTGGGCCTCGACGAGCAAGGCCATCAGCAGGTAGTGGCTGGCGGTGGCCAACCCGCCGGCCAGCACATAGCGCGGCAGGGCACGGGCGTGGCCGTTCGTGGGCATCGCCGGCTCAGCGCGCCACGCGCAGCAGCTCGTACCCTTGGTAGGTGCCCTCGGGTTGCAGCCGGGCTCTGAGGGCGGCAGGCGGCTGCTCGTCGCTCCAGCGGCGGATGGCCACGTAGCGGCGTCCGCCCGCCGGAGTCGCCACGCCTTCGGCCTGCAACCGAGCCTCGAGCGCGCTGAAGTCGGGCAGCGGGCGATAGCGGCCATGCCCGTAGAAGGCCACGGAGAACTGGTTCGCACCGACGAACACGAGTTCGTCCGCCGCGCTGCGGCGCGCCTCGAAGACCGCGATCACGGCCTTGGCGGACTTGACCTCGCCCTCGAGCACCCGCTTCGCGGTGGCGCCGACGAACAGCAGCGCGGTGAGGGCGAGCCCGAGGGCGACGAGGCGCTGGGTGCGGGCGATGCGGGCGTCTCGCGCCAGCCAGGCGGCGCCCAGGATGGCCAGAGCCGGCAGGCCCGGCAGCACGTAGGTCCACAGGATGTTACGCGAGACCGTGAAGAACACGCAGGGCCACAGCGCCCAGGCCCAGAGGTACACGCCAATGTGGGGAGCAGCAGGTGCGGCCGAGGCGGCACCGGGCGCAGCGGCGCTGCCTTCAGGCGCTGCCGCCCGCCTGCGCCCCCAGGCCAGCAGCGGCAGCAGCAGCGTCCATGGCAGGCAGGCCTGCAGCAGGAAGGCCCAGATCATGCCGCGCGGCTCGAGGTGGGCATTGCCGTAGCGGTCGCCGTCCCAGCCCGGCACCGTGAAGCGCCGCCAGTGCTCGCCGACCAGGAAGTAGTCGAGGAAGCCGGGTGTCTTTCGTTCGGCCAGCAGGTACCACGGCGCCGCGATGGCGAGCATCAGCAGCACCCCGCGCAGCCAGGGCAATGCGTGCCACGTGCGGGCGACCTGCCGCGTGGTGAGCAGCCAGGCCAACGCCGGGGGTGCCGTGAGCACGATCACGATCGGGCCCTTGGCGAGCAGGCCTATGCCCAGGCCGACAAAGAAGAGCCACCCCTCGAGCCGGGCCTCTTGCGCGGGCGCGTGCAGCGCGCGCCAGAAGCCGCGCATCGCCAGCACCAGGCCAGCGAGCAGCGCCATGTCGGTGAGCACCGCGCCGGCACACAGGTAGAAGAGGGCGCTCGCCCACAGCAGGGCCACGGCGAGCTGGCCGCGCAGCGGGCCGTGGTCGCGGCGCTGCCAGTCCCAGACCACCGCGGCCACGAACACGCCGGCCGCGAAGTGGCCGACGCGCGCGCCGAATTCGCCGAAGCCGAAGAGGGCCATGCCCCCTGCCGTCATCCAGGTGTAGAGCGGCGGCTTGCCCCAGAAGGGCACGCCGTCGTCGAACCACGGCGTGATCCAGTCGCCGAGTTCGAGCATGCGCCGGCCGATGTCGCCGTAACGTGCCTCGCTGGTGTCGGCCAGCGGCACGAGCCCGAGCGAAGCCAGGCGCACGAGCACCACGGCGGCGAGCGTCCACCCCAGCAGCCGCGCCGCGCTTGCGGCGGAGAATTCCCGTGGCTGGCTCATGCGATGAGCCTACCGGGTGTGAGGCCGGCGCCGGACCGGGGCAGCCGGTTCGAGCAAGGGCATGCCCTCACGCACCGTACTCCACCTCGCCCGTGCTGCGCGGCTGCGAAGGGTGGTGGTAGTCGAGCAGGTACAGCGGCCGCTGCTTGGTCTCGATGAACAGGCGCCCGAGGTACTCCCCGAGGATGCCGATGGACATCAGCTGCAGCCCGCCAAGCAGCAGGATGGTGACGATGAGGGTCGGGAAACCGGCCACCGGTTCGCCGAAGAGGAGCGTCTTGACGACGAACACCATCGCGTAGCCGAAGGCGGTGAGCGCGCTCAGCAAGCCGGCATACGTGGCCAGCTTCAGCGGCACCACCGAGAAGCCGGTGATGCCTTCGAGCGCGAAGTTCCACAGCTTGCGGTAGTGCCACTTGGTGGTGCCCGCAGCGCGGGGGTGCCGGTCGTAGTCGATCGTGGCCTGGCGGAACCCGACCCACGCGAACAGGCCCTTCATGAAGCGGTTGCGCTCCGGCAGCAGGTTCAACGCCTGCACGGCCCGGCGGCTCAGGAGCCGGAAGTCGCCGACGTCGCGGGGAATGGGCACCTCCGACAGCCGGTTGATGACGCGGTAGAACGCGTGCGCCGTGGCACGCTTGAACCAGGTCTCGCCGTCTCGGGTGCGGCGCCGCATGTTCACCACGTCTGCGCCATCGCGCCAGGCCTGCACCATCTGCGGGATGAGCTCGGGGGGGTCCTGCAGGTCGGCGTCGATCAGCACCACGGCTTCGCCCTGCGCCAGCCGCAGCCCGGTCGTCATGGCGGCTTCCTTTCCGAAGTTGCGGCTCAGCCGGGCCACGGCCACCGCGGGCTCGGCGGCCTGCAAGGCGGCCAGCGCCGCGGGCGTGCCATCGCAACTGCCGTCGTCCACGTAGACGATCTCCCAGCTCAGCCCGGCAGCGCCGAGCACGCTCGACAAGCGCTCATGCAGCGCAGGCAGCGCCTCCTCCTCGTTGAAGACGGGGACGATGACGGACAGCGTGCAGCCGGCCGGTGCGGTGCCGACAAGGCCGGTGGGGGAGAGCAGCAGTGACACCCCCTAAGTGTGTCACGGGGCGTGGGTGTGGGCCCTGTGCGCGGCGGATGATCGGGCACAAGCCCAGGCCTGCGCGGGCCCTCAGCGTGCGGGGGGGCGTCGGGCCGCCGTGGCTCGGTCGCCACCGGCGAACCCCGAGGAGAGGCCCTGCATGCAGGCTGGAGACCATACTTCGCGCGCACCGGTGGTCGTGGCGCGTTGCGCGCTGCACCCGGTGCCGCGCACGCTGCTGCTGCCGCTGGCCGCACGCGCCTATGGCGGCGAGCGCTTTCCCTGGCTGGCCTGCGAGGACCACGAGGCCCGGCGACTGCTCAGCTGCATGCAGCCCGAGCCGCGCCAGGTGCTCGAGGACACGGTGCTCGTGCTGAACGTGCTGTGGCGCACGCGCGTGCTCAAGCAGGCAGCAGGTGCGTTCTTCGAAGCCCACCCGCGCGCCGCCGGGGTCAACCTCGGCTGCGGGCTGTCGCACCCGTACCAGTGGCTCGACAACGGTCGCAACACGTGGCTCGACGCCGATCTGCCGGAGGTGATGGCGCTGCGCCGGCAGTTGCTGCCGGCCCGCCCGCCCCGCTGGCGAGACGCCGAGCTCGACCTGCGCCATCCCGGATGGTGGCAGGCGCTCGGCCTGCCTGTGCGCACGGCCGGTGCGGCAGCGCCGGTGTTCGCGCTGTGCGAAGGCGTGAGCATGTACCTGCGGCCGCGCGAGGTGAGCGGGGTGCTGCGCGAATTTGCCGCCGAGGCGCCAGCGGGGTCCCAATTGCTGGCCGATTTCATCTCCTACCTGGGCGTGGGCCACGCGCGCGCGCTGCCGAGCCTCGCACACAGCCAGGCGCAGTTTCGATGGGGCGCGCACGCCTGGTCGGACTTCACCGACGCCCACCCGCGGCTGCAGGTGCTGGCGCGCCGCAGCGTCGCCGAGTGCGGCGGCTGGCCGGCTCAGTTCGCAGAAGCCGTGGCGCAACCGGTGCTGGGGCCGGCCCTGTACGGGATGGTGCTGCTCGGGGTATGAGGTGCGCGGTTCGATGAGGGGCGGGCGCGTCTCGTGGCGCGCCGCGCCGCCGCTACTTCAGGACCTCGAAGAGGTTGTTGAAGTCGTCGGTCCAGGGCCGCCGGCCCGTGGCGGGCGGCAGCAGCGAGCCCTTGCCGTCTTGCTGCAGCATGCCCAGCAACCACTCGTTGCGCGTGATGACCACCCAGTCCGAGTGGTACTGCGGGCTGTCGGCCGGCGGCTCGTCGACGACCAGCACCGCCTGCCAGCCGATCTGGTCGGCCAGTTGCCGCACCACGCCGCGCAGGTCGAGGTAGCGATTCGTGATGTGGAAGACGATGGCCCCGTCGGGCACGACGTGCCGCGCGTAGGCCTGCATGGCCTCGCGCGTGATCAGGTGCACGGGGATCGAGTCGCTCGAAAAGGCGTCGATGGCCAGCACGTCCAGCCGCTGCGGCGCCTCGCGCTCGAGCACGAGGCGCGCATCACCCAGCGGCGTGACGATCTCGGCCTGGCTGCCCGACAGGTAGGTGAAGCGCCGTCGGGCCAGCTCGAGCACCTGCGGGTTGATCTCGTAGATCCGGTAGTGGTCGCCCTTGCGGCCGTAGGTGGCCAGCGTGCCCACGCCCAGGCCGATGAGGCCTGCACGCTGCGGCTGGTTCCCCCGTAGTTCGCGCATCGCCTGCAAGGTCAGGCCGATGCCCGAGGCGGGGCCGTAGTAGGTCGTGGCCTCACGCTGGCGCTCGGGGTTCAGGTACTGCTCGCCATGGATGATCACGCCGTGCAGCAGCCGGTTGCGTGCATTGAGCGGGCTGTCCGGCTCCACGCTCTGCACGCGCAGCGTGCCGTAGAAGTTGCGTGACATGTCGGTGGCGCCCTGGCGCACGTAGCGGTCGTAGTCGTGGTAGGCCAAGAGACAGGCCACCGCACACAGCGTGGCCACGGTGGCCTGGCCCCAGGCCCGGCCGGCCCACGCGAGGCCGGCAGCGAGCACGGCCACGAGCGTCAGCGCCTGCGGGAATTCCCACATCCAGTCGTAGACGGAGGGCGCCGCCACGCCCACCAGCAGGCCGCCTACGGCCCCGCCGAGCGACACCATCAGGTAGAAGCGCGTGAGGTGCAGCGGGTCGGGCTTTCGGCGCACGAGCTCGCCGTGGCAGAACATGCACGCGAGGAAGAGCCCCAAGCCGTACAACGGCACGGCGTACGTGACGGGCAGGATCGAGCGCTCAGGCGCGACCCACGGGGCTTCGGCGCTCAGCTGCAGCCGCCAGCTCAAGCCCGCCAGCATCGCCGCGGCGAACAGCGCAGCCAGCGGCAGCATCGCGCGCGGCCGGTACCAGCCCTGGCCGTCGAAGCACAGGATGAAGGTCGTCAGGTACAGCACGAGGGGCAGCACCCACAGGAAGGGCACCGAGGCCACGTTCTGCGTGATGTGCGTCGTGGTGCCCAGCAGCAGCACCGAGCCGAGTGCGGCCAGCGTGAGCCACAGCAGCTGCTGCGCCCACGTGGGGGCGGGCGCCGGCGCGGTGGCCGTCAGGCTTGCGGCCGCCGAGGCAGGCTCCCGGCCCTCGGTCGCCGGCAGCACCTCCACCGGCTTCGCGCGCTCCCGCGCCTGGGCATGGCGTGCCCCCGCCCAGGCCGACAACGCCGCCAGCACCGCAAACCCCACGTAGCCCGCGCTCCAGGCCCAGGACTGCACCTTGACGCTGGCGAGCGGCTCGATCAGTGGCGGGTAGGCCACCAGCGCCCCGAGCGAGGCCACGTTGCTCAGCGCATAGAGCCGGTACACCTGCCCCTGCTCGAAGCGGCGTGCGAACCAGGCCTGCACCAGCGGCCCGGTGGTGGACAGCATCAGGTAGGGCAGCCCGATCGTCACGGCCAGCAGCACCAGGATGCGGCCTATCGGCTGCGTGTCGTCCACCGGCTTGAACGACTCGCTGGCCACGATGGGCAGCATCGCCAGGCTCACGAGCAGCAGCGCCGTGTGCACGATCGCCTGCCGGCGCGGGCTCACGCGACGGATCATGGTGTCGGCGTAGAAGTAGCCGGCCAGCAGCACGCACTGGAAGAAGACCATGCAGGTCGTCCACACGGCAGACGAGCCGCCGAACCACGGCAGGATCTGCTTGGCGATGATCGGCTGGACGAGGAAGAGCAGGAACGCCGACAGGGCGATGGTGGAGGCGAAGAGGAGCATGCGATGGGGGGGTCAGCGGCGAACGGCCGCGAGCTCCAGCAGGATGCGGGCAAGGGCTTCGGGCGTGCTCACCATCGGGAAATGCCCGGTCGAAATCTCCCGTACGTCCCACCCGGGTTCGGCACGCACGCGGGCGCGAAACGGGGCGATCGTCGGGAAGGCGGGTGCGTGGCAGTCGACGAAGGTACGCGGCACGAGGGCCAGGCGCGCGGCGTCGAAGTGCAGGGGCTCGCGGTACGGGCCGAAGGGGTGTGGCACGTGGCGGCGAGCGAGCCAGGCCGTGTCGGCGGCGTCCAGCCCGAAGACGGCGGGGCCGGGGGGAGGCAGCGAGTGGCCATGCGCGCGGGCCGCAGCCGTGCGCGCGGCCACCGTCTCGGCGTCGTGCAGGCTGCTCCAGCATTCGCCGCTGTGCGGCACCACCGCATCGACGTACACGAGTTGCGAGACCTCGGTGCCGGCCGACAGCAAGGCGTCGGCCGCGCCCGTGACCACCATTCCCCCGTAGCTGTGTCCCACGAGGATGACGGGGCCAAGCTCCTCCGCCTGCACGACCGCCACGACGTCTCGTACGTGGTCGGCCAGGCCGATGCCCGGGTGGAGAAGGTGTGCGCGGTCACCGGTGCCCGTGAGGGTGACGGCGTGGGCCGTGTGCCCGGCCGCCCGCAGCGGGCCCAGCAGGCGGTGCCACACCCACGCGCCACCCCATGCGCCGTGGACGAGGACGTAGGTGGCCATGAATGGTGTCGGATGGGGGAGGGCGGTCGGCAGGGCCACCGCCGTGCGCGGTGCCAAACGCCGCAGGGTGCCGGCGGCGCGGGCGGAGTATCGTGCAGCAGCGCCCAGGCTGCACGCGCGAGCCGAGCAAAGGCCCTCAGGGCGGTCGCTGGCTGCTGCAGCAGTCGGTCGAGGCCGAGCGCATCCAGCGGCGGCACTTCAACAGCACGGCCAGGCGTTTCGGCTACGGGGAGACGGCCGAGCCCTTGCTCCAGGAGCTCATCGCGCGCACCCCGGTGGCCGCGCACCCCGGCGGCCATTGACCAGATGCTCCGGGAGTTG
>JBDKFA010000029.1:0-17092 GCA_039798945.1 Pseudomonadota bacterium
AGCGGGTGTAGGGGGTGCGGCCCTCGCCCACGTGGTGCCCTCGCAGCTGCCGTGGGTGGCCGCGCCCGTGGCGCTGTTGGCGTGGGTGGTGGCCGCGGCGACGATGCCTTCGCACGACGCACACCACCCCCACGAGCCCAGAGACTGATCCCGCACAGCGGCTGCGCGCACGCACTGGGGTAGACTCTCGAAGTCGTCGCGTCCTCCAGTCGATGCGGCGCTGCCGAACCCGGCACTCCCAACCCTCGCCCTGCAGACTGGTGCGCCCGCCCGGGTGCCCGCAGGCAGCGAACCACGGCCCCACGGGCCCTCATCGATGAACTTTTCTGACCTCGGCCTGGCCGAGCCGTTGCTGCGCGCCGTGCGCGAACAGGGCTATGACACGCCCACCCCCATCCAGGCGCAAGCCATTCCTGCCGTGCTCAAGGGCGGCGACCTCATGGCCGGCGCGCAGACCGGCACCGGCAAGACGGCAGGTTTCACGCTGCCGATGCTGCACCGGCTGGCGGCCCAGGGCCCGAAGCGCGACGCGCGCGGGCGCCCGGCCATCCGGGCGCTGATCCTCACGCCCACGCGCGAACTCGCGGCGCAGGTGGAGGAAAGCGTGAAGACCTACGGCAAGCACCTGCCGCTCACGAGCATGGTGATGTTCGGTGGCGTGGGCATGCAGCCGCAGGTGGACCGCCTGAAGCGCGGCGTGGACATCCTGGTGGCCACGCCCGGCCGGCTGCTGGACCACCACCAGCAGGGCACGCTGGACCTCTCGCACGTGGAGATCTTCGTGCTCGACGAGGCCGACCGCATGCTCGATATGGGCTTCATCCACGACATCAAGAAGGTGCTGGCGATCCTGCCGGCCAAGAAGCAGAGCCTGCTCTTCTCGGCCACCTTCAGCGACGAGATCAAGGCGCTGGCCGACCGGCTGCTGAACCAGCCCGAGCTGATCGAGGTGGCGAGGCGCAACGCCACCGCCGACACCATCGCCCAGAAGGTGCACCCGGTGGGCCGCGAGCGCAAGAAGGAGCTGCTCGCGCACCTGATCAAGCAGGGGGACTGGCACCAGGTGCTCGTCTTCACGCGCATGAAGCACGGTGCGAACCGCCTCACCGAGTACCTGAACGACCATGGCATCACGGCGATGGCGATCCACGGCAACAAGAGCCAGGGTGCGCGCACCAAGGCCCTGGCCGAGTTCAAGAGCGGCGAGCTGCAGGTGCTGGTGGCCACCGACATCGCCGCACGCGGCATCGACATCGACCAGCTGCCGCACGTCGTGAACTTCGAGCTGCCCAACGTGCCCGAGGACTACGTGCACCGCATCGGCCGCACGGGCCGCGCCGGCGCCACGGGCGAGGCCGTCTCGCTCGTGTGCGTGGACGAGGAGATCTTCCTGAAGGACATCGAGCGGCTCATCAAGCGCAGCGTGCCGCGCGAAGTGGTGCCGGGCTTCGAGCCCCCGCCGGGCGAGAAGGCCGAGCCGATCGTGCTCGGGCGCATGACCATCGGCGTGGGCGGCCAGCGCCGCAGCGGCGGTGGCGGGCGTCCCGGGGGCGGGGGCGGCGGTGGCGGTGGGCGCCCGGGCGCAGGACAGGGCCGCTCCGGTGGCGGTGGCCACACGGCGCGCGCCGGCTCGACAGGCTCGGGGGGCAACCGCTCGGGTGGTGGCCAGTCACCTTCCGGCAACGGCCGCGCCGGACGGGCGGGCGGGTTAGGCTCCGGCCCTGCCAAGCCCCGATTCCGCTGAAACCGACCATGTCCGACCCGGCCCGCATCCACCCGCGCGACGCGCTCTTCGAACCCGGCGAACCGGTGGCCGAGCCGTTGCCGGTGTGCGACCACTACAGCGGCGTCGAGGCGCGCATGCGCAAGAGCCTCGCGCTGCAGGCCGAGATGGGTCCGGTGTTCGACGTCACGCTCGACGGCGAGGACGGCGCGCCAGTGGGCGGCGAGCTCGAGCACGCGCACCTGAGCAGCGAGCTCGTCATGGGCCCGGACAACCGTTTCGGGCGCGTAGGCGCGCGCGTGCAGCCGGTGGACCACCCCCGCTTCGAGCAGGTGGTGGACGTGCTGGTGCAGCGCGCGGGCACGCGCGTGGCCTACCTGATGGTGCCCAAGCCGCGCGGGCTGGCCGACGTGCAGCGGGCGGCCGCGGTCGTGGATGCGGCCGCGACGCGCCACGGCGTGGCGCGCACGATTCCCCTGCACACGCTCGTGGAGACCCACGGCGCGCTGCGCGAGGTGCAGGCGATCGCCGCGCACCCGCGCATCCAGAGCGTCTCCTTCGGGCTGATGGACTTCGTCTCGGCGCACCGCGGGGCCATCCCCCAGGCGGCGATGACAGCCGCCGGCCAGTTCGACCACCCGCTGGTGGTGCGCGCCAAGCTCGAGATCGCCGCCGCCTGCCATGGGTTCGGCAAGACGCCCTCGCACTGCGTGGTCACCGAACTTCAGGACATGGCGCAGCTGCAGGCCGCCGCCGAGATGGCGTGCCGCGCACTCGGCTACACGCGCATGTGGAGCATCCACCCGAACCAGATCCGGCCGATCGTGGAGGCTTTCGCACCGAGCGCGGCCGAGGTCGACCTGGCCGTCGAGGTGCTGCTGGCCGCGCAGGCCGCGCAGTGGGCGCCCGTGCGGCACGACGACCAACTGCACGACCGCGCCAGCTACCGCTACTTCTGGCAGCTGCTCGAGCGCGCGCACCGCACCGGGCAGCCGCTGCCGGCCGAGGTGCACGAGGCCTTCTTCGGGGGCTGATCACCGGGGCCGGGCAGGCCCCCGGCACGCGGAAGCCCTTGAGCCGTGTCAGGCTCCGTCCAGTTGAGTCTTGTATAAGACACAATACTCGGACAAACCCTGGAGCCCACGATGCTGGAAGCCTACCGTCAACACGCCGCCGAGCGCGCCGCCCTCGGCATTCCGCCCCTGCCGCTGTCGGCGCAGCAGGTGGCTGACCTCGTCGAACTCATCAAGGCTCCGCCTGCCGGCGAAGAGGCCTTCCTGATGGAGTTGCTGACCTACCGCGTGCCCCCGGGCGTGGACGACGCGGCCAAGGTCAAGGCCTCGTTCCTGGCCGCCGTGGCGCACGGCGACATCGCGGTGGGCCTGGTCTCGCGCGAGAAGGCCACCGAGCTGCTCGGCACGATGGTGGGCGGCTACAACGTGCACCCGCTGATCGAGCTGCTCGACGACGCGCAGGTGGCGGGCATCGCCGCCGAGGGGCTGAAGAAGACGCTCCTGATGTTCGACTACTTCAACGACGTGGCCGAGAAGGCGCGCGCCGGCAACGGGCACGCGCAGGCCGTGATGAAGAGCTGGGCCGATGCCGAGTGGTTCACCTCGCGCCCGGAGGTGCCGCGCACCGTCACCGTCACCGTCTTCAAGGTGCCCGGGGAGACCAACACCGACGACCTCTCTCCGGCGCCGGACGCCTGGAGCCGCCCGGACATCCCGCTGCACTACCTGGCGATGCTCAAGAACTCGCGGCCCGACGCGGCTTTCAAGCCCGAGGAGGAGAGCAAGCGCGGCCCGATCCAGTTCATCGAGGACCTGAAGAAGAAGGGGCACCTCGTGGCCTACGTGGGCGACGTGGTGGGCACGGGCTCGAGCCGCAAGAGCGCCACCAACAGCGTCATCTGGGCCACGGGCCAGGACATCCCCTTCGTGCCCAACAAGCGCTTCGGCGGCGTCACGCTCGGCGGCAAGATCGCACCGATCTTCTTCAACACGCAGGAAGACTCGGGCGCGCTGCCCATCGAGGTCGACGTGACGGCCCTCGAGATGGGCGACGTGATCGACATCCATCCCTACGACGGGCGCATCACCCGCGGGGGGCAGACGCTGGCCGAGTTCGCGCTCAAGAGCGACGTGCTGCTCGACGAGGTGCGCGCCGGCGGGCGCATCAACCTGATCATCGGCCGCTCGCTCACGGCCAAGGCGCGCGAGTTCCTGGGGCTGCCGGCGAGCACCGCGTTCCGGCTGCCGCAGGCGCCTGCTGCCTCGACCAAGGGCTTCACGCTGGCCCAGAAGATGGTGGGCCGCGCCTGCGGGCTGCCGGAGGGCCAGGGTATTCGCCCGGGCACCTACTGCGAGCCGAAGATGACCTCCGTAGGCAGCCAGGACACGACCGGCCCCATGACGCGCGACGAGCTGAAGGACCTGGCGTGCCTGGGCTTCAGCGCCGACCTCGTGATGCAAAGCTTCTGCCACACCGCCGCCTACCCGAAGCCGGTGGACGTGAAGACGCATCGCGAGCTGCCCGCCTTCATCAGCAACCGCGGCGGCATCGCGCTGCGCCCGGGCGACGGGGTGATCCACAGCTGGCTCAACCGCATGCTGCTGCCCGACACCGTGGGCACGGGCGGCGACAGCCACACGCGCTTTCCGATCGGCATCAGCTTCCCGGCCGGCTCGGGCCTGGTGGCCTTCGGTGCGGCCACGGGCGTGATGCCGCTGGACATGCCCGAGAGCGTGCTCGTGCGCTTCAAGGGGCAGATGCAGCCGGGCATCACGCTGCGCGACCTCGTGCACGCGATCCCCTACTACGCGATCAAGGCCGGGCTGCTGACGGTGGCCAAGGCGGGCAAGAAGAACGTGTTCTCCGGGCGCGTCCTGGAAATCGAAGGGCTGCCCGAGCTGAAGGTGGAGCAGGCCTTCGAGCTCAGCGACGCCTCCGCCGAGCGCAGCGCCGCGGGCTGCACGATCAAGCTGAACAAGGAACCGATCATCGAGTACCTGAACAGCAACATCGTGCTGCTCAAGAACATGATCGCCGACGGCTACCAGGACAAGCGCAGCCTGGAGCGGCGCATCCGCCGCATGCAGGAGTGGCTGGCCAACCCGCAGCTGCTCGAGGGCGATGCCGACGCCGAGTACGCGGCCGTGATCGAGATCGACATGAACGAGATCACCGAGCCGCTCTTGTGCTGCCCGAACGATCCGGACGACGTCAAGCCGCTGTCTGTCGTGCAGAACACGAAGATCGACGAGGCCTTCATCGGCTCGTGCATGACCAACATCGGCCACTTCCGCGCCGCGAGCAAGCTGCTCGAGGGCCGGCGCGACATCCCGGTGAAGCTGTGGGTGGCGCCGCCGACGAAGATGGACCAGTCCGAGCTCATCAAGGAAGGCCACTATTCGAATTTCGGCAGCGCCGGGGCGCGCACCGAGATGCCGGGCTGCAGCCTGTGCATGGGCAACCAGGCTCAGGTGAAGGAAGGCGCGACGGTGGTCTCCACCAGCACGCGCAACTTCCCGAACCGGCTGGGCAAGAACACGAACGTGTTCCTCGCCTCCGCCGAGCTCGCGGCCATCGCCTCGCGCCTGGGGCGGCTGCCGACGGTGGCCGAGTACCACGCCGACATGGGCGTGATCAACGCCGACGGCGCGAAGGTGTACCGCTACATGAACTTCGACCAGATCGGCGAGTACGCCGAGGTGGCCAAGGAAGTCACGGTCTGAGCACGGGCCAGAAGACCACCGCGTAGCTCAGCCCGCACAACAGCAGGCTGAGCATCACGGCGGCACTGCCGAGGTCCTTCGCCCGCCCGAGCAGCGGGTGGGCCTCGGTGGTGAGCGCGTCGCACACCGCCTCGATGGCGGAGTTCAGGATCTCCACGATCCACACCAGCAGCACGGTGGCGCTGAGCGCCATCGCCTGTTGCGCCGTGGGCGCCCCCCACCATGCGAGCACGAGCAGCGGCACGCCGAGCGCCAGCTCTTGCCGGAAAGCGGCCTCGTGGCGCCACGCGGCCTGCAGGCCCTGCCACGAGTAGCGCGCCGCGCGCGCGATGCGCACGAGGCCCGAACGGCTCTTGAACGGCGAATCGGGTGGCGGGGTCATCGGGGCTCTCGCGCTCGGGTGGTGATGCTCGACTGCGGCCTGCTGGAGTCAGGCGGCTACGGTCGATGGCGGACGCGCACGCACGCGCATCAGCAGCACGACCACGATCGCCAGGTTCACCAGGTTCCAGCCCACGCCGTTGACGAAGGCGGCTGTGTACGAACCCGTGAGGTCGAAGACCTTGCCCGACATCCAGCCGCCCAGCGCCATGCCGAAGAGCGTGCACATCAGCACCGTGCCCACGCGCGCGCCGGCCTGCGCCGGCGGGAAGTACTCGCGCACGATGATGGCGTAGCTCGGCACGATGCCGCCCTGGAAGAGCCCAAAGAGCGCGGAGATCAGGTACAGCGACGTCAGCGAGTCGAAGGGGATGAACAGCAATAGCGCCAAGCCCTGCAGCACCGAGCCCAGCAGCAGCGTGCGCAGGCCGCCGATGCGGTCGCAGATGGCGCCGGAGATCAGCCGGCTCGCGATGCCGCAGGAGAGCATCAGGGAGAGCATTTCGGCGCCGCGCGCAGCGCCGTAGCCGAGGTCGCCACAGTAGGCCACGATGTGCACCTGCGGCATCGACATCGCCACGCAGCAGGCCACGCCGGCCACGCACAGCAGCGCCTGCGCCCCGTTCATCGACAGGCCGAAGGGGCGCTCGGAGGGCACCGCAGTGCGGCGCGCGGTGACCACGGCGGGTGCCGCAGCAGGCGGGCGTGGCCGCAGAGCCAGCGCGAGCAAGGGCATGGCGATCGCGCACAGCGCACCCAGGCCGAAGTAGGCGGTGCGCCAGCCGTGGGCCTCGACCACCGCCTGCACGATCGGCGGCCAGATGGCACCGGCCACGTAGTTGCCGCTCGCACAGATCGCCACCGCGATGCCGCGCCGGCGCACGAACCACAGCGAGGTGTCGGCCACCAGCGGAGCGAAGGTGGCCGAACTCCCGAGGAGCCCTAGCAGCAGGCCGTGCACGAGGGCAAAGGAGAGCACCTCGGGCGCCAGCGCCGCACCCGCGTAGCCGAGCCCGAGGCCCGCCGCGCCAACCAGCACCGGCACCATCACGCCGAAGCGGTCGGCCAGGCGCCCCATCAGCACGCCACCGATGCCGAAGCCGATCATCAGCAGCGTGTAGGGCAGCGACGCGTCCGAGCGCGCGACGCCGAACTCCGCCTGCACCGGCGGCAGCACCACGGCCACCACGTACATCGCGCTGCTGCCGAGTGTCATCAGCGCGAGCGTGGCCGCCAGGCGCCACCAGGCGTAGCGGCTGTCGGCAACGCGCATCGCGGCCGGGCTCAACGGTGCTCCGGCGCAATCGCCTCGGCCCACTCGACGAGGGCACCGAGGATGTCCTGGCCGCGCTCGTCGGCGTGCTCGCTGAGCGCGTCCACGTGCTCGAGGAAAGCCCCGAGCGTGAGGGCGCCGCCCTCGCCTTCGTGCAGCCGCGCGCAGCGGTGGGCCTCCCAGCGCGCCTTCTCCTCCTCGCCGAGCGTGCTCGGGAAGTTGCGCGCGCGGTAGCGGAACACGAGTTCCTCGAGCCGGGCGTCGTCGAAGCCGAGGCGGCGGCCCGCCAGTTCCTCGGGCGAGAGGGCCAGCAGCCGTTCCAGACGCCCACGGTCGGCATCGCCGACGAAGCCGCCGTACAGGTCTTCATCGACATCTGCCGCGGCCCCGCTGGGCTGGGCATAGACCTCCGCCCAGACGCCGGCCATCTCGCCGACGATGGCTGCCGCAGCCGTTGCGTGCCGGCCGATGACCTCGAGGTCGATGCCCCAGCGCTCGGCGCGGTCGCGCCCGAGGGTGCCGAGGTTGGCGATCACGACCGGCGAGCGGTTGAGGTGGATCGTGCGCAGCGGCAGCCGCTTCACGCCCTCGGGCAGCTCGGCTTCGCGCACGAAGGTGCGCTGGCGGATCGCGGTGGCGTCGAGCGCCATCAGCTGCTGCGGGTCTTGCGCGAGGTCCCAGACGATCACCTCGTTGCGATTCGACGGATGCGGCGCCAGCGGATACACCACCGCCATGCAGCCCCGATCCACCGGGTACTGCCCCGAGATGTGCAGCACGGGGCGGCCCATCACCAGTTCCTGGCGTACGGCGTCCTTCGAGCGCAGCTGCAGGCAGAAGTCCCAGAGCCGGCGCTTGCGCTCGCGGATGAGCCGGGCGAGCGCGATCGTCGCGCGCACGTCCGACAGCGCGTCGTGGGCGTTCGCGTGGGCCAGGCCGTTGGCCGCCGTCAGGTGCTCGAGCTTGAAGCTCGGGCGGCCGTCCGGGTGGGTCGGCCACTCGATGCCCTCCGGGCGCAGGGCCCAGGCGCAGCGCACGGTGTCCAGCAGGTCCCAGCGGCCGCAGCCGTTGCGCCACTCGCGCGCGTAGGGGTCACGCAGGTTGCGCCACATCAGGAAGCGCGTGACCTCGTCGTCGAAGCGGATGCTGTTGTAGCCCACGCCCACGGTGCCGGGCACCGCCAGGTGGCGTTCGACCTCGCGCGCGAACGCATGCTCGGGCAGGCCCGACTCCAGGCATTGCTGCGGCAGGATGCCGGTGAGCAGGCAGCTCTCGGGGTCGGGCAGGCGGTCCTGCGGCGGATGGCAGAAGGCCATCACCGGCTCGCCCACCTCGTTCAGCGCCTCGTCCGTGCGCACGCCCGCGAACTGGGCCGGGCCGTCGCGCCTGGGCTCGCGGCCGAAGGTCTCGTAGTCGTGCCAGAAGAAGGTGAAGCCGGGCACGCGCTAGACCCGCCGCAGCACGACGCTGCCGATCGAGTAGCCTGCCCCGAAGGAGCAGATCACGCCGAGCTCGCCCGGGGCGATGTCCGCGTGGTATTCGTGGAAGGCGATGATCGAGCCGGCCGAGGCGGTGTTGGCGTAGCGGTCGAGCACGAGCGGCGCGCGTTCGCTGCCGGCCTCGCCGCCCACGAGCTTCTTGATCACGAGCTGGTTCATGCCGAGGTTGGCCTGGTGCAGCCAGTAGCGGCGCACCTCGGCCGGGGCGATGCCGAGCGACTCCAGGTGCTGCTCGATGTGCGCGGCGGCCATCGGCACGACTTCCTTGAACACCTTGCGACCCTCCTGGCGGAAGGTCTTGTCGCGCGCGTCGGGGTCGGTGTCCTCGCAGCGGTTCATGAAGCCCGCGTTGTTGCGGATGTTGTTGGAGAACTGCGTGACGAGCCGCGTGCCGAGCACCTCCCAGCGGTCGGCCGAGGTGGCGGTGTCGGCGGCTTCGACGACCACCGCCGTGCACACGTCACCGAAGATGAAGTGGCAGTCGCGGTCGCGCCACTCGAGGTGGGCCGAGGTGATCTCGGGGTTGACCACGACCACGCAGCGCGCCGTGCCGCAGCGCACCGCGTTCACCGCCTGCTCGATGCCGAAGGTGGCCGAGGAACACGCCACGTTCATGTCGAAGCCGTAGCCGCCGGCACCCAGGGCCTGCTGGATCTCCACCGCCATCGCCGGGTAGGCGCGCTGCATGTTGGCCGCCGCGCACAGCACAGCGTCCACCTCTTCGCCGCGGCGGCCGGCCGCGGCGAGTGCGTCGCGCGCCGCGGCCACGCCGATCTCGGCCATCAGCGAAAGCTCGTCGTCGCCGCGCGGCTCGAAGTACGGGCGCATGCGCGCAGGGTCGAGCACGCCCTGCTTGTCGAGCACGTAGCGCTGCCGGATGCCCGAGGCCTTCTCGATGAACTCCACCGACGAGGCCGGCACGGCCTCGCGCTTGCCTGTGGCGATGGCCGCCGCGTGCTCGGCATTGTGGCGCTCGGCGTAGGCGTTGAAGGCCTCGACGAGCTCGGCGTTGGTGATGACGTGCGGGGGACGGTACAGGCCGGAGCCGGAGATGACGACGGGACGCATGGGGGGAATGCCGGGAACAGGAACGGAAACGTTAAACGGAAAGGAGGAGCATCAGCGCTTGCCGCCCTGCTTGAGCGCCTCGGACATGCCCACGAGCACGCCGCTGACCATGGCTGCGTAGCCCTCGGCCAGCGCCTGCGCAGCGCGCAGGCCGGCCGTGCGGCCGGCCCGCAGCGTGGCTTGTGCCTGCTGCAGCGCCTGCTCGGCAGTGGCCGCCGCCTGCGCCCCGGAAGCGGTGCCGCCGGCCTGCATGCGGCCGAGCACCTGCTCCCAGGCGCCAGCCAGCGGTGCCCCCGCGCCCTGCGCCGTCTTGCGCAGCGCGGCGAACATCGTGTCCTCGAGCTTGTCCAGGTCGTCCAGCGCCTTCTTCAGGTGCTTCTCGCGCAGGTCGGCGCCCTGGGCCAGAAACTGTTGCAGCGCCGCGCGGTTCGCGTCCACGGCCTTGAGCAGCGCGTCATCCATGCCTGCCACGGCCTTCTCGAGCAGTTTCTCGGGGTCGACCCCGGCACGCGTGTTCTGCATCGCGCCCAGGCTCGCAGCCTCGGAAACGGACTTCAACGCCGAGCGGATGTTCTTGAGCGTCAGCTCGCGGCCCTGCAGCGCCTGCAGCGTCGCCTGCGAGGCGGCCTCGCGCAGCTGGGTGCCGCTGCGGGAGGACGCGTTCTGGAACATCGCGATCAGCGCTTCCTGGTCGAACATCGGCTGGGGCATGGTGAGGGCTCCTCGAAGGGGGGCAGTCTGTTGACCATGGCGATCGTCGCATCCGGATGCCTTCACGGCAAGGGAGATTCTCCTCGGCCCAGGCCGCGATAATCCCAGGTCCGACCTTCGCCAGGAACCTGCGATGACCCGCGTCTTCAACTTCAGCGCCGGCCCGGCCGCGCTGCCCGAACCCGTGCTGCGCCAGGCCGCCGAGGAGATGCTCGACTGGCACGGCAGCGGCATGTCGGTGATGGAGATGAGCCACCGCGGGCCCGAGTTCACGGGCATTGCCGCCCGGGCCGAGGCGGACCTGCGCGAGCTGCTGGCGGTGCCGCCGACGCACCGCATCCTCTTCATGCAGGGCGGGGCGATCGCCGAAAACGCGATCGTGCCGATGAACCTGCTGCGCGGGCGGGCGAGCATCGATTTCGTCGACACCGGCGAGTGGAGCCGGCGCTCGATCCAGGAGGCGCGGCGCTATGCCCAGGTGAACGTGGCCGCCTCGGGCGAGGCGAGCGCCTACACGACGATCCCGCCGCGCGCGAGCTGGCGCCTGGACCCGGCTGCCGCCTACGTGCACATCTGCTCGAACGAAACCATCGGCGGCGTGCAGTACGGCTTCACGCCCGAGGTCGGCGAGGTGCCGCTGGTGGCCGACATGTCCAGCGACATCCTGTCGCGCCCGGTGGAGGTGGCGCGCTTCGGGCTCATCTACGCCGGCGCGCAGAAGAATATCGGCCCGGCCGGGCTGACGATCGTGATCGTGCGCGAGGACCTGCTCGGCCACGCCCACCCGGCCTGCCCGACCGCCTTCGACTACGGCGTCGTCGCCGAGCACGGCTCGATGTACAACACGCCGCCCACCTACGCGATCTACATCGCCGGGCTCGTGTTCCAGTGGCTGAAGGCCCAGGGCGGGCTCGCGGCCGTGCACGCGCGCAACGTCGAGAAGGCCGGGCTGCTGTACGGCTACCTGGACCGCTCCGCCCTCTTCTCGAGCCCGGTGGACCCGGCCTGCCGCAGCCTGATGAACGTGCCCTTCAAGCTGAAGGACGCGTCGCTCGACGCCGAGTTCCTCGCGGGCGCGCAGGCGCGCGGGCTCGTGCAGCTCAAGGGGCACCGCCTCGTTGGCGGCATGCGCGCGTCGATCTACAACGCGATGCCGGTGGAGGGCGTGCGCGCGCTCGTGGCGTGGATGCGCGAGTTCGAGGCTGCGCACGGCTGAATCGGCCCTGCGCGCAACCGAACGGCGCCCTGCGAGTACCGGCCGGTCAGTCCCCCTCGAGGCGGGGCGGCCTGCTGCGCGCAGCGCTCCCCTCGACACCGAGGCGGCCTGGCGCGCCGAACTCCTCGAGCGCAATGCCGCGCTCGCGCGCGAAGGCCTCCAGCGCGGGCAGCAGCGGGCCCAGCCGCTCGGCGAGCGCGTCGCGCACGGTGTCCACCACCACCTGGGTGGAACGGTCGATTTCCACGTGCAGCACATCGCCCACGCCTTTGGCGCCGAAGGTGGTCATGCGCAGCGTCTCGGGGATCAGCCAGACCTCGAACCACCCTGCCCCACCCGGTTCGCGCGCGGCCTCGGCCACGGTGAGGCTCGCGCCATTGACGGCGATGTAGCCCTTGGCGAACACGTAGCGCATCCACGGGGCGGGCAGCGCGATGCGCAGCACGCGGTTGTTGTCGGGCGTGCGCAACTCGGCCAGGCGCGCCAGGCAGTCGACGTGGCCGGACAGCGGGTGGCCGCCGATCTCCGCACCGTCGCGCGCGGCGCGCTCGACGTTCACCGCGCTGCCCAAGCCCAGGCCGCCAAGCGTGGTGAGGGTGAGCGTCTGCTGCATCACGTCGAAGTCGGCGGCGTCGCCGGCGTGCACGGTGGTGGCCGTCAGGCACACGCCGTCCACGGCGACACTGGCGCCGACCTCCAAGCCTTGCGTGAAACCTTCGGGCAGCTGCAGCGTGAAACTGCGCAGGCCCGGGCGGTCGGTGAGCGCGCGCACGGTGGCCACGCCCTGGACGATTCCGGTGAACATGGGCACCGATGGTAGCGGCTGGTGGCCGCTGGTGGCCGCGGCCGCGCGTATGCTGCGGGGCCGGCCAGCCTCCGAGGCGGCTGCGCCGGCGGCCCTCGAACGCGACACCGACCCGCGATGCACGACACCTCTGCGAACGCTCGAGCCGACGCGCTGCCGGCGTGGCTTCCCACCTTCCGGCTGACCGAACCTCCCGCGGGGTTTACCGAGCACCCCTACCCCTTCTACGCCGAGCTGCGGCGGCACGCGCCGCTGCACCCGCTCGGGGAACGCTCGGTGCTGCTCACACGCCACGACGACGTCTCGGCCGTCTACCGCAGCGCGCACGCGAGCTCGGACAAGCGCGAGGAGTTCGGCCCGAAGCTCGGCGTGGGCACGCCGGCCTTCGAGCACCACACGACGAGCCTCGTCTTCAGCGACCCGCCGCTGCACACGCGCGTGCGACGGCTGATGATGGGGGCGCTGAACCAGCGCGCGATCGCGCGCATGGAGCCCGGGCTGGTCGTGCTCGTGGACACGCTGCTGGAGCGGCTGGCCGGGCTGCCCGCACCGGACCTGATCGGCGACTTCGCCGCCCGCATACCGGTGGAGGTGATCGGCAACCTGCTGGACGTACCCACCGAGGAGCGCGGGCCGCTGCAGGGCTGGTCACTCGACATTCTCTCCGCACTCGAACCCGCCCCTTCGGCCGAGGTGCTGGCGCGTGCCAATGCCGCGGTGAGCGCCTTCCTCGAGTACCTGCACGAGCTCGTCGCACAGCGCCGTGTGCACCCTGGGGACCCGGAGGTGGACGTGCTGACCCGGCTGCTGCACGGCGAGCACGACGGCGCGCGGTTGACCGAGCACGAGCTGCTGCACAACTGCATCTTCCTGCTCAACGCCGGCCACGAGACGACGACCAACCTCATCGGCAACGGGCTGCACGCGCTGCTCGCCCACCGCAGCGAGCTCGAGCGGCTCGTGGCGGACCCCTCGCTGCTGCCCACCGCGGTGGAAGAGCTGCTCCGCTACGAAAGCCCGCTGCAGTTGAACAACCGGCTGGCCACGGCCGCGATCGAGCTGCCCAGCGGCACGGTGCACGCGGGCACCTTCGTCACGATGGCCATCGGCGGCGCCAACCGCGACCCCGCCGTCTTCGCCGAGCCCGACCGGCTGGACGTCTCGCGCCGGCCGAACCCCCACGTGGCCTTCGGCCACGGCGCGCACGCGTGCGCGGGCATGAACGTGGCGAGGCTGGAGGCGCGCGTGGCGATCGGGCGGCTGCTGGCGCGTTTTCCGAGGCTCGAGGCGGCCGGCCTCGCGCAACGCGACCCGCGGTTGCGCTTCAGGGGGCTGCGCACGCTGCCGGTGCGGCTCGGCTGAACTCAGGGTTGCCGGTCGTTCGTGTCGCAGCGCGGGTCGGTGCCGTAGCTGCCGCCGGCGTAGCGCCCATCGGCTCCCAGGCCCGCCTGGAACCACAGGCAGTCGTTGTTCGCATAGCGCCAGGACCAGATCTCGCCGGGCAGGCGGCCCGCCGGACGCTGCTCGGCAGGCGGGCCAAGCCGAAACAGCAGCTCCTCGCGCGTGCCCCCCATCGGGATGGCCGCAAACGCGGCCTCGCCAAGCGCCTGGTGCCAACGCTGCACCCGTCCGGTCGCGTCCAGGTCGACCATGTAGGTCTCACGGCCGAACGGGCCACGCGCGTACACGAGCCGCACACCGCCTTCGGGCCGCGGCAAGGCCAGGCGTGGCACTCCCATGGACGCCTCCACCGCTGCACGCGGCATGCCGGGGCTCAGTTCGCCCGGACCGTAGGCGGCACAGCCACCGAGGGCGGCGCACACGGCCAAGCCGCCGAAGGCACGGCGCGCCCACGCGTGTGCGGCATGGACCGGGCGCTGCTCACGAAGCCAGGATTCAGCCATGGTGATCGATACTAGACCATCCCCGGGGCACCCCGGGTACGGGAACGCATTGCCGGCACGCGTGCCTGCCACCGTCGTGAGCAGGCTCATGGCCATGCAGCAGATCTTCGGCCAGCGTGCGCCATGGACGCGCTCGTCACCGACCTCTACCAGTTCACGATGCTCGACGCCTACCTGGCCGAGGGCCTGCACGACACCGCGGTGTTCGAGCTCTTCGTGCGGCGGCTGCCGCCCGGGCGCCCGGTGCTCGTGGCCGCCGGGCTCGAGCCTGCGCTCGAGTGGCTGCAACGGCTGCGCTTCGAGGAAGCCGAGCTCGACTGGCTGGCGCAGCACGCCGGCCTGCACGCGCGCACCCTGCAGTGGCTGCGGGAGTTCCGCTTCACGGGCGACGTGGACGCCGTGCCCGAGGGCACGCCCGTGTTCGCCGACGAGCCGCTGCTGCGCGTGCACGCGCCGCTGCCACAGGCGCAGGTCGTGGAGAGCCGGTTGTTGAACCTGGTGCACCTGTCGACGCTCGTGGCGTCGAAGGCCGCGCGCGTGGTGGCGGCAGCGCAGGGCCGCACGCTGGTGGACTTCGGCATGCGCCGAGCCCACGGGGCGGAAGCGGCGGTGCTCGGCGCGCGGGCAGCCTACCTCGCCGGCTTCGACGGCACCGCCACCGTGGAGGCGGCCCGAAGGTGGGGCATCCCGGTGTACGGCACGATGGCCCACAGCTACGTGCAGGCGCACGACGACGAGGCGACGGCGTTCGAGGCCTTCGTGCACACGCGGCCGGTGCGGCCGACGCTGCTCGTGGACACCTACGACACGCTGCGCGGCGTGGGCCGCGTGGCCGCACTCGCGCGCAAGCTCGCACCGCAGGGCCGCGCGATCGCGGGGGTGCGGCTGGACAGTGGCGACCTGCTGGCCCTGGCGCGGGCCTCGCGCCGCATCCTGGACGAGGCTGGAGCCGGCGACGTGACCATCTTCGCGAGCGGCGACCTGGACGAGCACCGCATCGAGGCGCTGCTGGCATCGGGGGCACCCCTGGACGGCTTCGGCGTGGGTACGGCGCTCACCACCTCGCGCGACGTGCCGGCGCTGGACATGGTCTACAAGCTGCAGGCCTACGCGCGCCGGCCGCGGCGCAAGCGCTCGCCGGGCAAGGCCACCTGGCCCGGCGAGCGGCAGGTGTGGCGCGAGACGGATGGCGAAGGCACGATGCGGCGCGACCTGGTGAGCCTGGCCGACGAACCGCCCCCAGCCTCCGGCACAGGCCCCGCCACGCGCTGGACGTCGTTGCTCGAGCCCTGCCTGCGCGAAGGGCGCCTGGTGCGGGCGCACCCGAGCCTCGCGGCTGTGCGGGCGGCGCACGTCCAGGCGATGCGCACGCTGCCGGTGTGGCTGCGCACCGCCGCGCATGCGCCTGGCGCAGCGGGGGGCCAGCCCACGCCGACGGAGCCGACCGCTGCTCCCGGGCTGTCGGCGCGACCAACCGCCCCGGTCTATCCGGTGGACATCTCCGTCGCGCTGCGAGCGGCCGCGGCGCGGGACGACGCCACCGCGGGCGGCTGCGGCGCGGGCCCCTCCTCCAACTCCCGCGTCTCGGCGAGCCGTGCGCCCGCTTGCACCATCTCTGCCAGCGCACGGGCACCGTCGCCCGGGTGCGCATCCACCGCAGCGATGGCGTCGCCGAGCAGCACCACCTCGTAGCCGAGCGCCAGCGCATCGAGCACCGTGGCGCGCACGCACCAGTCGGTGGCCAGGCCCGCGACGAAGAGCCGCCGCGTGCGCGCGGCGTCGAGCTGGCGCCCGAGGTCGGTGCCGTCGAAGGCCGAGTAAGCCTCGCGCGAGGCCTGCACGGCCTTGGACACGATGCACGTCCCGCCGGGCAGTTCCAGACCCGGGCCGAAGTCCGCGCCCGCGGTGCCCGCCACTGCATGCGCTGGCCACGGACCGCCGCGAGTGGTGAAGGAGCAATGGTCGGGCGGATGCCAGTCGCGCGAGGCTGCGACCGTCAACCTTGCCCGCACGAAAGTCTCGAGCGCGGCGCGCGCGCGGCCGAGCGCCTCGTCGCCGAGAGCCACCGGCAGGCTGCCGCCGGGCAGGAAGTCGCGCTGCAGGTCCACCAGCAGCAACGTGTCGCCCGTGCGCAGCAGCAGCCGATCATGAGTGGGGGAGCAGGTCGCAGCGGCCGCTGCGGGCGCGGGGCGAGCGACCCGCTGCGCCGTTACAGCCGCTACAGGGACGGTCTGCGGGGTCGGTTGGTCATCCATGGGCCTGAGCCTGGGGCGCCTGTCGGCAGGGTGCCCTGCGCCTGCGCAATCGCCGGCGCGCCGCGCACGCTGCAATCTCACCGGTGCACGCGCTGGAATTCCTGTGCTCCCCCGCCGCCCGGGTGCTGTGGGCGCCCGAGCCCGGCCCGGTGCAGAGGCTGCAGACGCACATGTCGTGGGTGCTGCGCGCGCCGAGGCACGTGCTCAAGCTGAAGAAGCCGGTGTGCACCGAGGTGCTCGACTTCTCCACACCCGAGTCCCGGCTGCACGACTGCTGCGAAGAAGAACGGCTGAACGCACGCCTCGCACCTGGCGTGGTGCTCGGGGTATGGACGGTGCACGCCGAGGCAGGAGCGCTTCGGCTCGTCCCGGCCCCGCAGGGCGGCCCGACACTGGTGGAGGCGGCCGTCTACATGCGCCGCCTGCCCGATGCGCGGATGCTCGACCACCGGCTGCGGGCGGGCACGCTGGACAACGACTCTGCCGGACAGCGTACGATCGACGCCTTGGCCCAGGTGCT
>JBDKFA010000030.1:0-9395 GCA_039798945.1 Pseudomonadota bacterium
CATCTGGTGTGGACGGTGCCGCTGGACGCCTTCGAGGCGCGCGACTGGTGGGGGGATGGCGATGCGCCCCGCGCCGGGCAGCTGCCCTCCCAGACCAGCTGCGTGCACGACATGGATGACAACGGCGACACCAGCACCGGAAGGGTGTCCAGCGGCGAGAGACACAACGGCGCCCTCACCGTCCAGCTCATCGCCAGCCACACGCCGGCCTCGGCCCTGCGGCCGAACCGCAGCGTGGACCTCAACCCGCGCTTCGGCTGGACCGTCCGCGAGGGCAGCGAGTTCCGCCGCTATGTGCTGGCCGAGTACACGTTCTTCTGGTACCACGACAACCGCAAGTGCTGTGGCCAGGACGGCTGGACCGCCTCCCCCCCCGCAGGACCCGTCCTCGTCGGCCAGCGGGGAAACACGCGCGGCACTGTCGGCGGACCCCACCGACGGCGTCTTCGGGGGCAGTCCGGCGCGGCAGGTGACGTCGGTGGTCACGGCCATCGTCGCGAACCGCGTCGTGACCACCCTCACCTACAGCGACGGCAGCGTCGTGACCGTGCAGTACACCGACCGCGGCGACGGCACGGAGCAGGTCACCACCACGGCCGGGGAGATCATCACCGTGCGTGCCCGGGCCGCAGGCGGCCAGACACTCACGGGTCCATTGCAGACAAGACACCCGTCGGTACGGGTGAACTGGCGTGAGGTCACCGGCTCATGAAGATGCGCAACGGCTGCAGGCCCCGCGGCTACACCCTGCTCGAGTTGCTGGTGGCCGTGGCGATCGCGGCGATCCTCGCCTCGATCGCGTTTCCCAACTACGCCTGGCACGTCATCGCCTGGCACGTCATGCGCACGCGCCGCGCCGAGGCCGCGCACTACATGGAGCGCATGGCCATGGACAGCCTGCGCGACGACCAGGACCTCTCCGGCTCGCCCATCGAGTTGCCGCCGGGCCTGAAGACCTCGCCCAAGGGCGCTGCGGCCCCCTACTACGACCTGTCGCTGCTCAGCGTGTGGGCCAACCGCTTCGTCCTGCAGGCGGTGCCGCGTGCCGGCACCTCGCAGGCCGAGGATCCCTGCGGCACGCTGACGCTGTCGAACCTGGGCCAGACGGGCCCCGTGATGGAAGGCTGCTGGAGGCGATGATCGACTCCCGCCCGAGGGTGCGGTGCCGGTGAGGAATGCCGCCTAGCCTCGTGACCATCACCTGGTGCCTGCGGTCCGATTCCCGGACTCCCTCACGGCGCGGGCCGCCGGCCCGCCTGGCGGCGATGGCCCGAGGTGCCAGGCGGCGCGCCGTGCACCTGCATCAAATCGGCAAACGTGTTCGCCACGTCGTCGAGGTGACGCGTTCGAGCGGCCTGGCCCACGAAGCCGAGTGCCAGCGGGCCATCGATCAGCAGGCAGGCCAGGCCGTGCACGTGGGCCCACAGGATGCTGGCTCGGGCCGCCGTGGCCTGGTTCCCATGGGCGATTGCGTTCAGGCGATCCAGCTCCGCGTGCGCCGCACCACCTGCGGCCAGCACCGCCGGAAAGCGCAGCGGGTTGCACACGTCGGTGCGAAACATGGCGCGGAATACGCCGGGCTGCGCCAGCGCGAATTCGACATAGGCGCGACCCGAGGCGATCAGCGCGGCGCGCGCGCCCCGGGCCGGTGCGACATCGTTGGCCGCGCGCAGCTGGTGTGCCAGTTCCGTGAAGCCCTCCACCACCAGGGCCGCGAGGAGCGTCTCGCGGTCTTCGAAGTAGTGGTAAGGCGCCTGGTGGGTGCAACCGGCGCGGCGTGCCAGTTCCCGCATCGTCAGGGCCGCCACGCCCCCTTCGTCGAGCAGCATCCGACCGGTGCGCAGCAAGTCGCCCCGCAGGTCGCGGTCGGGATCGGACTTGGGGCGTCCGCGGGGTCGGGTGGGCATGGGTCCTTGGTCAGCACCG
The DNA here is from genome assembly GCA_039798945.1 of Pseudomonadota bacterium. Lineage (GTDB taxonomy): Bacteria > Pseudomonadota > Gammaproteobacteria > Burkholderiales > Burkholderiaceae_C > Rubrivivax. Next base: position 1,927 of record JBDKFA010000030.1, read on the forward strand.
GCAGCGGCACCGGCAGGTTGACGGCGTCTAAATACCAGTCTACATTATTGACGTCGTCTAATTAAACAGGCTGCACGGGCCACCTCCACCCGAGCCTTCGCACATGGCACCCACTTCCTACTCCTGGACCCCCGTCATCGTCGTGCACGCGCTCGCTGCGCTCTTGGCCGTTGGGCTGGGCGCCTGGCTGCTGAAGTCGCGCAAGGGGCACCGTGCCCACCGCGTGCTGGGCTGGGTCTGGGTGCTCTCCATGGCCACGGTGGCCGGCATCTCCTTCGCCATCCGCGGCCCGGGCGGGTTCTCGTGGATCCACGGGCTGTCGGTGTTCACGCTGGTCACGCTGGTCACGGGCGTGCTGGCCGCCCGCGCCCACCGGGTGAAGGCTCACCGCATCAACATGATCTCGCTGTACGTGGGCGCCCTCGTGATCACGGGCCTCTTCACGCTGCTGCCGGGCCGCCTGATCGGCCGCGCCCTCTGGGGCTGGCTGGGAGTCGCGTGACCCGACCCGGGTTCAATGGGCGGCTGCCGTCCCGCGCATCGCTGCCACCTGCCGGTGGTGTCGCGGCAGCTCCCGGCATCGGCATGCCCTTGCGGGCCCGAAACTCAGGCAGGTGAGCCCTGCCCCGCGGCCCGCAGGATCCCTCCACCCCCCAGGCTCCCCGCCTGCGGCGTCTCGCCTCCCGGCACCACACGCACCGCGCAGTACTTGAACTCGGGAATCTTCGCCACGGGGTCGAGCGCGGGGTTGGTGAGGCGGTTCACCGCCGCTTCGGCCCAGCAGAAGGCCACGAACACCACGCCCTCGGGGGTGCCCTCGTCGGCGCGTGCCCACAGGCTCACCTCGCCGCGGCGGGTCTGCAGCGTGAGCAGCTCTCCCGGGGCCAGGCCCAGGCGCTCGAGCTGCAGCGGGTGCAGGAAGGCCACGGGGTCGGGCTCGATCGCGTCGAGCACACCGCTGCGGCGCGTCATGCTGCCGGTGTGCCAGTGCTCGAGCTGGCGGCCCGTGATGAGCACCAGCGGGTACTCGGCATCGGGCCGCTCGTCGGCGGGCACGATGTCCGCGGGCACGAAACGCGCGCGGCCAGTGGCGGTGGGGAAGTGGTCGGTGAAGACGACGCGCTCGCCGGGGTCGCCCTCGTGCGCGCAGGGGTAGGTGACGGCGCCCTCGTCGGCCATCCGAGCCCACGAGATGCCGGCGATGCTCGGCATCACGCGGCGCATCTCCTCGAAGACGAGCGGCACCGCACGCGTGCAGTCGGCAGGCTCGGCGCCGTAGGCGCTCCAGTCCAGGCCGAGCTCACGCGCCATCGCGATGACGATCCACAGGTCCTGCCGGGCCTGGCCGGGCAGCGGCAGCACGGGCCGCGCAAGTTGCACCAGGCGGTCGGTGTTGGTGAAGGTGCCGAGCTTCTCGTGAAAGGCCGAGGCCGGCAGCACCACGTCGGCGAGGCACGCCGTCTCGGTGAGGAAGAGGTCCTGCACGACGAGCATCTCGAGGCTGGCCATCGCCTCGCGCGCGTGGTTCGCGTCGGGGTCGCTCATGGCCGGGTTCTCGCCCATCACGTACAGGCCGCGCAGCGTGCCGGCGAGCGCGGCCTTCATCACTTCCACCACCGTGAGGCCGGGCTCGGCGTCCAGGCGCTGGGCACTCACCCCCCACTCGCGCGCCACGAGCGCACGCGCGGCCTCCTCGCCCACGCGGTGGTAGTCGGGGTACATCATCGGGATCAGGCCGGCGTCGGACGCACCCTGCACGTTGTTCTGCCCGCGCAACGGGTGCAGCCCGGTACCGGGCCGGCCGATCTGGCCGGTGGCGAGCGCGAGTGCGATCAGGCAGCGCGCGTTGTCGGTGCCGTGCACGTGCTGGCTCACGCCCATGCCCCACAGGATGATCGAGGCGCGGCTCGTGGCGTAGGCGCGCGCGACTTCGCGGATGGTCTCGGCGGGAATCCCGCACACCGGTGCCATCGCCTCGGGCGAGAAGCCGCGCACGTTCTCGCGCAGCGCCTCGAAGCCCTCGGTACGCGCGGCGATGAAGGCGGCATCGGTCAGCCCCTCCTCGACGATGACGTGCAGCATCGCGTTGAGCAGCGCCACGTCGGTGTCCGGGCGGAAGGCCAGGTGGCGCCACGCGTGGCGCACGAGCTCGCCGCCGCGCGGGTCCATCACCACGAGCCGCGTACCTTCGCGCACCGCGTTCTTGATCCAGGTGGCGGCCACCGGGTGGTTCACCGTGGGGTTGGCACCGATCACGACCACGAGCTCGGCCTGTTCGACGTCGCGCACGGGGTTGCTCACCGCGCCCGAGCCGATGCCCTCCAGCAGCGCGGCCACGCTCGAGGCGTGGCACAACCGCGTGCAGTGGTCGACGTTGTTGCTGCCGAAGCCCAGCCGCACGAGCTTCTGGAAGAGGTACGCCTCCTCGTTGCTGCCCTTGGCCGAGCCGAAGCCGGCCAGCGCCTTCGGGCCGTGCGTGTCGCGGATGCGGCGCAGCGCGCCGCCGGCCACCACCAGCGCCTCTTCCCATGTCGCTTCGCGGAACCAGCTGCGCGCGGTCTCGGGGTCGGGCTGCAGGGTCGGGTCTTTGGGTGCGTCGGCACGGCGGATCAGCGGCACCGTCAGGCGTTGCGGGTGGCGCGGGTAGTCAAAGCCGAAGCGCCCCTTCACGCACAGCCGGCCCTCGTTGGCCGGGCCGTGGCGGCCCTCGGCGCGGACGATCGCGTCGTCTTTCACGTGGTAGGTGACCTGGCAGCCCACGCCGCAGTACGGGCACAGGCTCGCGACCTCGCGGTCGGCCACCACGGTGCCGGCCCCACGCGCCGGCGCGAGCGCACCGGTCGGGCAGGCCTGCACGCACTCGCCGCAGGCCACACAGGTGGAAGCCCCCATCGCGTCTTCCATGTCGAAGACGATGCGCGCGTGGCTACCGCGGCCGGCCAGGCCGATGACGTCGTTTCCCTGCACGTCGCGGCAGGCGCGCAGGCAGCGCGTGCACTGGATGCACGCGTCCAGGTTCACGGCGATCGCCGGGTGGGAGCGGTCGGCCGCAGGCTGCTCGCGCGCGGCAAAGCGCGCCGGGCCCACGCCCAGCGCCTGCGCCCACTCGCGCACTTCGTGCGTGGTGGCGTGGCCCTCCTCGGGCATGTCGGACACCAGCAGCTCGAGCACGAGGCGCTGCGAGGCGCGGGCACGCGGGCTCGCCGTGTGCACGGCCATCCCCTCGGCCGCGCGGCGGCAGCACGAGGCGGCCAGCGTGCGCTCGCCCTCCACTTCCACCACACACGCACGGCAGTTGCCGGCCGGCTCGAGACCCTCGGTGTGGCACAGGTGCGGGATCTGCACGCCCTCGCGGCGGGCGACCTCCCAGAGCGTCTCGTCGGTGCGGGCCTGTACGGTGCGGCCGTCCAGCCGGAGCGACACGGTGCGTGCCGGCGCGGGGGTGGAGGGCATCAGGCCGACGGGCAGCGGGGCGCTGAGGATGGCGCTCACGAGAGTTCCTCCGGAAAGTAGCGCACGACACAGTCCGGCGCGTTCGGCGCCGCCTGGCCCAGGCCGCAGATCGACGCGTCGCGCATCACCTGCGAGAGCTCGGTGAGCAGCGGCACGTCCCAGCGGGGCGCGTCCATCAGCGCCGCCGCCTTCGCGGTGCCGGCCCGGCAAGGCGTGCACTGGCCGCAGGACTCGTGCTCGAAGAAGCGCATCACGTTGCGCGCGGCGTCCGTCGCACGGTCCACGTGCGTGGCACTGCGCGAGAGCACGATGACGGCGGCCGAGCCGATGAAGCAGCCGTGCGGCTGCAGCGTGTCGAAGTCCAGCGGTACGTCGGCCAGGCGGGCGGGCAGGATGCCTCCGGAGGCGCCGCCCGGCAGGTAGCCGTAAAGCTCGTGGCCGGGCAGCATGCCGCCGCAGTATTCGTCCACCAGCTCGCGCAGCGTGATGCCGGCGGGCGCGAGCTTGACACCCGGCTCGCGCACGCGCCCGCTCACGCTGAAGCTGCGCAGGCCCTTGCGGCCATGCCGCCCCTGCGAGGCGAACCAGCTCGCGCCGCGCTCGACGATCTCGCGCACCCAGTAGAGCGTCTCGAAGTTGTGCTCGAGCGTGGGCCGCCCGAACAGGCCGACCTCGGCCACATAGGGCGGGCGCAGCCGCGGCATGCCGCGCTTGCCCTCGATGGACTCGATCATCGCGGACTCTTCGCCGCAGATGTAGGCCCCCGCGCCTCGGCGCAGCTCGATGTGCGGCAGCGCCCAGCCCGCGGCCGCCACGGGCGGTGCAGCGCGCAGCCGCTCGAGCTCGGCCTCGAGCATCGCGCGCAGGCCGTGGTACTCGTCGCGCAGGTAGATCCAGATCGCGTCGATGCCCACGGCCCAGGCGGCCACGAGCATGCCCTCGAGAAAGCGGTGCGGGTCGCGCTCGAGGTAGTGGCGGTCCTTGAAGGTGCCGGGCTCGCCTTCGTCGATGTTCACGGCCATCAGGCGCGGCGCCGGCTGCGCGCGCACGAGGCGCCACTTGCGCCCGGCCGGAAAGCCCGCACCACCGAGGCCGCGCAGGCCGGCGTGCTCGAGCTCGGCGATGAGTTCCTCGGCCGTGCGTTCACCCGCGAGGCACGCCTGCAGCAGCGCATAACCACCGCCGGCGCGGTAGGCCTCGAGCCCGAGGGCGCCCTGCACCACCTCGTGCCGCGTGCCGGACCGCACGGCCGCCTGCACGGCCTCGATCGTGGCCGCGCCCACCGGGTGCTGGTGCACGTGCACGGCCGGCGCCGCCTCGCAGCGGCCGATGCACGGCGCGCTCACCACGCGCACCTCGGCGCCGAGGAGGGCCGGCAGACGTTCGAGCAGGCCTCGTGCGCCCGCGAGCTCGCACGCGAGGCCGTCGCACACGCGCACGGTGAGGGTCGGCGCCTCGGGCAGCGTGCCGTCCGCGCGCTCGCGCACGATCTCGAAATGGTGATAGAAGCTCGCGACCTCGTAGACCTCGGTCTGCGACAGGCCCATGCGCTCGGCCAGCGCCGCCAGGTGCGGCGTGCCGAGCTGGCCGTGGTGGTCGTTCAGCCGATGCAGGTATTCGATCAGCAGGTCGCGCCGCAGCCGCCCGTCGCCGAGCAGCGTGCGCAGCGCCTCGCGCGCGGCCGGGTCGACGCGGCGGCCTTTGGGCGCCTGGCGTCGCCGGCCTCGCGAAGGCCCGGCTGCGGGCCCGTTGGCAGCCGCAGGCGGCTCGACCTGGATCGGGATGACGGGGCGGGCGGGCGTCGAGGGCACGGCGGGTGACAACGGTAGGGGGCGACCGCCCATGATCGCGCCCGACGCGCGCAGCGTCCAATGAATTTCACGAAAGGCTTTGATTCGCCGAAGGGATCGCAGCCCGGCGCTCAGGTGTCCTTGCTGACCGTGATCGTCGGGAACTTCGCACTGAAGTCCTTGGCCTTCTGCGCCACTTTCACCGCGACCGTGCGCGCCACCGCCTTGTAGAGGGCCGCGATTTCCGAGTCGGGCTCGGCCACGACGGTGGGACGCCCGGCATCGGCCTGCTCGCGGATGGACAGGTTCAGCGGCAGCGCACCGAGCACCTCCACCCTGTACTGCGCGGCCATGCGCGCCGCGCCACCGCTGCCGAAGATGTGCTCCACGTGGCCGCAGTTCGGGCAGCAGTACACCGCCATGTTCTCGACGATGCCGAGGATGGGCACGCCCACCTTCTCGAACATGTTGATGCCCTTGCGCGCGTCGATGAGGGCGATGTCCTGCGGTGTCGTCACGATCACCGCGCCCGTGAGGGGCACTCGCTGCGACAGCGTGAGCGCGATGTCGCCGGTGCCCGGGGGCATGTCCACGAGCAGGTAGTCCAGCTCGTCCCAGTTGGTCTGGCGCAGCAGCTGGTCCAGCGCCTGCGTGGCCATCGGGCCGCGCCAGATCATCGCCTGGTCCTCCTTCACGAGGAAGCCGATCGACATCACCTGCACGCCGTGGTTGACGAGCGGGTTCATCGTCTTGCCGTCCTCGCTCTCGGGGCGGCCGTCGATGCCCATCATCATCGGCTGGCTCGGGCCGTAAATGTCGGCGTCCAGGATGCCCACCCGGGCGCCCTCGGCAGCCAGGGCAAGGGCGAGGTTGGCGGTGGTCGTGCTCTTGCCCACACCGCCCTTGCCGGACGCCACCGCGATCACGTTCTTCACGCCTGGCAGCAGCGCCACGCCGCGCTGCACCGCGTGCGCGGTGATCTTCCAGCCGATGTTCACGCTCACGTCCTCCACCCCCGGCACCGCACGGGCGGCAGCGGTCAGCGCCTGGCGCAGGCCATCGACCCGGCTGCGCGCGGGATAGCCCAGCTCGATGTCGAAGTGCACGCGGCCGCCGTCGATGCGCAGGTTGCGCAGCTGCCGGGTGGAGACGAAGTCGCGCCCGGTCTGGGGGTCGATGACGCTGCTCAGCGCAGCGGCCAGGGCGCTTTCGGAGGGACTCATGGTTGCGGGTGACGAGGAAAACCGATCAGTCTATAGGGGGCGACGTCTGCCCGTCCCAGCCAGGGCCATGCCACGCCAGGGTTGTCCCTAGAATCCCGGGATGACCCGCCAGCTCTTCGTCACCACCGCGCTGCCCTACGCCAACGGCCCATTCCACGTCGGCCACATCATGGAGTACATCCAGGCCGACATCTGGGTGCGCTTCCAGCGCATGCGCGGCCACGCGGTGAACTTCGTCTGCGCCGACGACGCGCACGGCGCGCCGATCATGATCGCCGCCGAGAAGGCGGGCCAGACGCCGCAGCAGTTCGTGGCCGCGATCGCCGCCGGGCGGCGGGCCTACCTCGACGGCTTTCACATCGCCTTCGACCACTGGCACTCCACCGACGCGCCGGAGAACCACGCGCTCGCCCAGGACATCTACCGCCGCCTGCGCGAGCAGGGCCTGGTGGCCGAGCGCACGATCGAGCAGTTCTTTGACCCCGCCAAGGGCATGTTCCTGCCCGACCGCTTCATCAAGGGCGAGTGTCCGAAGTGCGGAGCGAAGGACCAGTACGGCGACAACTGCGAGGTCTGCGGCGCCGTCTACGCCCCCACCGAGCTGAAGAACCCGTACTCGGCGCTGTCCTGCGCGGCGCCCGAGCTGCGCACGAGCACGCACTTCTTCTTCCGCCTGTCCGAGCCGCGCGTGATCGAGTTCCTGCAGGGCTGGACGCAAACCCCCGGCCGGCTGCAGCCCGAGGTGCTGAACAAGATCAAGGAGTGGTTCACGCCCTCTGAGGATGGGACGGGCGGCCTGGGCGACTGGGACATCAGCCGCGACGCGCCGTACTTCGGCATCGAGATCCCCGACGCGCCGGGCAAGTACTTCTACGTCTGGCTGGACGCGCCGGTGGGCTACCTGGCGTCGCTGAAAAACCGCTTCGCCAAGCTCGGCCTGGACATGGACGCCTACCTGGCCGACCCCGCCGTGGAGCAGATCCACTTCATCGGCAAGGACATC
>JBDKFA010000031.1:0-18656 GCA_039798945.1 Pseudomonadota bacterium
CGCCCCACGGTACGACGCGTTCCATCTCTTCCAGGAACTCGCGTTTGCGGGTCTTCTTCGTCGAGAGGTTCAGGCCAAGTCCGAGCTGCTTCATGCTCGCTATCGTCGTGCCGCGTCGGGCCTTACGCAAGACGGGTCAGCACGGGGTTATGCAGATCTTCCCTAACCCTACGCTCAACCGGACGTGCAACAGCGTTCGTCGCCCGGGCCCCATTTCATTCTGGCCCAGTCGCCGCACGCTGCCGCACGCCGGTCAGCTTCACGTTAGGCCTCAGACCAAACGCCGAGACCTTTGCAACCTCTTCCCTGCGCATGGACTACGAACGCTCATCGGTGGTCTCGCTACTACGAGGCCCTCTCCTCTTTACACCACAGGGGTGGGTCGTACTGACGACTGCCTTACTCTGCTGGACGGGGGTCGCCTATGTTTGGCTAACCCACGAAGCAGGCCCCATGGAAGCCTTCCAAAGCAGAACCGTATCTCTGTTCGGCCTCTGGCCGTTCCTTGTGTTCCTGTTCTACGTACGGCTCTGCACTCCCCACTTCCAGGCATCCTGGAGCCAAACCCTGCTGCTGACTATTTCGGCCGTGTCTTTGCCAGTCCTCGAGTGGCTCAGATAACCAGTGCCTAGCATGCGCCAGAATTGCACGAAGTTCTACTCTGCGCCGTGAACTGAGGCCTAACACCTCGTCGAACCGGGCGCGCTCCGGCGTGACTGTGCAGAGCATCATCTCATTCCTGTTTGGCTGCGCTACTCTGTCGGGGCCGGGTGACTGACACGTCAGTCCGCTCGTCATGAGCCGAATCCGGCACACCGCCATTCCCTATCGTTGCCCATAGGCTTCGCCTTGCATTCCGTCATGCGAGCCACCTCGATGGTCCACCTCACGCCCCCGTGAGAGCCACCATGTCCCCGCGGGTCAAGATCTGCTGCATATCGAGCATCGAAGAGGCTCGCCACGCCGTCCTCCATGGCGCGGCTGCACTTGGGCTCGTCTCCGACATGCCGAGCGGGCCGGGTGTCATACCGGATGACTTGATCTCGGAAATCGCTCGGTCGGTACCCCCGCCGATCTCGACATTTCTGCTCACCGCCAGGCAGGACGCCGACGCCATTGCCGAGCAGCATGCCGTCTGCGGCACCACGACGTTGCAGATGGTGGACTCCGTCTCGCCCGTCGAGCTCCGAAGACTGAGACGTAAACTTCCGCACGTGAAGCTGGTCCAGGTCGTTCACGTGTTGGGCGAGTCCTCGTTGGACGAGGCGAAGAGTCTCGAGAGTCTCGTGGATGCCTTGTTGCTCGACTCCGGCAATCCAAGTCTCCACGTCAAGGAGCTTGGTGGAACCGGGCGTGTTCATGACTGGGACGTGAGCCGAAGCATCTGCACGGGAGTGAAGCTCCCCGTCTTTCTTGCCGGCGGCCTGCGCTCGACGAACGTGACCCAAGCGATCAGGCACGTTCGCCCGTTTGGCCTCGACCTGTGCTCAGGGGTCAGGACGGACGGGCGACTGGACATGGCCAAGCTCGATTCGTTCATGCGGACCGTGCGCGATGCGGCCTGACCTCACGCTCAACCGGGCCTGCACCAGCGTACGTCGCCCGGCCCCCGCTACATTACGGCCCAGCCGCCACCCGCTGCCGCGCGTCGGTTGGCTCCACGCCTGGCCGCACACGCCCCACCATATCGTCATGCGAGCAGGCATCCCCGTTGCGACAGCTCAAGCCGGTATGCGCTCCGGCTGCTTGTCCAGCGCTCCGGGGCCTGCAGCTTCGTCCGCGGCGCGGGCGATGACGGCACCGACCACATGGCCGAGAACGCGCTGACGCAGCCGCGCCGTCGCCTGTCCGGCGCCGCTTACTGGATCATGCTGAAGCGCGTGGTCGTCATCGCGGGCGGCATCAATGTCGGCTGGGTCTTGCTGTACGCGGCGCTAGGTTCGTTGCCGCTCGTTGGGCTGAGCGTCGTCAGCATCGCGCTTTACGTCGCAGCTCGATGGCTGCTGGAGCGGCGCCGCAACCTGCTGGCCGCGGCGCTGATCTGGATCGAGGCGATCGGCCACACGGTGATCGGTTCGCTGCTCCTCGGGTGGGACAGCGGCTTCCATTACTTCCTGATGATGTTGTCCATTCCACTCCTGGTCATCGGGACGCCGCCGCGTCGTGCACTGCCGCTGACGGGCGCGGTGCTGGTCGCCTACGCTGCGCTGTATGCCGTGTGTGCCTGGCTCGGCCCGCTGCGCCCGCTGCCGCCACTGCAGACCGGCATTGCCATGTGGGTGAACATCGTGCTGGTGTTCGGCATGTTCTACGCGGTGGCCGCCTACTACCGTGTGCGCGTGGTCGACGCCGAGCGTCAACTGCTGCAGATGGCGACGGTCGACCCGCTGACCGGGCTCGCCAACCGCGCCCAGTTCCACGTGCGTGCCGCGGCTGAACTGGGCCGGATGAAGCGCAGCGGCGAGCCGATCTCCCTGGTGCTGGCCGACGTGGATTTCTTCAAGCGGATCAACGACGAGTTCGGCCACGACGCCGGCGACAAAGTCCTGGTGCGCCTGGCCGCGATGCTGCGTGAGGGCCTGCGCGACTGCGACGTGCTGGCGCGCTGGGGCGGCGAGGAATTCCTGGCGCTGCTGCCGGCCTGCGACTGCCGCAACGCGTACGAGGTGGCCGAGCGGCTTCGCCAGGCGGTGGCCGCGGAGCACATCGACATCGGCGGCCGCCTACTCGACGTGACGATGTCCTTCGGCATCGCCGAGGTCGATGACGACCACGACCTGCTGAGCGCGACGACGCGGGCCGACCGCGCCCTCTACCGCAGCAAGCACGAAGGGCGCAACCGTGTCACGGTCGACGCCAAGCGCGCCATCGCGGCATGACGGGCCGTTGAGACACCCGTCGACACCGGGGGCGCAAGGCGTGGATGTTCGCCGGCACCGTCCGGGCCGTCTCGCATCCGGCCGTCAACGCAACTGGGCGAAGTAATGGGCGAGGTCGTCGATGTCGCGGTCGCTGTAGCCGCGCAGCACGCCGTTCATCTGCGTGTCTCGGCCCTGGGTCCGGTTGTCGCGGAACTCACGCATCGACTGCGCGAGGTAGTCCGCGCGCTGGCCCGCCAGACGCGGCATCTGCTGCTGGCCCGCGTAGGTCGGCAGGTGGCAGGTGCCACACAGGTTGCGTGAAGCCAACGTCTCGCCGCGGCGAAACGCGGCTTCATCCCGTGGCGCCCCTTCCGCGCGCACGGCCTGGCGACTGTAGTGATCGGACAGCGCCACGATCTCGGCATCGCTCACGCCGTCGAGCAGCCCCTTCATGGCCGCGATCGGGCGCAGCCCCTCCCGGATGAGGATCAGCGTGTTCTCCAGGAACACCTTCGGCTGCCCAGCCAGCGAAGGGCTGAGGGCCAGCGTCGAGTTGCCATCGGCGCCATGGCAGGCTGCGCACAGCGCCAGGCGCGCGGGCGGGGACGCGCTGCCGGTGATGGATTGCGCAGGGCTCTGTGCGTGTGCCGCAGCCATGCCCAGTACCATGAAAAAGGCCGCCGCCTGGCGGGCGACGGCCTTGACCTCAGGCAGGTGCATGCTCAGCGCGCGTAGGACACCCGATAGATCGCACCGAGTTGTTCGTCGGAGATCAACAGCGAGCCGTCGGGTTGCTGGTGGATGTAGGCGGGCCGGCCGTTGAAGGAGTCGTCCGGATTGAGAAAGCCGGTGAGGAACGGCGTGATCTTCGCGTTGCGACCGTCGGGATCGGCCGTCACCGCCACCACGTCGAAACCCAGCTTCTTGGTGCGGTTCCAGGAGCCCTTGCGCGCCACGAACATCGCGTTGTTGTACTGGGCCGGGAACATCTTGCCGGTGTAGAACTTCAGGCCCATCACGGCCGCATGCGGCCCCATGTTGGCCACCGGCAAGGTGACCCCCGCGCACGGGTTGGCCTTCACGATGTCGCGGTCGGGCACCCCGCTCGCATGGCAGTAGGGGAAGCCGAAGTCCAGGCCCGTCCTGCTCATGCGGTTGAGCTCGTCATCGGGCGTGTCGTCCCCCATCCAGTCGCGGCCGTGGTCGGTGAACCACAGCTCCTTGGTGACCGGATGCCAGTCGAAGCCCACCGTGTTGCGCACGCCGCGGGCGATCACTTCCATGCCCGAGCCGTCGGCGTTGTAGCGGCGAATCTGCGCGTACTCCTGCCCGGGGACGCAGATGTTGCATGGCGCACCGAACGGCACGTACAGCTTGCCGTCGGGGCCGAAGGCGACGTACTTCCAGTTGTGGTGCTGCTCGGGCGGCAGGTTGAACGCGCGGGTCATGTCCACCGGCGCGACATTGGGGTTGGTGGCGATGTCGTCGAAGCGCAGCACCTTGTCGATGGCGAACACGTACAGGGTGTTGCCACGCACGGCCACGCCGGCAGGCTGCGTGAGCTTGTCGACGACCGTGCGCACGGTGCGCTGGCCGCCGTTGTCGGTGATCTCGTACACACGGCCGATCCCGCGCGTGCCCACGTAGATCTTGCCGTTGTCGGCACGAGCCATCGCGCGGCCGCCGGGCAGCCCGTGTGCCCAGAGTTCAAGCTTGAAGCCGGCCGGCACCTTGAGCTTGTCCAGCGGGATCTGCTCGGGCGGCGTGACGGTCAGCTTGCCGGCCAGCGGTGCGAGCGTGGAGCTTGCCTGAGCCGGCGCGCGGCCCTGCTGCCAGGCGAGTTGCACCGGCGCGGTCACCACGGGCGAGATGGACGGCGGCGCGGGGGGCTGCGAAGCGCAGCCTGCGAGGATGGCGGCGACGGCGGCAAGCGCGACCAGCGCGCCTTGTCGGAGTGCACGGGTCGGATGATGGTTCTGCAAGGAAGCCTCCTGGATGGTGCAGCAGGAGAAGATTGTCGGCATGCCCACCTGACCGCTCCCGCGGGCAGTGAAGCAGCCCCTTCCAGGCGCTCGGGCTTTGCTAGGGGTTTCCCCTGCGCTCGCGTCAGGGCTGCGGCCGCGGGCCTGCGGCGCAGGCCTACCTGGGCAACATGCCCCAGGCCTTGAGCCGGTCCGCCGCATAACGGGCCGAGTCGCCCTTGGGGCTGGACCGCAGGAAGGCCGTGAACTGCTGGCCCGCCGCCTGCCGGCGGCCCATGCCTTCGAAGGCGACGCCCTTGAGGAAGACGATGCCCGGGTCCCCGGGCAGCGCGCGGTCGAAAGCCTCGAGCTCGGCCAGTGCCCCGGCCGGGTCGCGCAGGCCCAGCTTGAGCGTGGCGGCCAGCTTCATGGCCTGCGCCTCCTGGGGGTAGGCCTCGCGCGCCTGGAGCACGAAACGGCGCGCGGCCTGGCTGCGCCCGAGGGCATGCTGGCACTGCGCCATGCGCAGCAGCGCCGGGTAGTCGCGCGGGGCCAGCTGCAGCGCCTGCGCGAAGTGCCCCTCGGCCTGCGACGCAGCCTTGCGGGCCATGGCCGCCTCGCCGCGCTGGCAGGCCTCGATGACCGGCTGGATCGCGCGCAGCGAGGCCGTGCGGTCCATGAAGCGCTCGCGCGCGGCAGGGGCACGGGCGCTGGCGGCGTACAGCGTCTCGGCATCGCGCCGCGCGGTGTCGCGCCGCTCGGTGCTCATCGGGTGCGAGCTGAACATCGTCTCCAGCACATTGGGCTGCCGCTGGTGGCCGTCGATGAGCAGCTCGTGCAGGCGCACCATGCCTTGCGCCGGGTAGCCGGCCTCCACCAGGTAGCGCTGACCGAGGGCGTCGGCCTCGCGCTCGTTGGCCCTCGAGTAGCTCGCCAGCAGCGCGCTGGCGCCGATCTGGGCGCCCAGGCCGATCAGGGGTGCCCAGTCGGAGTTCTCGGTCGCCGCGGCCAGCCCGACGAGCGCCACCTGCGCGATCAGCGCCTGGCCCTGGCGCTGCGCCGCGTGGCGGGCGTTCACGTGCCCCAGCTCATGGCCCAGCAGCGCGGCCAGTTCCGACTCGTCGCGAAGGGCCACCATGATCCCGCGGGTGATGCCCATCGCGCCGCCCGGGAAGGTGTAGGCGTTCACGTAATTGGCGTTCACGACGCGCATGCTGTAGGGCATGTCGCGCCGCTGGACCGTGGCGCGCAGCCTCGTGCCGACCTCGCTCACATAGGCGTTGACGGCCGCGTCCTGGACGGCGCCCAGGTCGGCGGAGAACTGGTGCGGCGCCTGTTCCCGATCGACCGCGCGCTCCATCGACTCGCTCATGCCCACCACGATCCGCTGCCCGCTCACGGGAGAGGTGGCACACCCCTGAAGCACCGCGGTCGCCGACGCGGTGGCGCTGCTCATGGCCAGCAGCCGCATCGTGTCGCGACGGGTCAGGCGGTTGCGCCGCAGGCGCTCGCTCAGGCCCTCGCTCAGACCCTCGAAAGCCGCGGCTCTCCCTGCGCGCTCGGGATATGACATGACGCTTCTCCTCGCCCGCAGTATGCGTCGCCGCTGTGGGAGGCCAGGCCCCGCGGCGGCGCAGTGCTATCGCCGCGGAAGCGGATCAAGGTTTGCGCACCGCAGGCGCATCAACGCTCGCGACCGTGTCCTATCCTCGGGGTTGAACGTCGCCCGATTGCTGCCGCATGGCAGCCGTCTCCCGGGCTCGGCATGTGGAGGTGGCCAGCAGGGCGGCGAGACGTTCGAAATAGTGGTCCAGAAAAGAGAACATCGTGTGCAGTGCCGTGATGTGAAGTTGCGAGGCTTGGTCGACGATGCCACGTCACGCATGCTCGCGCCGCCGTGCCCGCCTAAAGACCCCAGGAGACTCCAGCCATGCTATCCCAAGCCCAGGCGCCGCCCGGCGCGCGCCGCCTGACCCACCTCCTGGGCATCGAGCTGCCGCTGATCCAGGCGCCGATGGCGGGTTCGCAAGGCAGTGCGCTGGCCGTGGCGGTCTGCAACGCCGGGGGGCTGGGCTCGCTGCCCGCGGCCATGCTCGGCCCCGAGGCCCTGCACGAGGAGCTCGCGGCCATCCGGCGCCAGACCGCGCGACCCTACAACGTCAATTTCTTCTGCCACACCCCGCCCGCGCGCGACGCCGCGCGCGAGGCGGCGTGGCGGGAGGCGCTCGCGCCCTTCTGCGCCGAGTTCGGCCTCGATGCCACGCAGCCGCCGGCCCCCGGCCCCGCGCGCGTGCCGTTCGACGACGTGGCGGCCGATGTGCTCGAGGCCTTCCGGCCGCCGGTGGTGAGCTTTCACTTCGGGCTGCCCTCGGCCGCGCTGCTCGAGCGCGTGCGCAGCTGGGGCGCGAAGGTGCTGTCTTCCGCCACCACAGTCGAGGAGGCGCTGTGGCTGCAGGCCCGCGGCGTGGACGCGGTAATCGCGCAAGGGCTGGAGGCCGGGGGCCACCGCGGCATGTTCCTCGACACCGACATCGCCACGCAGGTGGGCACCCTGCCTCTCGTGTCGCAGCTCGTGGGCGTGCTCGAGGTGCCGGTGGTGGCCGCCGGCGGCATCGCGAGCCGGCAGGCGGTGGCCACGGCGCTCGCGCTCGGCGCGGCCGGCGTGCAGGTGGGCACGGCCTATCTGCTGTGCCCGGAGGCCACGACGAGCGCCGTGCACCGCGCCGCCCTCAAGGGTGACGCCGAGGGCACCGACCCGCGCGTGACGGCGCTGACCAACGTCTACACCGGCCGCCCCGCGCGCGGCATCGTGAACCGCCTGATGCGAGAGCTCGGGCCGATCAGCGCGGTGGCGCCGGCCTTCCCGCTAGCCACCGCGGCCGTGGCCCCGCTGCGCGCGGCGGCCGAGCGCGCGGGCAGTGGCGCCTTCTCGCCGCTGTGGTCCGGGCAGGACACGAGCGGATGCCGCGACGTACCCGCCGCGCAGCTCACGCGTGAGCTGGCCGGGTAGGCTACCGGGCACGCCACCACACGATTGCATCCGACGATGGCCCTTGAACTGCCCCCGGACATCCACGCTGAGGCGCTCGCCTCGCTCGAACGCTACCTCGACGAGCATCTCGGGGAGCGACTCGGCAACGTCGCGACCTCGGCGCTGCTGAACTTCTTCGTCGAGGAGATCGGCCCGGCCATCTACAACCGCGCCGTGGCCGACGTGCAGCAGCGGCTGACGGCGCGCGTGCAGGACCTCGACTTCGAGGTCCACGAGGAGGCGTTCACCTATTGGAGCCGCCGCTCGGCGAAAGGCCGGGGCCGCAAGGCGTGAGGCCTGGGCAGGGGCGCGGCGCCCGCCCACGCTGCGCGAAGGTTGCACGGCAGACCCTGCGGTGGCAGAGTGAGCCGTATCCCGACTCACGGCTCGCGACTGCCGCAACAGGAGCACCTCATGCCCGGTTTCCTGATCCACGTCACCTGCGGCCCGGACGACCCCACGCGTGCTGCGCTCGCCTTCCTCGTGGCCAAGGGCGTGCGCTTTCACCTCTCGGGCATGTCCGCCAAGGCGCGCGGCATGGGCGAACAGGACCTCGCCGGCAAGCCCGCGGAGTTCGGCATGCCCAACGTGCTCGTGCGGCTCGCGGCGCAGGCGGACCGGGTGATCACGTACTGACGCGATGCAGGCCATCGCGTCGCGGCGGTGCCCGCTACCCATAGATCCCCCCTCCGCGCTGCTGCATGTTTGTGCCCATGCCCGAACGACCCCGATGAGCGATCGCGCACGCGCCCTCGCGGCACTCCTCATCCGCAACACCGGCGAGGTCGCGCTCGAGCGCATGCAGCGTGCGCCGCTGTACGACTCGCAGGGGCGCGCCTCGCCGCAGGCACGGCCGCCCGCAAGCTCGGCGCGTCGGTGGACATCCTCGCACCCGGCACGCGCGGCTGCCCCTACCACCTGCACCACGCGCAGGAGGAGATGTTCGTGGTGCTGGAAGGCGAGGGCACCTTGCGCGTGGCCGGCGAGAGGCTGCCGATCCGCACCGGCGACGTGGTCTTCATCCCCGCCGGGCCGCAGTACCCGCACCAGATCATCAACACCTCGGACGCCCCCTTGAGGTACCTGTCGATCAGCACGATGGAGCAGCCGGAAGGCTGCGAGTACCCCGACTCGGGCAAGTTCCTCGTCCAGGCGAGCCCGGGTGCGCCGGGCGCATGGCGCATGGCGCATGGCGCATGATCGGCCGCGCCGGGCCGGACCTCGACTACTGGGACGGGAAGCCCTGAGGGGGCCTCGAACGTGCACCAGCCCCCGGGCATCCGCCACCGCGAAATCGGCCACAGCCCCGATGTCGAGCTGCTCGAGGTGGTGATGCCGGGGGACTTCAAGACGGTGGGGGTGGACGACCTGGGCGCCCCGCCGATCGCCGGCCGCGAGAACAGCGACGCACCACGCCAATGATCCTGCAGGTCAAGGTCAAGCCCCGCGCGCGCCGGAGCCGGCTCGCACCCGCCGAAGCGGGGCCCTGGCTGGCCGAGCTGAAATCGCCCCCGGTGGACGGCCAGGCCAATGCGGAGCTCGTCGCCCTCGTGGCGCAGCACTTCGGCTGCCCGCGCTCGGCCGTGAGCATTCGAAGCGGCGCGGCGGGGCGTATGAAGTGGGTCGAGGTCAGGGCCTAGACTCCCACCATCCCCGCCCCGATCACCCCCGGACCTCCCCGACCCTATGGCCCCCGCCGGCTACCCCGCACTCGTCTTCACGGTGGCCCTGCTCGTGATCACCGCCTACTTCCTGCTCGGCGGGCTGCCGCTGCTGGTGCTGCAGCACGACACGCCGCTGGACGGGCGCTTCATCGGCCGCTTCTTCGAGGTCTACTACCAGGTGGCGCTCTACTCCGCCGCCGGGGCCTGCCTGAGCTACGCCGCCTGGGGGCGCCTGCCCTTCGCGCTCGGCGCGGCTGCCATCGGCGCGGCCGTGCTGGCGCTGCGCCGGCGCGTCGTTCCGGCCATGGCCACGCTGGGCCAGCGCATCGCGTCGAGCGACGCCACGGCCGTGCGGGACTTTCGTCGGGTGCACGCGGGGGCGCTCGCGATGAACCTGACGCAGCTCGTGGTGCTGGTGTGGGCGCTGATGCAGCTGCAACTGTGAGGGCACAGGCGCGACCATGCCCGGCGTCCACGACCTCGGCCTCTTCATCGTCTCGGGGTTGCTGCTGAATCTCACCCCGGGGGCAGACCTGCTCTACATCACCTCGCGCAGCGTGGCCCACGGCCTGCGCGCCGGCGCGGCCGCGGTGCTCGGGGTGAGCGCAGGCTGCGCGGTGCACGTGCTGGCAGCGGCGCTCGGCGTCTCGGCGCTGCTGGCCGCCTCGGCCACGGCCTTCACGGTGCTCAAGCTGCTCGGGGCGGCCTACCTCGTCTACCTGGGCGTGATGCTGCTCAGGCACCAGCCTGCGCAGCAAGACGTCGCGCCCGAGGCAAGCCTCGCACCCCACCCACCCTCGCTGCGCGCGGTGGCCGCCCAGGGCTTCCTCACGAACGTGCTCAACCCGAAGGTGGCGCTCTTCTTCATCGCCTTCGTGCCGCCCTTCATCGACCCGGCCGCGGCGAACAAGCCCCTCGCCTTCCTGATGCTCGGCGCCGTCTTCACGCTCAACAGCACGCTGTGCTGCCTGCTGCTCGCATGGCTCGCGGCACGGCTGGGGGCGGCCGGCGTGGGGGCGCGCGCCGGCACGTG
Source organism: Pseudomonadota bacterium (assembly GCA_039798945.1). GTDB lineage: Bacteria > Pseudomonadota > Gammaproteobacteria > Burkholderiales > Burkholderiaceae_C > Rubrivivax. The sequence goes on from JBDKFA010000031.1 coordinate 10,551, forward strand.
GATCCGCCGCACGGCCGGGGGCCTCTTCGTGCTGCTCGGGCTGCGCCTGGCGCTGGCCGAACGGGGCTGAAGAGCCCGGAAGGCCGGGCTGCCGCGCGCCCGCCTGGGCCGCATCCGGGCCGGCCACGCCACCATCCACCGCGCCGAGCCTGCCATTCGCCGCACGAGCGGCCCGGACGGGCGCACCTGGGCCTACAGTGGCCGCCATGGAACTCCCGCCGCTTTCCGAAGGCAACTGGCTGCAGCGCCGTTACGCGCGTTGGGCCGAGCCGTACTACCGCAAGATGCCGCCCGAGCAGCGCGCAGAGGCCGAGCGGCTGGACTGCTGGCTCTACAGCCGGCACGGCTGGCCCGCGTGGCTCGGGGTGCTCATCGGCCTGCCTGCGCTGTCCGCCGTGCTCGTGCGCTTCGCGAACTTCAGCCTGGCCGGGGCTGCCGTCGTGAGCCTCGTCGCGGCGCTCATGCTCTGGTTCTACGTGGCCGAAGCCTGGTTCTGGCCGGACCGGTTCACGGCCTTGCGCCGATCGGTGTGGTGGCGCAATGGGATCGGGTGGACGCTTCTGAGCGGCGTGACGGGCGCCTACTCCGGCTTTCTCGCGACCTGGGACTGGGCTGCCAAGGGCTGGCCCGAGCTGCATGTTCTGGTGCTGCCCGGCGCGGCGCTGCTGGCCATCGGCTTGCCCATCTTCGGCCTGCAGTGGTGGATTGCCGCCGTGCGCCGGCGCCGCCTCGAGCAACAGCTCGCCGCCGCACGCGCCGCAGAGGAACGCGCCGCCACCGCACGCGAGCTGGCCGAGGCGCGGCTGCGGCTGCTGCAGGCGCAGATCCACCCGCACTTCATCTTCAACACGCTGTCGGCCGTGCAGCACTGGGTGGACGTGGGCGACCCTCGCGCCTCCCCGCTGCTGCGCGAGCTCACGGCCTTCCTGCGCGGCGCGACCGAACTGCTCGGGCACGAGCGCACCACGCTGGGCGCGGAGGTGACGATGGTCGGCCACTACCTGGCCATCATGCGGGCGCGGCTGGGCGAGCGGCTGCACAGCCGCGTCGAGGTGCCGGGCGAACTACAGGGCCTCGAGCTGCCGCCCGGCCTGCTGCTCACGCTCGTGGAGAACGCCGTCGAGCACGGCCTCGCCCCGGCGCTCGCCGGGGGCTGCGTGAGCGTGTCGGCGCAGACCGACCCCGTCGCCCGCGAGGTGACGGTGCGGGTGCACGACGATGGCGTGGGCCTGGCTGCCGGCTGGCAGGAAGGGGTGGGCCTGGCCAACTGCCGGCAGCGGCTCGTCCACCATTTCGGCGAGCGGGCACGTCTGGACCTGATCGCGCTGCCGCGCGGCACCACGGCGCTGATGCGCTGGAGCGTGCCGAGCCGGCCGCACTCGGCACCGGCCGCGCCCGATGCCCGGCCTTCGACCGGCCCGACCCAGCTGCCCATGCCCAACGGAGCTTCTTCATGAGACCCGCCGCCACCGTGCTGATCGCCGATGACGAGGAGGCGCCGCGCGCGCAACTGGCCGCCGCGCTCACCAGCGCCTGGCCGGAGGCGCAATGCGTGGCCGCGTGCGTGAACGGCGTGGACGCCTGGGACGCCTTCCTCGAGCACGAGCCTGCCGTGTGCCTGCTGGACATCCGCATGCCTGGGCTCACGGGCATCGAGGTTGCGCAGCGCATCGGCGCACGCGCGCAGGTGGTCTTCGTCACCGCATGGGCCGACCACGCGGTGGCCGCCTTCGATGCCGGCGCGGTGGACTACGTGCTCAAGCCCGTGGACACGGCCCGGCTCGCGCGGGCGCTGGAGCGGGTGCAGGCGCGGCTCGCGTCAGGGGCGGTGGCGCGGACGGGCGCGGGCGCGATACCGGCCCCCACGGCGACCGCGGCCGCAGCCCCCGACCCCGCCGCGCTGCAGGCCCTGCTGGCACAGCTGGCCGCGCAGGTACAGCGCCCCGCCCCGCTGACCGTGATCCAGGCCGGCCTCGGCAAGGAGGTGCGGCTGATCCGCGTGGACGAGGTGCTCTACTTCGAGTCCGACACCCGCTACACGCGCGTGGTCTGGCGCAGCCCCGACGCGCCGGGCGCGTCCGCGCAGGACGCCGAGGCGCTGATCCGCACGCCGCTCAAGGAGCTGCTCGTGCAGCTCGACCCGCAGCAGTTCTGGCAGGTCCATCGCTCGGTCATCGTCGCGCAGCGTCACATCGAGGCCGCCGTGCGCGTGGACGAGCACAACATGCAACTGCGCCTGCGCGGGCGCAGCGAGCGGCTGCCCGTCTCGCGCCACTTCCAGGGGCTCTTCAAGGGACAGTGAAGGGGCGCGGACCGGCCTGCGCACCGCGGGTGGCTCACGGCGCCGCGCGGCACCCCGAAGCGCCTCCCCCCGGGCCCGTGCCCCAGGTGCGAAAGCCCGCCGTGTCGATGTGCAGCCGCCCGCTCGCGTAGCGGCCCAGGCCCATGTTCCAGGCCGGGCCGTGCGTGCGCCAGAACGCACACAGCCGCTCGGTGGGGTCGGTGCCGTCGCGGGTCGTGAAGTCGAGCGCGAAGCTGCGCAGGTGGGCGCTGCCGGCCGCGCCGCCGGCGCAGGTGTTCAAGGCCGGGCCGCGGTAGCCGGAGTGGGTCTCCACCTCGCCCACCACGCCGCGCGCGCGCAGCTCGCGCAGCAGCGCGAGCACCTGGACCACGGAGGACCATTGGGCCGGCGGCGGCACCGCAAAGGGCTCGGCAGCGCAGTCCTGCCACGACGAGGCCGAGCGCAGCAGCGCGTGCAGCGGCAGCACGCCGTGCACACCCTGCTGCACGAGGTGGCGCTCCAGCGCGCCGGCCGCCTCGGCGTGTTCCGGCGCGTGCCCGCGCCACGCGGCGAAGGCCGCCTCGCCGCGCGGGTGCTGGGCACACCCGGCAACGAGCGCCGCACCCAGCGCCAGGCGTGCAGCGCGCGCGAAGCGGTGGCTCACTTCGAAGGCGGCAGCGTGATGCCCGGGAAGATCTTGATCACCGCGCTGTCGTCCTCGCGCCCGTGCCCGGCGCTCGACGCCTGCATGAACATCTGGTGCGCGGTGGAGGCCAGCGGCAGCGGGAACTTCGTCGCGCGCGCGGTGTCGAGCACGAGGCCGAGGTCCTTCACGAAGATGTCCACCGCCGACAGCGGCGTGTAGTCGCCCGCGAGCACGTGCGCCATGCGGTTCTCGAACATCCACGAGTTGCCCGCGCTGTGCGTGATCACCTCGTAGAGGGCGGCTGCGTCCACCCCCTCGCGCAGCCCGAGGGCCATCGCCTCGGCAGCAGCGGCGATGTGCACGCCGGCCAGCAACTGGTTGATGATCTTCACCTTGCTGCCCGCACCGGCCCGGTCGCCCAGCCGGTACACCTTGGCGGCCATCGCCTCGAGCACGCCCTCGCACTTCGCATAGGCCTCGGGGCGGCCGGCCGTCATCATCGTGATCTGCCCGGCGGCTGCGCGCGCAGCGCCGCCGGAAATCGGCGCGTCCAGGTACAGCAGCCCCAGCGCCTCGAGCCGGGCTTCGAGCGCCACCGAGGCGTTGGGGTCGATGGTGGAGCACATCACGAAGAGGCTGCCCGGGCGCATCGCGGCCGCCGCACCGCCTGCACCGAAGAGGACGTCCTCGGTCTGCTGCAGGTTCACCACGACGCTCACCACGACGTCGCAGGCTGCGGCGAGCTCGGCCACGCTCGCGCAGGCCGTGCCGCCTTCGCGTGCGAAGGCCTCTGCCACGCCTGGGCGCACGTCGCACACGTGCACGCCGTGGCCCGCGCGCCGCAGCGAGGCGGCCATGCCGCCGCCCATGGCGCCGAGTCCGATCAGGCCCACGTGGGGGCGGCTGCTGGTTTCCATCCGGGGTCTCCTCGTGAAGGTCGCAGGGCTCAGCCGCGCTCGATGCGGAACACCGCGACGCTGGCCAGCAGGTTCGGCCACCTGCGCACCTCTCGCCCGCGGTGCAGGCCGAAGGCGTCCGTCACCGTCAGGCCGCACTTGCGCGCGAGCACCTCGAAGTCCGCGTAGGTGCCCACGCGGATGTTGGGCGTGTCGTACCACTCGTAGGGCAGCGCCTTGGTCACGGGCATGCGCCCCATCGCCACGCGCAGCCGGTTGGGCCAGTGCGCGAAATTCGGAAAGCTCAGCACGCCGATGCGACCCACGCGCGCCGTCTCGCGCAGCATGCGCTCGGTGTTGCGCAGGTGCTGCAGCGTCTCGAGCTGCAGCACGACGTCGAAGCTCTGGTCGTCGAAGAGCGCGAGGCCCTCCTCCAGGTTGAGCTGCACCACGTTGACGCCGCGCTGCACGCAGGCGTGCACGTTCGCGTCGTCGATCTCCACGCCGTAGCCGCTGCAGCCGCGCGCATCACGCAGGTAGGCGAGCATCTCGCCGGTGCCGCAGCCCAGGTCGAGCACGCGCGAGCCCGGCGGCACGAGCTGCGCGATGCGCTCGAGGTCGCTGCGCTCAGACATGCGCGGCTCCCGAGGCGGCCGCGGTCGCCGTCGGCGAGGCCTCCAGGGCCGCAGCCACGCGAGCAAAGTAAGCACTCACAACGCGGTGGTAGCGCACATCGTCGAGCAGGAACGCGTCATGCCCGTGCGGCGCGTCGATCTCGGCGTAGCTCACGTCGATGCGGTTGTCCACGAGCGCCTTGACGATCTCGCGCGAGCGCGCCGGCGAGAAGCGCCAGTCGGTGGTGAAGCTCACGACGAGAAAGCGGCAGGCGCGCGCCGCGGCAAAGGCGCGCGCGAGGTCCCCGCCGTGCTCCGCGGCGGGGTCGAAGTAGTCGAGCGCGCGCGTGATGAGCAGGTAGGTGTTGGCGTCGAAGTAGGCGCTGAACTTGTCGCCCTGGTGGCGCAGGTAGCTCTCGATCTCGAACTCGATGTCCTGCGTGCTGTAGCCGAGCTCGGCCGCGCGCAGCGCGCGCCCGAACTTGCGCTCCATCGTGTCGTCCGAGAGGTAGGTGATGTGGCCAATCATCCGCGCCACGCGCAGCCCGCGCTGCGGCACCACACCGTGGGCGTAGAAGTGCCCGCCGTGAAAGTCGGGGTCGGTGACGATGGCGCGCCGCGCGACCTCGTTGAAGGCGATGTTCTGCGCCGACAGGTTCGGCGCGGTGGCCACCGCCACGCAGTGGCGCACGCGCTGCGGGTGGCGCAGCGTCCACGCCAGGGCCTGCATGCCGCCCAGGCTGCCGCCGATCACGGCGGCCAGCTGCGCGATGCCCAGCCGGTTCAGCAGCCGCGCCTGCGCATCGACCCAGTCCTCCACCGTCACCACCGGGAAGTCCGCACCCCAGGCGCGGCCGGTGGCCGGGTTCACGTGCATCGGGCCCGTCGAGCCGAAGCAGGAGCCCGGGTTGTTCACGCCGATCACGAAGAAGCGGTCGGTGTCCAGCGGCTTGCCCGGGCCGACGAGGTTGTCCCACCAGCCCTCGCTGCGCGCCTGGCCCGCGTAGGTGCCCGCCACGTGGTGGCCGGCGTTCAGCGCATGGCACACGAGGACCGCGTTGCTGCGCGCGGCGTTGAGCGTGCCGTAGGTCTCGTAGACGAGCGAGTAGGCGGGCAGCACCGCCCCGCTGCGCAGCGGCAGCGGCTCGTCGAAATGCATCTGCTGTGCGGTGACGTCGCCGACGGAGGCCATGAACGAACAAACCCGGCGCCGCTGCGAGCGGACACCGGGTGTGCGGTGCCCGGTTTTAGCGGCATTTGTGGAGCGCCCGCAATCCGGAGCAAATCGGCGCTGAAGAATCAGTATAGCCACAGCCTGCGCAGCTCATGCAGCTCCCTGAGCCCCCTCAACCCTTCCACCCGCTCCAAGCCGACGCGCCTGCCACAATCGTTCGATGAGAACCTGCTTGCACGCACCACCTCGCCCCGGCGCCCCCGGCCCCTCACGCGAGGTGCGGCTGCTGGCCGGCTCCGCGCTGCTGCTGGGCGCAGCCTGCGCCCACGGCGCCGAGGACGCACCGCGCTGGGAAGTGGGCGTCGTCGCGTTTGGCGTGTCGCAGCAGGCCTGGCCCGGCGCCGACGCGCAGGTGCGCCGCGCCTACCCGGTACCCTATGCCTACTACCGCGGCCCGGTGCTGCGGGTGGACCAGGACACCGTCGGGCTGAGAGCGATGAAGACCCCGGACTTCGAGCTCGACGTCGGCTTTGCGGGTGCATTCGGCTCGCGCGCGCAGGACATCCCGGCGCGCCGCGGCATGCCCGACATCGGCACCCTTGTCGAATTCGGCCCGCGCGGCACCTGGCAGCTCGGCCGCAGCGCGAGCGGTGCACGCTGGCAGTTCGAGCTGCCGCTGCGCGGCGTCTTCGACCTGGACGCGCGCGGCGCCTCGCGCGGCCTCACGCTCGAGCCGCAACTGCAGGTGCAGCACCCGAACGTGGGCGGATGGAAGCTCACCGCCTCGGCCTCGGTGCTGATGGGCGACCGGCGCGTCCACGACACGGTCTATGGCGTGGCTCCCGCCTACGTGACGGCCGAGCGCCCGGCCTGGTCAGGCCGCAGCGGCCTCACGGCCTGGCGGCTCACCACCAGCGCGTCGCGGGCCATCGGCCCGGACTGGCGCGTGTTCGGCTTCGTGCGCGTGGACGACGTGTCGGGCGCGGCCAACGCCGGCAGCCCGCTCGTGCAGCGCCAGACCGGCGTGACGGCGGGCCTGGGCGCGCAGTGGACCTTCCTGCGCTCCACCCGCCCGGGTGCTCAGTAGCTCACACGGCTGGCGCCGGGTGTGCAGGCCGGACCCGGATCGGGCCCGGGTTCAGCCCTGAATCGTCATCATCGCGGCACCCGCCCGGAGCCGGCATCGGCCTGCGGCGCCTGCGCCTCGTCGAACCGCAGCACGGTGTCGCCCGGGGCCGGTGTGCAGGCGGGGTCCAGCGCCGGGCCGTCGCGCCGCAGCACCGCATGCCGGGTGGTGTGGCACACCTCCAGCCGCCAGGCCACCCCGCGCTGTCGCAGCAGCGCCTCCAGCGACGCGGGCATGCTGACCCGGTAGCGGCCCGCCTCGAGGTCGTGCGCCGGATGGTCGTCCTCGCGCACCCAGGGCATGAACAGCGACAGCGCGCGCAGGGGCGGCCAGCCCACGTCGAAGGCCACAGGCTCGTACTTCGCCTGCTCGAGCCACTGCTGGGCTGACCGCCTCCAGGCAGCAGCGGGCGCGGCCGAGGAAGCACCGGACGCACCTGGCGCAGCTTGCGCACCTGGAGCACCAGGGACGACTCCTTCCCGTTCCTCCGGCCGCGCCCCCCAGGCCACGGCCATGAGCTCGGCGGCCCACTGGTTGCAGTTCTGGTGGCGCACGCTGAAGGCGTGCGCGTTGGCGCTGTAGCGCGGCCCGAGCAGCCGCGAGGCCTGCTCGTTGTCGCGCACGGTGCTGGCCAGGGCCGAGGCATCGCCTGCGACAGGGACCGTCACCGACAGCCAGCCCACCCGAGGGCCATCGGCACCGAGCACGAACGCGGCGAGACCCTGGTCGAAGAGCGCAGGCCGCCGCGTCGCGCAGTCCAGGTACAGCTGGCGCACCACCCAGGGTCCGCCGGCCTCCAGCCTGACGGCAAAACCTGCGTGCGAATAGCGCTGGCCGAAACGCCTCAGGTCGATCCCTGCGCGCGCCACCAGGGCCACGGGTGCGGCACCGGCGTCGAGCTCGGCGCGCACGCGCGCGGCCAGCCTGAGCGCGCGGTCCTGGGTGGCCGCGTCCACGGCGGAGGCGTCTTCGCACGGCGTGGACAGCACCGCCGCGGCGGCCAGAGCGGGCGCCACCGCCACCCCGCACACCATCCCCACCCGCCACCGGCGCCCGCGACGGGCGCCGGTACGGGGGGTGCGAACGGAGCCGGGTGTGCTCAGAGTTGTACGGGCGACGCGGGCGGCACCGGCCGGGTCTGCAAGTCGGGCAGGGCCTCGTCGCGCAGAAGCAGGAAGAATGCGCGCCGCGGCTGGCCATGCGCCAGCTCGAGCCCGTAGCCACGCTCGCGCAGCGTGAGCACCGAGCCGACCTCCAGCGCCGCCGCGCGCACGGCACCGGCCGGCAGCACCAGCTGCGGGAGGCCGGCAGCGGCAGACGAGCCTGCCTGCGCCACGGGTTCGCGCGCGGCAGGCAGCAGCTGCACGCG
>JBDKFA010000032.1:0-11567 GCA_039798945.1 Pseudomonadota bacterium
CCCAGTACGGGCGCGAGATATGTTTGCGGATCTTCTCTTCGCGCTCGACCACGATCGATAGCGTCGGCGTCCTCGGGGTTCTTCTTCCACGCGGGATCGAACCACTTGCCTTCGTAGGTGCCGGCAGCCGCATCGAAGGTGCCACGCACCTCCCAGTACGGGCGCGCGACGTGGCGGCGGATCTTCTCCTCGCGCTCGACGACGATGGACAGCGTAGGTGTCTGAACCCGGCCCACGGTGGTGAGGAAGAAGCCGCCGTCGCGCGAGTTGAAGGCCGTCATCGCGCGCGTGCCGTTGATGCCTACGAGCCAGTCGGCCTCGGAGCGGCTGCGTGCGGCATCGGCCAGGCCCTGCATCTGGGTATCGCTGCGCAGCTGCTCGAAACCCTCGCGGATGGCCTGCGGGGTCATGCTCTGCAGCCACAGCCGGTGCACCGGCTTGCCGAGGCTGTCCTTGGCGCCGGCCGCGTACTGCTCGATCAGGCGGAAGATGAGCTCGCCCTCGCGACCCGCGTCACAGGCGTTGATGAGCTCGGTGACGTCCTTGCGCCGGCACAGCTTGACCACCGCGTTCAGCCGCGTCTTCGCCTTGTCGATGGGCGCGAGCTCGAAGTGCGGCGGGATCACCGGCAGGTGCGCGAAGCTCCACTTGCCGCGCTTGACGTCGTACTCCTCGGGCGCCTTGATCTCCACCAGGTGGCCCACGGCCGAGGTGACGACGTAGCGGTCGTTCTCGAAGTGGTCGGCATGCTTCTCGAACTTGCCCGCCACGGGCGTGAGCGCACGCACGATGTCCTGCGCGACGCTCGGCTTCTCCGCGATGATGATCGACTTGCCCATCTGTCCTTCCATGGCGGGTGGCCCACGGGGGCGCCACCCATGCCTACAATCGTTCGCGCGCGTACGCACGTGCAGGCACGCACACGCGCGCGCCCCTGAATTCACTGTACCCAATGAAGCCGACCCCGCAAGCCTCCGCTCCCGTTCGCGCCCGCGCCCGCACCTCGGGCGGGCGCCGCATCCAGGTGCGCCGCAGCGGCGTGCACGGCAAGGGCGTGTTCGCGCTGCAGCCCATCGCCGCGGGCGAGCCGATCATCGAGTACGTGGGCGAGCGTATCAGCTGGCCGGAAGCCCTGCGGCGCCACCCCCACGACCCGAAGGACCCGCACCACACCTTCTACTTCCACGTCGACGACGGCCACGTGATCGACGCCAAGCATGGCGGGAACGCCTCGCGCTGGATCAACCACGCCTGCGAGCCGAACTGCGAGTCCGACGAGCAGGACGGACGGGTGTTCATCCGCGCGCTGCGCGACATCGCGCCGGGCGAGGAGCTGAACTACGACTACGGCCTCGTCATCGACGAGCGCTACACCCCGAGCCTGAAGCGCCAGTACGCGTGCCGCTGCGGCAGCCCCTCGTGCCGGGGCACGATGCTGGCGCCGAAGCGGCGCTGAGGGCAGCGCTGAGCGCGGCGCCTGAGGCCTCTGCGTGACGCCGCCTGCCCTGCCTGCACGGGCCGCAGCCGAGCGAGCCGACCGGCCGCCCGCCGAGGACTGGCCCGTGGCGCAAGTGGGCGCCGAGTTGCGTGCCCAGTTGCCGGGCATCCGGGTCGAGGTGCGTGCCGAGGACGCCTCGACCAACACCACGCTGCTCGCCCGCGCACGCGCGGGCGAGGCCACGCCGTCCGTGCTCGTGGCCGAACACCAGACGGCCGGGCGCGGCCGCATGGGCCGCCACTGGCACGCGGCGGCCGGCGACTCGCTGACCTTCTCGCTGGCCCTTCCCTACGCACCCGTCGACTGGTCAGGCCTGTCGCTCGCCGTGGGCGTGGCGCTGGCCGACGCGCTGGACCCCCCAGGCCGAGCCGTGGGCCTGAAGTGGCCAAACGACCTGTGGCTGCGCGACGGCAGCCCGCAGCGGGGTCGCAAGCTCGGCGGCGTGCTGATCGAGACCGTGGCCGTGCCCACCGGGCGTATGTGCGTGGTGGGGGTGGGGGTGAATGTGCGGCCGCGGCAGGTCTCGGGCCTGGACACCGGCTACGCGTGCCTGCGCGAGCTCGACCCCCGTGCGAGCGCGGTTGCCGCCTGGCAGCAGGTGGCCGCGCCGCTGCTGCGCGCGCTGCTGCGCTTCGAGCGTGAGGGCCTGCACCCCTTCCTGGGGGGCTTCGACCCACGCGATTTGCTGCGCGACGCGCACGTGGCGACCACCCTGCCCGATCTGCCCCATGGCACCGCGCGCGGGGTGGCGCCCGACGGCACCCTGCGGGTGGAAGACACCACGGGCCGGATTCGCCAGGTGGCGGCCGGCGAGGTGAGCGTGCGGCCGGCCAGGCCCGAACCGGGAGCGGGCTGATGCGCACCTGGGTGGTGCTGCTGGCACTGGCCAATGCCGCCTTCTTCGTGTGGACGAGCGGGTGGGTCTCACCCTGGCTGCCTGCGCCCTGGCAAGGCCAGCGCGAACCGCAGCGGCTGGCCAACCAGCTCAACCCGGAGGTGGTGGCCGTTCGGCGACCGCCGAGCACGGCCAGCGCGCAGCCGGCATCGGTGCCCGCCTCGCCGACGGCAGCCGCCGCGTCGGCCGCATCGGCCGCATCGGCCGCATCAGCCGCGCCAGGCACGACGGCCGCCTCGCCAGCCGCAGCCCCGCGCAACGCCGGCGCAGCGTCGCGTTAGCGGACCCTGGCTCGCCGCCGCGGACGCAGCAGCCAGCCGGCAGCAGCCAGGCCCAGCACCCACCCCACCGAGGATGCCCCCCCGCCGGAACTCGGCACGGGGGTGGGGGTCGGGGTGGGCGCGGGCGGCGTCACCACCGGCGCCGCCGCGACGCTCACGCTGAGCTGGCTGGCCGCCTGGGCGCCGAAGTTGTCGGTCACCGTGAGCTTGACGGTGAACGTTCCGGCTGCCGAGGGCACGACGCTGGCCGTGGAGGCGTTGGTGGAGCCGCTGAAGGCCGTGACGATGCCTCCCCCGTCGACCAGCTCCCACGCATAGCCGGCGAGGCTGCGCCCCGTCGACGCCGACGAGCCGTCAGCGTTGAGCTGCACCGTTGCACCCGCGGTGGGCGTGCTGGTCGCGACCCGGATGCTGGAGGTGGGCGTGGCGGCCGCTGCGGCGACGGCCGCCGCGGCGTCCACCAGACCGGCTCCGCACAAGGCGGTGGTGCAGTAGCACTGCAGCTGGTCGGTGCCGTCGGGGGCGCGGCAGGCCTGGACCGGGGTGGGGTCGTCCGGCCCGTTGTCCGCCCCGCTGCTCGGGAACGGCCGGGCCGTGGCCTGCAGCAGCGCCTTGGCCTGCGCAGGCGTCATCTGCGGACGCACCGACAGCATCAGTGCCATCACGCCGGACACGATGGGCGCGGCGAAGCTCGTGCCCACCGAGTAGGCGTAGCTGTCCGAGTAGCGTGAGCCACCGGCATCGGGTGCGCGGCTGCTGCTGTTGTAGGCGGTCTGGATCGGGTACAGGCACGCCGAGCCCGCGCTGACGTTCACGCAGTTGCCTGCGGGTGCGGAAATGGTGATCTCCGGGCCGAGGTCGGAGAACCCGACCTTGGTGCCGAAGTGGCGCACACCCCCGACTGCCACGACACCCTCGCAGTTCGCTGGCGCCCCCGGGGCACGGCCTGCACTGTTGCCGGCCGCCACGACGACGATCGCGCCACGGGCCATCACATCGGCGATCGCGCTCGGGTAGGCCGAGCCCGTGCAGGCACCCTCCCCGCCCAGGCTCAGGTTGAGCACCCTGGCTGGCCGGGCCGGAACGGTATATCCCGGCAGCGGCACGCCGGCAGCCCAGCGCATGCCGGCGGCGATGTCGGAGTCAAAGCCGCCGCACTTGCCCAGCACGCGCACCGGCATCACGCGCGCGCCCGGCGCCACGCCGGCCATGCCCAGGCCGTTGTCCGCTGCCGCACCGACGATGCTCGCCACCCGCGTGCCGTGCCAGCTGCTGCCAGACTCGCCGCAGTCCTTGAAGACGCCGGCGGCATTCTCCGCGGAGGTGATCCAATCGCCGGGGTCGCTGGGATCGGCGTCGCGACTGTTCTCCGGGCGCAGGTTGCCGTCGTCGTTGGCGTATTCGCTGCGGGTGATGAAGTCGTAACCCGCCACGAGCTGGCCCTGCAGGTCCTCGTGCGCGGACCAGATGCCCGTGTCGAGCACGGCAACGACGATCTCCGGGTTGCCCCGCGTGCGGTCCCACGCCGCCTCGACGTTGACAGCAGATCGCACCACGTCCGTGGGGGTCCGCAGGTGCCACTGGCCCGCTGCCGGGCCGCGCGCCCCTGCACCCGTCAGGAACAGCGGATCATTGGGCTGCCACAGGGCCCGGCGACGGCGGTCGACGACGACCTGCTCGACATCCGGGTCGGCCGCCAGGCGCCGCACGAGCGCTTCGGAGCTCAGGCCCCTGGCCGTGAGGACGTGCGCGCGCGGCGCGACCACGCGCCCGGCGGCCAGCGCCACCCCATGCCGGGTGGCGAGGCCGTCGGCTCGGCCTTGGTGGATGCGGCGCACCTCCGTGGCGGAGATGCCGGCACGCAAGGGGTGCTGCTGCACCAGCCGGGCGTCGGCACGCCAGGTGACGATGACGCGGGCCTGTTCGGCCAGGCCGAACGATGCCGGCACAGGGGCGGCCGAGGCGACCCAGGCCACCGAAGCCGGCCAGCAGGCGGCGAGCAGCGCCACCGCGCGCGCCCACCCGCGCGCCCTTGCCCACGATGATCCACTCGCCCACTTTTTCATGGGCGCAGTGTAGGCCGCGACGCAACAGGCCGGCGACACCCGCCTGTCAACGGATGTAAAGCCCCACCCTTCACAGGGCCGTGTTCAGGCAAACGCGGCGCAGATGAACAGCGACCCCGCCCTCAGCGGCTGATCACCCGCACCATCTCGAGCACCTTGTTCGAGTAGCCCCACTCGTTGTCGTACCAGGCCACGACCTTGATGAAGGTACGGTCCAGCGCGATGCCGGCCTCGGCATCGAAGACGCTGGTGCAGGGCTCGCCGCGGAAGTCGGTGGCTACGACCTTGTCTTCGGTGTAGGCCAGCACGCCCTTGAGCGGGCCCTCGGCGGCGGCCTTCATGGTCGCGCAGATCTCGTCGTAGCCGGCTTCCTTCACGAGTTCCACCGTGAGGTCGACCACCGACACGTCGGAGGTGGGCACGCGGAAGGACATGCCGGTGAGCTTCTTGTTGAGCTCGGGGATCACCACACCCACGGCCTTGGCGGCGCCCGTGGAACTCGGGATGATGTTCTCGAGGATGCCGCGGCCGCCGCGCCAGTCCTTGTTGCTCGGGCCGTCCACGGTCTTCTGCGTGGCGGTGGCGGCGTGCACGGTGGTCATCAGGCCGCGCTTGATGCCCCAGTTGTCGTTCAGCACCTTGGCCACCGGGGCCAGGCAGTTGGTGGTGCAGCTCGCGTTGCTGACGATGGCCTGGCCCGCGTAGGTGGCGTGGTTCACGCCATAGACGAACATGGGCGTGTCGTCCTTGGACGGCGCGCTCATGATGACCTTCTTCGCGCCGGCGTCCAGGTGCTTTTGCGCGGCCTCCTTGGTGAGGAACAGGCCCGTGGCCTCGACGACGACGTCGGCGCCGACCTCGCCCCACTTCAGCTCGGCGGGGTCCTTCACCGCGGTGAGGCGGATGCGTCGGCCATTGACGATGAGCGTGTTGCCCTCCACCGCGATCTCACCCTTGAAGCGGCCGTGCACGCTGTCGTACTTGAGCATGTAGGCGAGGTAGTCGGGCTCGAGCAGGTCGTTGATGCCGACGATCTCGATGTCGGAGAAGTTTTGCACGGCGGCGCGAAACACCATGCGTCCGATGCGGCCGAAGCCGTTGATGCCTACCTTGATGCTCATGGAAATGCTCCTGGTTCTCGGGAAATCGGGATCGCGTGAGGATTCTGGTGTGCCGCCGCCGCGCAGGCGCGCGCCGGGCTCAACGTTGCGCGAGCACCGCTCGCACGGTGGCGGCGACGTTGGCCGCCGTGAATCCGAAGTGGTTGAAGAGCACGCCGGCCGGTGCACTCTCTCCGTAGCGGTCGATGCCCACGACCGCGGCGCAGCCGTACTTCCACCAGCCGTCGGTGACGCCTGCCTCCACCGCGATGCGCGGCAGCCGCGCGGGCAGCACCGCGAGCTTGTAGCCAACGTCCTGGCGGTCGAAGACGGTGGTGCTGGGCATGCTGACCACCCGCACCGCCACGCCTTCGCGCGCGAGCTCGGCCTGCGCGTGCAGCGCGAGCTGCACCTCGCTGCCTGTTGCGATGATCACCGCCTGCGGCTTCTTCTTCAGGCCGACCTCGGTCGGCTCGGCCAACACGTAGGCGCCGCGGGCGATGCCTTCGAGCGAGGCCTTCGGCGCGTAGGGCAGGTTCTGGCGCGACAGCAAGAGGGCCGTGGGGCGGTCGGCCGCGGCAAGTGCCGCGCGCCAGGCCACGACCGTCTCGGCCGTGTCGGCCGGGCGCCAGACTTCGAGGTTCGGGATCAGGCGCAGGCTCGCGGCGTGCTCGACGCTCTGGTGGGTGGGGCCGTCCTCTCCCAGGCCGATGGAGTCGTGCGTGAAGACGTGCACGACGCGGCGCTTCATCAGCGCGGCCATGCGGATCGCGTTGCGGCTGTAGTCGCTGAACGTGAGGAAGGTGCCGCCGTAGGGGATGAAGCCGCCGTGCAGCGCCACGCCGTTCATGATGGCGGCCATGCCGAACTCGCGCACGCCGTAGTTGACGTGGCGCCCGCCGTTGGGCACACCGGCGTCGTCTACGCGCAGCGCAGGCGTGGAGGAGGTGTTCGTGAGGTTGGAGCCGGTGAGGTCGGCCGAGCCGCCAAGCAGCTCGGGCAGCGCCTTCGTGAAGGCTTCGAGGGCGAGCTGGCTCGCCTTGCGCGAGGCCACCGTCTCGGCCTTCGCGTGCGCGGCCTGCAGCGCCTCGGCCGCGACCGCCTCGAAGGCCTCGGGCAGGCGGCCCGCCATGCGACGCTCGAACTCGGCGGCAAGCTCGGGGTGGGCCACACGGTAGGCCTCGAAGGCGGCCTGCCACGCGGCGCGCGCCTTCGCGCCAGCGGGGCGGGCGTCCCAGGCGGCGTAGACCTCCTGCGGCACGGTGAAAGGCTCGTGCGACCAGCCGAGGGCCTCACGCGTGAGGCGAATCTCCTCGGCCCCCAGCGGCTCGCCGTGCGCCTTGGCGGTACCCGCGCGGTTGGGCGAGCCCTTCCCGATCGTGGTGCGGCACACGATGAGCGTCGGGCGCGTGGCCGACCCGCGCGCCTGCTGCAGCGCGGCGTCCACCGCCTGCACGTCGTGGCCGTCGATCGGGCCGATCACGTCCCAGCCGTAGCCGGCGAAGCGCTGGCCCACGTCGTCGACGTACCAGGGCTTGACGGCGCCGTCGATGCTGATGCCGTTGTCGTCGTAGAGCGCGACGAGCTTGTTCAGCTTCCACGCGCCGGCCAGCGCGCAGGCCTCGTGGCTCACGCCCTCCATCAGGCAGCCGTCGCCGAGGAACACGTAGGTGCGGTGGTCGACCACCGTGTGGCCGGGCCGGTTGAAGGACTGCGCGAGCAGCTTTTCGGCGAGCGCCATGCCCACCGCGTTGGTGAGCCCCTGGCCGAGCGGGCCGGTGGTGGTCTCCACGCCAGGGGTCACGTCCACCTCGGGGTGGCCGGGGGTGAGGCTGTGGAGCTGGCGGAAGCGCCTGAGCTCCTCCATCGGCAGCGCATAGCCGCTCAGGTGCAGCAGCGCGTAGATGAGCATCGAGCCGTGACCGTTGGACAGCACGAAGCGGTCGCGATCGGACCAGTGCGGGTCGGCCGGGTCGTGCCGCAGGTGCCCCCCCCACAAGGCCACCGCCATCTCGGCCATGCCCATCGGGGCACCGGGGTGGCCGGAGTTCGCGGCCTGCACCGCATCCATCGCGAGGGCACGGATGGCATGTGCCATCCGGACAGAGGTATCGGGGGTCTGTGACGGCATGGCGCGGGCGCGGGCGGCGAGGGTCGGGGAAACCCTCGATTCTAGACCCGCCGCGCCTCAGCGGTAGACGAGGTCGCGCAGCCCGAGGGAGATCACCGGCACGTAGGTGATGACCATCAGGCAGCCGAGCACCACGAGCACGAAGGGCAGCAGCTGCGGGATGATGCGGTCCAGCGATATTCGGGCCACCGTGCAGGCTGCGAACAGGTTCACGCCGAAGGGCGGCGTGATCATGCCCAGCGCCAGGTTCACCACCATCACGATGCCGAAGTGCACGGGGTCGATGCCGAAGTGCATGGCCACCGGCACCAGGATCGGCGCGAGCACGATGATGGCCGCGCTCGTCTCGATGAACATGCCGATCAGGAAGAGTGCCGCGTTCACGCCGAGCAGGAAGATGGCCGGCGACTGCAGCACCTCCTTGAGCCACAGGCCGATGGCGTCGGGTACGCCGGCGCGCGTGATCAGGAAGGCGAAGAGCCCGGCATTGGCGATGATGAACATGATCACCGCAGACGACACGACCGACTTCTTCAGGATCGCATAGAGCTCGCGCAGGCCGATCTCGCGGTAGACGCCCGTGCCCACGAGCAGCGCATAGAACACCGCCACCGCCGAAGCCTCGGTGGGGGTGAAGATGCCGCCGTAGATGCCGCCCAGGATGATCACGGGCATGAGCAACGCGAGGCCGGCGTGGTCGATCGCGATCCGGCGCAGCCGCGGCACGAGCAGGAAGAGGGCCAGGTAGCCGGCCGGGGCGAGCAGATGCGCCGTCTCGTCGGCCGTGATGCGCTTGGCCACCACCACCGTGAGCAGGAAGCCGGCGACGAAAGCAAGGTCGGTGGCGGCGGTGGACAGCGGCAGCCGCCCGTCGCCGTCGTTCTTGCCCCACCCCTTCCACTTGCACCACAGGAAGACGAAGAGCATCAGCACGCCGCCGATCAGGAAGCCCGGGCCGAAGCCGGCGATGAAGAGCTCGCCGATGGAGACCTCGGCGGCCACGCCGAAGAGGATCATCGGGATCGAAGGCGGGATGATCACGCCGAGCTCGGCGCTCGTGGCCTGCAGCGCAGCGGCGTAGGGGGTCGGGTAGCCGTGGCGGATGAGGGCCGGGATCAGGATCGCGCCGATCGCGAAGGTGGTGGCTACGCTCGAGCCGGAGACGGCGGCGAAGATCATGCAGGTGAGCACGCAGGTCATGGGCAGCCCGCCCTGCACGCCGCCCACCAGGCTCTTGGCGAATTCCACCAGGCGGCGCGAGATGCCGCCCGTTTCCATCAGGTTGCCCGCGAGGATGAAGAACGGGATCGCCGCGAGCGGGAACTTGTTGATCGAGGCGAACATCTCCTTTACGGAGATCAGCATGTTCACGTTCGACACCTGGATGCCCACGAGAGCCGCCAGGCCGATGGACACCGCAACCGAGATGGTGAGCGCGAAGCACAGCACCATCGTGAAGAGCATCGCGCCGGTCACTGCGCCGTCTCCAGTTCGAGCCGCTTCGGATCGAGCCAGTTGCCCACCACCGCGAGGGCAGCGAAGACCCCGCCCACGGGCATCGACAGGTAGGCCCAGAACATCGACACGTCCTCCAGGCCGATCACCGTCTGCACGCGGCCGCGCAGCGCATAGTCCCAGCCGACCTTGACGAGCACGGCGATCAGCACCAGCGCGGCCAGCGCCACGAAGGCGTCGAGCACGCGGCGCAGGCGCTGTCCGCTCCAGCGGTAGAGCACGTCCACGCTCACCATCGCGCCGATGCGAAAGGCCTGCGCGATGCCGAGGAAGACCATCCAGATCAGGCTGAAGCGGATCAGCACCTCCGTCCACTCCGCCGGACGCTCGAGGACGAAGCGCGTGATGATCTGCCACATGCCGAGCGAGGCGGCCATGGCGAGCATCGCGCAGGCGCCGGCGGTGGCCACCGCGGTGGTGGCCCGCTCGAGCTTCAGGAAGGCTTCACGCATGGGGTGCGGGAGAGGAGCAAGGGCGGCGCCGCACTGCGGCGCCACACGGCCTGCCCGCTCAGCGGAAGTTGCGGATGCGGTCGATGTTCGCCTTGCCGAACTGCTTCTCGAACTCGGCGTACACCGGGGTCAGCGCGGCCTGGAACTTCGACTTGTCCGGGTTCTCCACCACCTGCATGCCCTTGGAGCGCAGCTCGGCCACACCCTTGGCGTCGTCCTCGTCCACGCGCGCGCGGTTGGCCTTCACGGCCTCCTTGGCGGCGTCCAGGAAGTGCTGCCTGTCGGCGGCGCTGAGCTTGTCGAAGGCGCCCTTGTTCATCAGGAAGATGGCCGGGCTGTAGACGTGGCCCGTGAGCGTCAGGTGCTTTTGCACCTGGTCGAACTTGGCGGCCATGATCACCGACAGCGGGTTCTCCTGGCCGTCCACCGTGCCCTGCTGCAGCGCAGTGAATACCTCCGGGAAGGCCATCGGTGTCGTGATGATGCCGAAGCCCTTGTAGGCGGCCACGTGCACGGGGTTCTCCATCGTGCGCATCTTCAGGCCCTTGAGGTCGTCGGGCGCGTTCACCGCGCGCTTGGAGTTCGTCATGTGGCGCACCCCGTTCTCGCCCCAGGCGAGCGCCTTGAAGCCCTTGGGCTCGAAGGCCTTGAGCATGTCCTGGCCGATCGCGCCATCGAGCACCGCGCGCGCATGGGCCTTGTCGCGGAACAGGAAGGGGATGTCCAGGATGCGCGCCTCGGGCACGAAGTTGGGCACCGGGCCGGTGGAGGAGAAGGTGAGCTCCTGCGTGCCGAGTTGCACCGCCTCGATGCTCTCACGCTCGCCGCCGAGCGAGCCGGAGTAGAAGGTCTGGACCTTGTAGCGGCCGGCGGTGCGCTTTTCCACCTCGCGTGCGAAGGTGTCGATGGCCACGCCCTGGTGCGAGTTCTGGGCCACCGAGATGCTGATCTTCATGGTGGTCTGCGCCAGCGCGGGCAGGCTCAGGCCAAACGCCAGGCCGAGGGCGGCCAGCAGACGGGTGGGGGTCTTCATGACGGGTCTCCTGATGCGGTTCGGGGGCAGTCGCTCGGACGGACGCACGAGTCGCCCGCCCGCGAAGCCCGCAAATGTAGTCGCGAAGGGATTCCCCTCCGCACCAGGTCGGTTCGGCCTGGGGAAAGCCCTGATGGGCCCGGCCGGGTGACGGGCCAGGCCGGGATCAACCCGGCTCGGCCACTGCCTGGGCCGAGCCCGTCCGTGCGGCCGCGCGTGCCTGCAGCTCGCGCGCGAGCCGGGTGAGGTCGTCGCCCGGCATGGGCTTGCCGATCAGGTAGCCCTGGATCTGGTTGACGCCGATCTCGGCAATCGCGATGAGCTGCTCCCGTGTCTCCACGCCCTCGGCCACGATGCGCATGCCCAGGCTGTGGCCGAGCACCGTCATCGCCCGCACGATGGCGGTGTCCGGGCGCGAATCCGGCAGGCCCTTGACGAAGGAACGGTCGATCTTGAGCTCGTCCAGCGGGAAGTTCTTCAGGTAGTTCATCGAGGAGTAGCCGGTGCCGAAGTCGTCGATGGACAGCTGCACGCCGAGCTCGCGGAAGCGCTGCAGCTGCGCGCAGACCTCCGGGTTGGAGTCGATGAGCACGCCC
>JBDKFA010000033.1:0-2662 GCA_039798945.1 Pseudomonadota bacterium
CACCCTTGACCTGAGCGATCACCGCCTTGGCATCGGCCTCGTTCTCGACCAGGATGTGGCTGGCCCGGTACTCGATGCCGCTGTTGGCGGCCTTGACCTTGTCGTACTCCGCCTTGGCCTCGGTGTCGTTCACCGGGTTCTTCTTGCGGAAGTCCTCGAAGAGCTCACGGATCAGGATCGACTGGCGGGCCAGTTCGATCTGCGAGCGGTAGTCGGCCGTCGCGGCGAGGCCACGCTTCTCGGCCTCCTGCACGAAGATCTCGCGCAGCACGATCTCGTCGCGGGCACGTGCCTCGAGGTCGGGCGGTGCGGGCTGGCCGCCACGGGCCACCTGCTTGATGAGCGCATCCACTCGCGCTTTCGGAACCGGCTTGCCGTTGACGATGGCCACGTTCTGGGCTTGGGCGGCCAGCGGCAGAGCCACAGCGGCGGCGACGGCCACGCTGACGAGGGCGCGAAGGCCGGGGAGGGTGGATTTCATGGGGACGGTTCTCGCAGGAGGGTCGGCCACGGGTGGCCGGAACGAAGGGGTGCGGGGGTTCACGGCTCGTCCGGAGCGCGCGCCTGCAAGGCGAGCGCGTGGACGCCGGAAGACATCAGCCCACCGAGGGCATCATAAACGAGGCGGTGCCTCGCCACGCGGGGCAAACCGGCGAAACGCGCACTGCGCAGGCGCACCGTGTAGTGGCCTCCCTCACGCGCACCGGCGTGTCCGGCATGGGCCGCGCTGTCGTCCTGCACTTCGAGGTGCAGCGGGGCGAAGGCCGCGCGCAGGCGTGCCTCGATCGTGGCCACGCTGGCGCTCGGCGCGACCGTTCCGGAGGCGGTCCCATGCGCAGCCCCTGCATCGTCCTTCATGGCGAAGGCTCGAAGTCGATGGCTGCGGAGTTGATGCAGAAGCGTTCGCCAGTGGGCAGCGGGCCGTCGTCGAACACGTGGCCGAGGTGCGACCCGCAGCGCTGGCACCGCACCTCCACGCGCACCATGCCGTGGCTCGTGTCCGTGAGCCGCTCCACGCGAGGCTGCTCGATCGGCGCGTGGAAGCTCGGCCAGCCGCAGCCGGCGTCGAACTTCGTGCCGGATTCGAAAAGCGGCTCCCCGCAGCCGACGCACTTGTAGCGTCCGGCCTCGAAGTGATCCCAGTAGCGGCCGGTGAAGGCGCGCTCGGTCGCGGCGTGCCGCGCGACCTGGTATTGCATGGGGTCGAGCTCGGTGCGCCACTGGGCGTCGCTTTTTCGTACCTCGTAGCGCGGGTCGTCGTGCGGGTGGGGCGGGGCGGGGCGGCGCAGGGGATTCATGGCCGGTGAGGATAGCGCGGCAGCCGTTTCCGCGCAGAATGCGCGCCTTCGACAGGAGATGACCATGTTCGGACGGATGCAGGACCAGCCCCTACTGATTTCCTCCCTCATCGAATTCGCAGCCCGCCACCACGGCAACGCCGAGATCGTCTCGCGCCGTGTCGAGGGCGACCTGCACCGCACGACCTACCGCGAGGCCGCGGCGCGGGCCCGGCGAGTGGCCAACGGACTCGACCGCATGGGGCTGGCGTTCTCCGACCGGGTGGCCACGCTCGCCTGGAACGGCTACCGCCACTTCGAGCTCTACTTCGGCGTTTCGGGCAGCGGGCGCGTGCTGCACACGATCAACCCCCGCCTGGCGCCCGATCAGGTGGCGTGGATCGCCAACCACGCCGAAGACCAGGTGCTGTGCTTCGACCTGACGTTCCTGCCCATCATCCGTGCCATCTGGTCGCACTGCACGACGGTCAAGCACTGGATCGCGCTGTGCGACGCCAACTCCCTGCCTGCTGGCACCGGCATCGCGGGCCTGCGCTCCTACGAGGAGTGGATCGCAGGCGAGCCCGACACCTACGAGTGGCCCGAGTTCGACGAGCGCAGCGCCGCCGCGCTGTGCTACACCAGCGGCACCACCGGCAACCCCAAGGGAGCGTTGTACAGCCATCGCTCCACGCTGCTGCACGCGTACGCAGGTGCCTTGCCGGACACGCTGTGCCTGTCGGCGAGGGACTCCATCCTGCCTGTCGTCCCCATGTTCCACGTCAACGCCTGGGGCTTGCCGTACTGCGCGGCGATGACTGGCGCCAAGCTGGTGTTTCCGGGTGCTGCCCTGGACGGGAAGTCTGTCTACGACCTCATCGAGACCGAGGGCGTGACGATGGCCGCGGGGGTGCCCACCGTCTGGCTCGGGCTGCTCAACCACATGGCGCAGGGCGGCCTGCGGTTCTCGACGCTGCAGCGCACCGTGATCGGCGGCTCGGCCTGCCCGCCCGCGATGATCAGCGCCTTCAAGGACCAGTACGGCGTGACGGTGCTGCACGCGTGGGGCATGACGGAGATGTCGCCGCTGGGCACCGTATGCAACCTGAAGCTGCCGCAGACCAAGTGGCCCGAGGCCCGGCAGATGGAGGTGCTCGTCAAGCAGGGCCGGGCCGTGTTCGGCGTGGAGATGAAGATCGTGGATCCCGACGGGCGGGAACTGCCCTGGGATGGCCGCAGCAGCGGCGACCTGCTCGTGCGCGGGCCCTGGATCATCGCGAGCTACTTCAAGGGCGAGGGGGGTGACCCGTTGCGGGACGGCTGGTTCCCGACCGGGGACGTGGCGACGATCGACGCCGATGGCTTCATGCAGATCACCGACCGCA
>JBDKFA010000034.1:0-39230 GCA_039798945.1 Pseudomonadota bacterium
GGATCTTGGGCAGCGCCGCCGATCGCTCGGCAATGGCTGCGTTCTTCAACTTCGTCCTGCTCGGCATACATGCTCCTGATGGTCATGGTATGCCTCACACACAAAATTACGGACAGGCTCGGCTAGTCTGCCCCGCTTGGCGATCTCGTTCGACGTGGCAGCTACAGTGGAGCTGGCCCCATGTAGGCTCAGTGCATCATCCAGAAGGTGCTGCAGGAGCTTGGCGTCGACCAAGTCAGCAGTCTGCAGTGTGACCTACTCCAGTAACTCCGAACGGTGCCCTCAGCCCGGCTGACCCATCGAAACTTTGTCCCGCAGTATTTTGTCTTTGTCGCGCACTATATTGAGCTTGTCCCACACTTTATTGGCGCGGATCAACAAATCGGTAGCTCACCCCCTGAGCTACTCCACCGTCACCGACTTCGCCAGATTCCTCGGCTTGTCCACATCCGTCCCCCGCGCACACGCCGTGTGATACGCCAGCAGCTGCAGCGGCACCACATGCAGGATCGGGCTCAGGCGCCCATAGTGCTCGGGCATGCGGATCACCTGCGTGCCGGGCTCGCTCTCGATGCGCGAATCGCCATCGGCGAACACGTAGAGCTCGCCGCCGCGGGCGCGCACTTCCTGCAGGTTGCTCTTGAGCTTTTCGAGCAGCGCGTCGTTGGGGGCGATGGTCACCACCGGCATCGCGCTCGTCACGAGCGCGAGCGGGCCGTGCTTGAGCTCACCGGCGGGGTAGGCCTCGGCGTGGATGTAGCTGATCTCCTTCAACTTGAGCGCGCCTTCGAGCGCGATCGGGTAGTGCAGCCCGCGGCCGAGGAAGAGGGCGTTCTCCTTGCGTGCGAACTCCTCGCTCCAGGCGATCACCTGGGGCTCGAGCGCGAGCACCGCGCGCAGCGCGGCGGGCAGGTGCCGAAGCTCCTCGAGCGCGGCCCTCTCCTGCGCGTCGTCCAGCCGCCCGCGCACCTGGGCTAGCGCAAGCGTCAGCAGGTACAGGCCCACGAGCTGCGTCGTGAAGGCCTTGGTGGAGGCCACGCCCACCTCCACGCCCGCACGCGTGATGAAGGCGAGCGCGCATTCGCGCACCATCGCGCTCGTGGACACGTTGCAGATGGTCAGCGTGTGGGGCATGCCCTGAGCGCGCGCGTGCTTGAGCGCAGCCAGCGTGTCGGCCGTCTCGCCGCTTTGCGAGATGGTGACGACGAGGGTGCGGGGGTCGGGCACGCTGTCGCGGTAGCGGTACTCGCTGGCGATCTCCACGCTCGTGGGCAGGCCGGCCACCGACTCGAGCCAGTACTTGGCGGTGGAGCCCGCGTAGTAGCTCGTGCCGCAGGCGAGGATGAGCACGCGGTCGATGGCCTTGAAGATGCGCCACGCGCCGTCGCCGAAGATCTCCGGCGAGATGCCCTGCACGGCGTCGAGCGTGTCGGCAATCGCCTTGGGCTGCTCGAAGATCTCCTTTTGCATGTAGTGGCGATACGGCCCGAGCTCGGCCGCGCCGCTGTGGGCCTGCACGGTGCGCACGGGGCGCTGCACATCCGCAAAGCGCTCGCCCGCGCGCGCACTCACCCAGTGCTTGCCCACCTGCAGGTCGACGACGTCGCCCTCTTCGAGGTAGACGATCTGGTCGGTCACGCCGGCCAGCGCCATGGGGTCGCTCGCGAGAAAGCGCTCGCCCTCGCGCTCGCCGGTGCCCACGCCCAGCACCAGCGGCGAGCCCTCGCGTGCGCCGACGATGCGGCCGGGCTCGTCGCGGCAGAAGACGGCGATGGCGTATGCGCCGCGCAGGCGCCGTGTGGCGCGCTGCACGGCCTCGAGCAGGTCGCCCTCGTAGAGCTGGTGCACGAGGTGGGCGATGACCTCGGTGTCGGTCTGGCTCGCGAACGCGTAGCCGCGCGCGCGCAGCTCGGCGCGCAGCTCCTCATGGTTCTCGATGATGCCGTTGTGCACGAGGGCCACCTGGCCGGAGGCGGCGCTGCGGGCCTCCGCCATGGCCTCCAGCGACCCGGGGCCGTGCGAGAAGTGCGGGTGCGCGTTGTGCACGGCCGGCGCGCCGTGCGTGGCCCAGCGCGTGTGGGCGATGCCGGTACCCGCCTGCAGGCCCTCGGCGTCCACCTGCGCCTGCAGCTCGGCCACGCGGGCGGTGCTGCGCGCGCGCTGCAACGCGCCGCCGCGGTGCACGGCCACGCCGCAGGAGTCGTAGCCGCGGTACTCCAGGCGCTTCAGGCCCTCGACCAGGATGGGAACGATGTTGCGCGTGCTGACCGCGCCGACGATGCCGCACATGGGTGGGGGCTCCGAGACAAGACGGGCGGGATGCTAGCCAAGTGCGAATGAAATTGGATTGCGAAATGTGAATTTTCGTGCATATGAACTCCACCTATTGGGCAGGATGCTCGATAATTTCAATATATGTACTCTTGAGGAATTTTCAGTCATGTCGCCATCGGCTCCTGTTGCAAGCCCCCGCGCCCAAGCCGATTCGGCCACCTCTGACGCTGCCCCCGCCCCCACCGAACTCGACGCCCTCGACCTGCGCTTGCTCGGCTGGCTGCAGGAAGACGCGTCGCGCTCGAACCAGGCGCTGGCGGAAGCCGCGGGCGTCTCGCCCGCCACCGCGCTGCGCCGCGTGCGGCGGCTCGAGGAAACCGGGGTGATCGAGCGCTCGGTGGCCATCGTCTCGCCACAGGCGGTGGGCGCGGGGCTCTCGGCGCTCGTGGAAGTCACGCTCGACCGGCAGGGCGCCGAGCACCTGGACGCCTTCGAGGCGCGCGCGGTGGCCGAGCCGGCCGTGCAGCAGTGCTGGCGCGTCTCGCCCGGCCCCGACTTCGTGCTCGTGGTGCACGCACGCGACATGGCGGACTACCACGCGCTCGCGCAGCGGCTCTTCACGCAGGACGCGAACGTGCGGAATGTGAAGACCTACTTCGCCATCAAGCGAGCGAAATTCGGCACGGCGGTGGCGCTGCCTGCTCCACCTCTGCGAGCCTGATGCCCGCGCGTGCACCACGCGGCGCGCCAGCCTTCGATCAGGCCTTCGGCCCCCGCTGCCGTTGCCGCTGCCACGCGATGCGCGCCGCACAGGCCGCCAGCAGCGCGAGCCCGAGGCTGCCCACCAGGGCTGCGGCATCGATCGGGTTACCCCCATGCGGCGGCGGGCGCAGCACGATCACGGCGGCAATGGCCACGTAGCCCACGCCTACCGCACACCCGCCCCAGGCCACCCAGCGCGGCGCGGCCGGGCCGCTGAAGAGCGCGACGAGCGCGGCCGGGTACGGCAGGATCAGCAGCGCCCAGGCCCCGGCCACGCCCTCCTCGCCGCCGAAACCGCCGAGCTCGGACACCACCCACAAGGCCGCCACCCCGAGCCCCGCCATCACGGCCACCGCCACCCGGTAGGTACGAAGGGCCTGCGGCACGGGCGTGAGCCACGCGTGCAGAGCCACGAGCCCACAGCCGAGCGCCACCGCCACCGAACCTTCCAGCGGGTCCACCGCGCCGAGCAGCGCGAGCAGGTAGCCGGCGGTGGCGGTGAGGGCCACGAGGCGGGAGGTGGCGGGGCGGGAATCCATCTCGGTGCAAGGTCGGGCGAAGCGGGCTCGAGGGCACGGCAAGGCATGGCCAGACAAGCGGCCTGCCTGCCCGGCGTCCCCTCAGCCCCCGTCGAGCTCCAGCGCCACGCCCACCGCGTCAATGTGGGCGCGCAGCCGCGCGTTGGCGAGCCGGTCGTAGTCGACCAGGTCGACGGTCACGGCCAGCAGGCTTTCCTCGAACTCGGTTCGCAGCCGGTCGACGGTGGCGGGGTCCTTCACGCCGAGCAAGGCAATGTCGATGTCCGACGCCGGCCGGGCCCGGCCCGTGGCGCGCGAGCCGAACACGAGGGCACGCTGCACCTCGCCGGCATGGGCACGCAGCAGGCCCAGCACCGTGGCGCGCTCGGCGGCGGTCAGGGCGGGCGCACCCTTCACCGCGGGGGCTCCTGGAGCCGCTCTTCGAGCAGCCGGCCGTGCAGGGCATCGAGCAGCCCGAAGAATTCGGCACGCACGGCCTCGAACGCCGCCGCGAAGGCCTTGAAATCGTAGGTGTGGGCGAGCTTGTTGCGCGTGTCGAGCATGCGCATCCAGCCCTCGCCTTCACCAACGAGCCCTGCGCCCAGCGCGGCGCGCAGCACGGTGGCCGGCGTCACGGTGGGCAGTTGCACGCCTTGCTGCTCGAGGTAGTCCTTCAACGTCTTCCACGCAAGCTCCCAGCAGTACTCGAAGCGCTGGATCGCGCCCTCCTGCTCGAGCGGCGAGAGGGCCCGCTCCTCGGCCAGCTCCACCGCCTCACGCAGCAAGCCGTGCGCGCGGTGGAAATTGTCGAAGCGGTAGTGCCACCGAGGCGTGGCGTCGCGCGGGGGCTGCATCGAGGAATCTTCTCACGCCTTCAAGATCGCGAGCCCCTTGAGGTATTCACCTTCGGGGAACACGAGCGTGGTCGGGTGGTCGGGCGCGCCTTCCAGCCGCGCGAGGATCGCGCCGTCCACACCGGCATCGGCCGCCGCGCCGGCCACGATCTTGTGGAAGAGCTCCGCGCCCACGCCGCCCGAGCACGAGAACGTGAGCAGCAACCCGCCCGGGGCGAGCAGCTTGAGCGCGAGGCGGTTGATGTCCTTGTAGGCGCGCGCCGCGCGCTCGGCGTGGCTGGCGGTGGGGGCGAACTTGGGGGGGTCGAGCACGATCGCATCGAAGCTCGCGCCAGCCTGCAGCTGCGCGCGCAGGAAGGCGTTGACGTCGGCGTCCACCGCGGTGTGGCGCGCGGCGTCGAAGCCGTTGAGCGCCACATGGGCGCTCGCGCGCTCGAGTGCGGGGGCGGAGGAGTCCACGCCCGTCACGTGTTCGGCGCCGCCGGCGAATGCCGCCACCGAGAAGCCGCCGGTGTAGCAGTAGCAGTTGAGCACGCGCTTCAGCCCGAACTGCCGCACCCAGCGCGCGAAGGCGGCGCGGTTGTCGCGCTGGTCGAGGTAGAAGCCGGTCTTGTGGCCGCTGGCCACATCCAGCGACAGGCGCCAGCCGTGCTCGCGGATGGAGACTTCGGTGCCACCTTCCCCACGCAACCACCCGGTGCGCGCCTCCAGGCCCTCGAGCGCGCGCACGCCGGAGTCGGAACGCTCGAAGAGGAGCGGGCAGCCGCTGGCCGCCACGAGGATGTCGGCCAGCGCCTCGCGCCAACGCTCCATGCCCGCGCTCAGGAACTGCGCGCTCAGCACCTCGCCATAGCGGTCGACGATGAGGCCGGGCAGGCCGTCGGCCTCGCCGTGCACGAGACGCACGCCGTCGCTCTCGGGCGCCAGCCGCGCACGCAGCGCCAGCGCGCGCGCGACGCGGCGCTTGAAGAAGGCGTGGTCCACGCGCTCGGCTTCGTCGAAGGTCCATGCGCGCACGCGGATCATCGAGCTCGGGCTGTAGGCGCCCCAGCACAGGAAGCGGCCGTCGGCCGCCTCCACGCGCACGGTCTCGCCGGCGTCGGCGCGGCCGCGCGCGACGCTGCCTTCGAACACCCAGGGGTGGCGGCGCAGCAGCGAGCGTTCCTTGCCGGGCTGCAGGGTGATGGTTTTCATGGATCGGATTGTCGCCAACGCCGCCCTACGATTTTCCGAGGTCGTCGACGGATCAAGGGAGGACAACATGAAGAGGGTCCGACACCGCCTGGGACGGGTCGCCGCGGCTTCAGTCGCCGTGCTCGCCGCCGCCTGCGCAAGCGTGGCGTTCGAGCCGGACCGCACGGCGCGCGCGCCGCTCCTGGAGGGCTTCGGCACGCGCGAGGCGCAGATCACCACCGCCGTGGAGCAGGCCCGGCGCCTGTTCGAGCAAGGCCTGGCGCTCGCGTGGGCATTCAACCACGACGAGGCCGTGCGCAGCTTCAAGGCCGCCCTGGCGGCCGACCCCACCTGCGCGATGTGCGCCTGGGGGGTGGCCTGGCAGCTCGGGCCGAACATCAACGCGAAGTCCCGGGACAAGCTGGAGGCGGCCACGCAGCATCTGGATGTCGCGGTGCGGCACGCACAGGCTGCCACGCCACGCGAGCGCGAGCTGATCGCGGCGCTGGCGGTGCGTTACGCCCACGCCAGCCAGCAGCGCGAGACCGCCCCTCTGGCGGCTGCCGTGTGCGGGAAGTCCGGCGGCAGTGGCGGGCGCCCGCGCCCGCTGGACCTCGCCTACGCCCAACGCCTGGAAGCGATGCTCGCCTCCTACCCGGACGATGCCGACATCGTGGCCTTGTGGGCCGAAGCCACGATGATCGCGCACCCGGGACTCGAGTGGCCCTCGCGGCCGGGTGCCGCGCCGCCCGCGGAGTTGCAGGAGCTGGCCACGCGGCTGGAGCGTGCGCTGCAGGTCCGCCCCGAGCACCTGGGACTGAACCACTACCTGATCCACGTGATGGACCATCCGAGCGTGGCGGCGCGCGCACTGCCCGCCGCCGAACGCATCGGCCGGCTCGCCCCGGGGGCGCCCCACCTCGTGCACATGCCCTCGCACACCTATGCGCACCTGGGCCGCTATGCCGAGGCCATGCGCGCGAACGAGCAGGCGCTGCAGGCCGAACGGGCCTACCACGACCGTGCCCGCACCCAGGGCTTCGAGCCCGCAGACGACTGGCGGTACCACAACCAGCACTTCCTGTGGTTTGCCGCCCTGATGGCTGGGCAGGGTGATCAGGCGCTGGCGGCCGCGCGCCGCAATGCCGGGATGTACGGAGCGGGCAAGGACCCCTACAGCGAGTACATACGCAGCCTTCCCCTGCTCACCCTGGCGCGGCTGGAGCGTTGGGAGGAGGTGCTGCGCGAACCGGCGCCCGCAGGCCAGGGCGTGGCGCTGGCCGTCACGCACAGCGCACGCGGCCTCGCGCACGCGCGCCTGGGCCGGCTGCCGCAGGCCAAGGCGGAACTCGCCGCGCTCGAGGAGGCGCTGCCGCGGCTGCGCAGCGACCAGGCCGCCTCCACGCCACGGGAGCGCTGGATACTCAGGGGCACGTCCGAGGCCCTGGCGGGCCGCCTCGAAGCGGAGGTGGCCGCCGCCGAAGGCCGTTGGTCGGTGGCCGAGGCTCACCTGCGGCGCTCGCTGCGCACAGCCGCCCCATTCGACAGCGCCGAGCCTGCGATGCTCGGTGCAGGCATGCGGGTGGCGCTGGGCGAGTTGCTGCTGCGTGCGGGCAAGGGCCAGGAGGCCGAGGTGGTGTTCCGCGAGGAACTGCTCGAACGCCCCGACAGCGGCTGGGCCCTGCGTGGCCTCGCACAGGCGGCACGCGCCCAGAAGCAGCCCGAGCAGGTGGCCTCGCTCGAGCGCGAGCTCGAGCGCGTGTGGTCCGGCGCGGACATGTCGCTGCGCACACTGCGCTGAGCGTGCACACCCGGGCCTCGCGCGGCCTCAGGTGCCGGGGTCGTCCGCCTTCGACAGCCCGTGCGTGTGGAGCCGCCGGGCGCGCGGGTGCGCAGCGTCGTACACGCGGGCAAGGTGCTGGAAATCGAGCTTCGTGTAGACCTGCGTGGTGGCGATGTTGGCGTGCCCGAGCAGCTCCTGCACCGCCCGCAGGTCGCCACTGGACTGCAGCAGGTGGCTCGCGAAGCTGTGGCGCAGCATATGCGGGTGCACGTGCGTGGGCAGCCCCGCCCGCAGCGCGAGCGTGCGCAGCCGCGTGCGCACCTGGCTGGCCGTGAGCCGCGTGCCGCGGCGCGAGACGAAAAGCGCGGGCTCGTCGGCGTGCGCCAGTTCGGCGCGCACCGAGAGCCACGCCTGAAGGGCCCGCATCGCCGGCGCGCCCACCGGCACGCTGCGTCGCTTGCTGCCCTTGCCCAGCACGTGTGCGGTGGCGTCGGCCGCATCGACCCAGCCGGTGCCCGGGGCCGCGCGGGCACCCGATGCCGCGGACGAGCCCGTCGCCCCCACGGCACCCGGGCGCACGTCCAGCCCCGTGAGCTCGCCCACGCGCAGCCCGCAGCCGTACAGCAGCTCGACGATGCAGTGGTCTCGCGCACGCAGCCGCGGGTCCTCGTCCTCGCGCGCGGCCGGACCTTCGGCCAGGGCAGTGGCCTGCTCCACCGACAGCGCCTTGGGCAGGGGCTTCGCCGCACGCGGCGCGCGTATACCCTCCACCGGGTTGGCCGCGACCTCTCCGCGCCGGCCCCACCAGCGGTACAGGCCGCGCGCGGCGGCAAGTGCGATGGCGATGCTGCGCGGGCCCAGGCCGCGCTCGCGCAGCTCGGCGATGAAGCGCCGCACGTGGTGCGGCTGCAGCGCGCGCATCGCCACGCCCTGGGCCTGGGCCGAGACATCGAGCCGCGTCAGGGCCTCGCGGTACATCGACACGGTGCGCGCAGCCAGGCGGCGCTCGACCACCAGGTGCTGCAAGAAGGCGTCGAGATCGGGGCCCAATGCGCCGGCGACGAATCAGTGCGCATGCAGCCGCGACAGCGCGGCGCTGGCCACCTCGCCGATGCGCACGAGGAACTCGGTGCCCATCTCGGCGCTGTAGCGCGTGGGGTCGGGCGAGCCGAGCACGAGCAGGCCCGTCGTCTTGCCCGCCTCGTCGTGCAGCGGGATCATCGCCAGCGACATCACGGTGGTGGGCTGCTGCAGCCAGCGCGTGGCCTCGAAGCCGGCATTCAGCCCGCAATAGGGCGTGGCCAGGCTTGCCGCGAAGCTGCGCACCTCCTCGCTCACGCCCTGCGCGAACGCGGCCTCGGCGTGCTCGGCGCCCACGCCCCACACGCGCAAGGCCGCCTGCGGGATCATGAACTCGTGCTGCAGGCCCTCCACCAAGGCCGAAGGCAGCGCCGCCGGGTGCGCCGTGAGCAGCAGCGCGCGCGTCCAGCGGTGCAGCCGCTCGGCCAGCGTCACGTTCTCCTGGCCGTGGCGGATCATCTCCACGATCTTCTGCTCCAGCCCGCGGATGCGCTCGCGCAGCATCTGCATCTGCCGCTCCTGCAGCGACACCGCGCGCGGGCCGTGCGGGCTGGCGAGCTGGATCGTGGCGAGCAGCTCGGCGTGGCGCTCGAAGAAGGCCGGGTTGTGGGCCAGGTACTGCGCGATGTCGTGCTCGGTGATGCCTTGCAGGTCTTGGGGTCCGGGGGAACTCACAGTTCGGTCTCTCCTTCGAAGACAAATGCGGCCGGGCCGGTCATCTGCACCGGCGCAGCCAGCGCCTGGGCGGTACCCGCGGCCAGTGCCTGGGCGGCGGCAGCAGCCCCCGCCCAGGCGATGGTGAGGCGCCCGCCGCGCGTGTCCACGTCCACCGTGTCGTCGAGCCAGCCGAGCCGGATGCCGGCCACCACCGCCGCGCATGCGCCCGTGCCGCAGGCCAGCGTCTCGCCCGCGCCGCGCTCGAACACGCGCAGCCGCACCTGCGTGCGCGAGACCACCTGCAGGAAGCCGGCGTTCACGCGCTGCGGGAAGCGCGGGTGACGCTCGATGCGCGGGCCGAGCTCGGCCACGGGGGCCGTCTCCACGTCGTCCACGCGCAGCACCGCGTGCGGGTTGCCCATCGAGAGCACGGCCACCTCGACCGTCTGCCCCTCGACAGTCTGCCCCCCGATCGTCAGCGGCTCGAGCGCCCAGGTCTCGAAACCGTGCACGCGCCGCGGCACGAGGCCTGCCGTGTCGAAGGGCACGCGCTCGGGTGCGAACTCCGGCGCCCCCATGTCCACCGTCACGCGGCCATCGGGCTGCTCGCGCAGCTCGAGCACGCGGTTCATCGTCTGCACGCGCACCACGGGGCCGCCTGCCAGGCCGTGCACGCGCACGAAGCGCAGGAAGCAGCGCGCGCCGTTGCCGCAGTGCTCGACCTCCTCGCCGCTCGAGTTGAAGATGCGGTAGCTGAAGTCCACCTGCGGCGAGGGCGCCGGGCCGACGACGAGGATCTGGTCCGCCCCGATGCCGCGCTGCCGGTCGGCCAGGGCGCGCACCCGCGCAGGCGGCAGCTCCAGCGGCGCACGCGTGGCGTCCAGCACGATGAAGTCGTTGCCCGCGCCGTGCATCTTGGTGAAGCGCAGCGTCATGAGGCGAGATTATGGGCGCGGCTCAGTACAGCGGGCCTTCACCCGGCGGGCGCGTCTTGAAGCGCTTGTGGACCCACAGGTACTGCGCCGGGTCGCGCCGGATCTGCTCTTCGATGAAGGCGTTCATGCGCGCGGCGTCGGCCAGCGGGTCATCGCTCGGGAAACCCTGCAACGGCGGCAGAAAGCGCACGCGCCAGCCCGCCGAGCCCGGCAGCATGTCCACCACCACCGGCTGCACCACCATGTCGAGCATGCGCGCCATGCGCGAGGGCGCGACGAGGGTGGCCGCGCTTACGCCGAAGAAGGGCACGAACACGCTCTCGCGGGGGCCGAAGTCCTGGTCGGGCATGTTGAAGAAGGGCTGACCCTCGCGCAGGCGCGCCATCACCTGGCGGATGGGCGTGCCGCGCGGATAGGCCTCGGCACGGCCGAAGCGCAGCCGCCCCTCCTTGAGCACACGGTCGAAGTAGAGGTTGCGCTGAGGCTGGTAGATGTCCACGACCACACGCGGCTGGAAGAGTTGCACCGCAGCTCCCGCCACCTCCAGCCCGAGGAAGTGCGGCACGAGCCACATCACCGGACGCGTGCTGCGAGAGGCCAATTCGACGTCGCCTTCGATGTGGATCAGGCGGCGCAGCCGCTCCACCGGGGCGTACCACAGCAGCGCACGCTCGACCAGGCTGCGGCCGAGCAGCGCGAAGTGCTCGCGCACCAGAGCCTCGCGGGCAGCCGCCTCCATCTGCGGAAAGCACAGTGCGAGGTTGCGCCGGGCGATGTGACGCCGGCGCGCGGCCAATGCATAGAGCGCGCGACCGAAAGCGCGGCCCACGGGCACGAGCAGCGCCATCGGCAGGTGCTGCAGCACGCGCAGCACCCCCACCAGCAGGCGTGGGCCGAGCTCGCGGCCGAGGTCGGCCTTCATGCCGGCCCCCCAATAGTTCGCGGCTGCGCCGTGCTCGTGCCGATGCTCCGGCGGCCGTTCATGCCGACCCTCATGGCGCCGCTCATGCCGACCCCCGCGGGGCCTTGTACCGGTGGTAGGCCCACAGGTACTGCGCGGGGTGCTGGCGGATCAACCCTTCCATGGCGGCATTCAGGAAGGCGGCAGCCGCCTCGTCACCGGCCGGCAGCGCGCCCGGCAGCTCCTGCACGCGCACCACGAACCCCGCGCCACGCGGCAGCCGCTCGCACCACATCGCGAGCACGCGCGCACCGGTCTGCGCGGCCAGGCGCGACGCCAGTGTCATCGTGTAGGCCGGGCGCCCGAAGAACGGCGCCCACACGCCCTGGCCCTCGGGGGGCACCTGATCGGGCAGCAGGCCGATGCTCTCGCCACGCTTGAGCGCGCGCAGCAGCAGGCGCACGCCCGGGAGCGTCGCCGGCGCCGTGGCCAGGCCCGGGCGGGCGCGGGCGGTCTCCTCGGCATGCCGCAGCCACGCCTGGCGCGCCGGGCGGTACAGCACGGTAACGGGCTGGCGCGCGCCAAAGCGCTCGGCGTAGGCCTGCGCGCACATCTCGAAGCAGCCCAGGTGCGGCGTGAGCAGCACCAGTCCGCCCGGGTGGCCGAGCGCGGCCTCGACGAGTTCGGCACCCTCCCATCGCACAGGGTCGTCGATGGGCAGGCCCGGCGCACGCCCCCACAGCCGCGGCAGCTCCATCACCATGCACCCGGCCTCGGCCACGGCGGCGCGCCGTGCCGCGGCCGGCACCCCGGCGAGCGCGGCGTTCTCCGCCAGTCGGGCCCGGTAGCCCGGCGACAGCGCCCAGGCCAGCCAGCCCAGCACCGCGCCCCAGGCGTGCAGCGTGCGCAAGCGCCGGCGCGCCAACCATCGGAACCAGGCCTCGGACATCGTTCAGGTAGACTTGGCGAATCGCCGAGTTAAGGACAACTTGCGGGGCGATGCGGCCGGGTCACCGGTCGCCCGTCGCGGTGCTGCCAGCAGGCAGGGCCAGCCGGAATACCGCTAAAGCGTCGCCGCTTGCCAGGGCTACCTGAACGGCTACGCCGATTCACCGTCAACCTGGAGCACGACAAGTGGCTAACGATTATCTCTTCACCTCCGAGTCGGTGTCCGAGGGGCACCCGGACAAGGTCGCCGACCAGATCTCCGACGCGATCCTCGACGCGATCTTCGCGCAGGACCCGCGCAGCCGCGTGGCGGCCGAGACGCTGTGCAACACGGGCCTCGTGGTGCTGGCCGGCGAGATCACGACCAACGCGCACGTGGACTACATCCAGGTCGCGCGCGACACGATCAAGCGCATCGGCTACGACAACACCGAGTACGGCATCGACTACAAGGGCTGCGCGGTGATGGTCTGCTACGACAAGCAGAGCAACGACATCGCGCAAGGCGTGGACCACGCGAGCGACGACTACCTGAACACCGGCGCCGGTGACCAGGGCCTGATGTTCGGCTACGCCTGCGACGAGACGCCCGAGCTGATGCCCGCGCCGATCTACTACGCGCACCGCATCATGGAGCGCCAGGCGCAGCTGAGGAAGGACGGCCGGCTGCCCTTCCTGCGCCCGGACGCCAAGAGCCAGGTCACGATGCGCTACGTGGACGGCAAGCCGCACTCGATCGACACGGTGGTGGTGTCCTCCCAGCACGCCCCCGAGTACAGCCTGGGCAACCGCATGACGGATGCCTTCTACGAGGCCGTGCGCGAGGAAGTCATCAAGCCCGTGCTGCCCCCGGA
Organism: Pseudomonadota bacterium; assembly: GCA_039798945.1. GTDB lineage: Bacteria > Pseudomonadota > Gammaproteobacteria > Burkholderiales > Burkholderiaceae_C > Rubrivivax. The sequence continues at coordinate 12,740 of JBDKFA010000034.1, forward strand.
GTGGCTCACGGCCGACACGAAGTACCTGATCAACCCGACCGGGCGCTTCGTCATCGGCGGCCCGCAGGGCGACTGCGGCCTGACCGGGCGCAAGATCATCGTGGACACGTATGGCGGCGCCTGCCCGCACGGCGGCGGCGCGTTCTCGGGCAAGGACCCCTCCAAGGTCGACCGCTCGGCGGCCTACGCCGCGCGCTACGTGGCCAAGAACGTGGTGGCCGCGGGCCTGGCCAAGCAGTGCCAGGTGCAGGTGGCCTACGCCATCGGCGTGGCCCGCCCGATGAACGTCACGGTCTACACCGAGGGCACGGGCGTGATCCCGGACGAGAAGATCGCCGCGCTCGTGAACGAGCACTTCGACCTGCGCCCCAAGGGCATCATCCAGATGCTCGACCTGCTGCGCCCGATCTACTCCAAGACGGCGGCGTACGGGCACTTCGGGCGCGAAGAGCCGGAGTTCACCTGGGAGCGCACGGACAAGGCCGCTGCACTGAAGGCCGCGGCAGGTCTGTAAGGCGGGCTACGCCGCCCTGTCCGCGAGCGCCCCGTCCTCGCGCGACAGGGCGCCGGCCGCCACCAGTTCCTCGGCCAGGCGCTGCGCCCACTGCAGCGCCGAGTCGGCCAGTGCACGCCCGTTCCTCGCCCACACCCGCTGCAGGAACGGCGTGCCCGCCGCCCAGGCCGCGAAGTCGGCCTCGGTCTGACGGCCTTCTTCCATCAGGTGGTACTTGACGAGCACCTTCACCGCGTGGCGCGCGTGCCGCACGGGGTCGGCCTGCTGCGCGGCCAGGCGGCTGCGGGCCCGGGCCAGCGCCCCGGCCACATCGGTGAAGGGCGCGCCGTGGCCGGGCACCACGACGCGCACCGGCAGCCTCTCGATGAGCCCGAGCACCGCCTGCGCCTCGGCAAAGCCGCTGCGCCCCTCGAGTTCGGGGAAGATCACCCCCAAGCCGTCTTCCCACAGGGCATCGGCCGAGACGAGCACGCCCTGCGCACGGTCGAAAAGCATCACCGAGTCGGGGTCGTGGCCCGGGGCGGCGAGCACCTCCCAGTGCCGGCCGCCGGCGGTGAAGACCTCACCCGCCACGAGCTCGCCGTCGGCCGCAAAGCGCGCACAGCGCTGGCCGATGTCCGCGTAGTTCAGCACCGCGCTGTCCCACTCGCGCACGGCGCGCAGCATGCCCGGCGGCACGCTCAGCGGCGCGCCAAAGGCCGCGCGCAGCGCGGCGTTGCCCCCGCAGTGGTCGGAGTGCAGGTGGGTGTTGAGGATGCGCGCCAGCGGCTGCCCGCGCAGCGCGTGGCGCACCAGCGCCAGCGTCTGCCCGGCGTGGTTCACGTGGCTCGTGTCCACGAGCACGGCGCCGGGCTCGCCCGGTGCAGGGTGGATGATCAGGTTGTTGGAAGACAGCCAGCCGCGCTCGAGCACGGTCAGGCCTTGGAGGGCCGGGTGCATCGGGGCATTGTCCCCTGAGTAGCCGCCCCGCTGCCCCGCCGCCCCGCCGCCTCGGTGTGGCAGCATCGGCACACGATGCCGCCCACGCTCGACCAGCTGCGCGCCTACGCCGTGGCACGCTCGCTGTTTGCGCCCACCACGCTGCGGCGGGCGATCCAGCGCCTGGGCTTCGTGCAGGCCGACCCCATCCGCGCGCCGGCGCGCGCGCAGGACCTCACGCTGCGCCACCGCGTGCGCGGCTACCGCGCCGGGGACCTCGAGCGCCGCTACGCCGCGCTTCCGATCGAGGAGGACTTCTTCGTCAACTATGGCTTCCTGCCGCGCGCCACCTGCGCGCTCATGCATCCGCGCCACGGCATGCGGGCCTGGCCGAAGGCGCGACACGCGCAGGCCGAGGCGGTGCTCGACTTCGTGCGCCAGCGCGGCACCGTGCACCCGCGCGAGGTGCACGCGCACTTCGGGCACGGCCAGGCGCGCAACTGGTTCGGCGGCACCACGAACGCCAGCACGCAGCTGCTCGACGAGATGCACTACCGCGGCTGGCTGCGCGTGGCCCGGCGCGAGGGCGGCACGCGCTGCTACGCCCCGCGCGAGCCACAGGCGCCTGTGGGCGACGCCGTCGCAGCCCTGGACGCGCTGGTCGACGTGGTGGTGGCCCAGTACGCCCCGCTGCCGCAGCGCTCGCTGTCGGAGCTCGTGCACCACCTGCGCGGCGGCGCGCCGCAGTGGGCCGGGCTGCGCCGCGCCGCCGTGCAGCGCGCGCTGGCGCGGCTGCCCGGCGCCGAGGTGGCCGGCCTGCGCTGGGTCTGGCCCGCGGGGGAGAACCCCGGGGCGGCGCGCCACGCCCGGGCGGCGCAGGCGCTGGGCGCGCATCTGCTTGCTCCCTTCGACCCCGTGGTGTGGGACCGCCGGCGTTTCGAGCTGCTGTGGGGCTGGGCCTACCGCTTCGAGGCCTACACGCCCGCGCCGCAGCGCGTGCGCGGGTATTACGCACTGCCACTGCTGTGGCGCGACCGCGTCATCGGCTGGGGCAATGTGTCGGTGGTCGAGGACCGGCTGCGGGCCGACATCGGCTACGTGGCCGGCCGGGCCCCGCGCGAGGCAGCCTGGCGCGCGGCGCTGCAGGACGAACTGCAGCGCATGGGCGAGTTCCTGGGCCTCAGCCCCGCGTGAGCCCCGTCACACCGGTGAGCCCCGCAGAACCCGCTCGCGCGGCCAGCAGCGCCTGCGCGACCTCGGCAAAGCCCTGGCCTCGCGCACCTACGGTGATGTAGGCCGGCCAGGTGTGCAGCTTTGCGGCGAAGTCGCGCACATTGGCTACCCCGATGCTCAGCGGGAGGTGGTCAAAGAGGAGCTGGTCGTTGGTGGAGTCGCCCACGTAGAGCCAGCGCTCGCGCTCGGCGTCGAGCTCGCGCCCGAAGAGCTCGCGCACCATCCAGCGCGCCCCGCTGAGCTTGGTGTGCGCGCCGAACCAGCCGTTGACGTGGATGGAGCTCACGGTGGCGCTCATGCCCGCTTCGCGCATGAGCGCCACCACGCGTGCGATCGCCGGCTCATCCAGGCGCGCGTGCTCCGAGTGGTCGATGGCGATGTCGGTCACGCGCCCGGCGCTGTCACGCGCCAGCGTGGCGCCGGGCACCTCGGCGAGCACGCGCGCGGCCACCTCGCGCAGGCGTTCAGCGTTGGCCGTGCGGGTCGCCTCGTCCTGTTCGAAGGCCACGCGCAGGCCATCCGCCGCGCAGGGGTCGGGCACGAGCGCCACCGCACCGTTTTCGGCCACCACCGCCGACAGCGGCAGGCTGCGCGCCAGGGGCTCGCTCCAGCCCATGGGCCGGCCCGTGATGGCCACCACCGGCACCCCGGCCGCCGCCAGGGCGTGCAGCGCGCCCCTGGCCGGCGCGAGCAGGCTTCCGTGGTCGGTCAGGGTGTCGTCGATGTCGGTGAGCACGCCCGACACCGCGGCCAGGGCATGCCGCGGGAGTTCGTTCAGCGGGCGCGGGCGATCGGTTGCGGACTCCATGCCGTGAAGTCTTGCACAGCGCGTCCGTGCAGGCTCGCGGCCGCCTGGGTACAATCCCGCATATTCCGAGGAGCGTTGCAACCTCAGTCCTTGAGGCCAGGCTCGGAATCCTCCCTTGCAACCGCGCTCACCTGTACGTCGCACTGGCGTGGGTGGGTCCGAAGTCTTCCCGCGTCGCCGTCGTCGTGCAGGTTCCTGAACCCACGGAGCCTCACCATGAACGCCGTCCTCAAACCCCTGCACACCACCGACTACGCCGTGGCCGACCTGTCGCTTGCCGACTGGGGCCGCAAGGAAATCAAGATCGCCGAGACCGAGATGCCCGGTCTCATGGCCATCCGCGAGGAGTTCGCGGCCAGGCAGCCGCTCAAGGGCGCGCGCATCACGGGCAGCCTGCACATGACGATCCAGACGGCGGTGCTCATCGAGACGCTGCAGGCCCTGGGCGCCGACGTGCGCTGGGCATCGTGCAACATCTTCAGCACGCAAGACCACGCCGCCGCCGCGCTGGTGGTCAAGGGCACGCCGGTCTTCGCCTACAAGGGCGAGACGCTCGTGGACTACTGGGACTACACCCACCGCATCTTCGAATTCGGCGCCAAGGGCGCCGAGGGCGAAGGCCCGAACATGATCCTGGACGACGGCGGCGACGCGACGCTGCTGATGCACCTGGGCAAGCGAGCCGAGAAGGACCTGTCCGTGCTGTCCAACCCCGGCAGCGAGGAAGAGGAGATCCTCTTTGCCGCGATCAAGGCCAAGCTCGCCCAGGACGCCACCTGGTACAGCCGCAAGAGCGCGCAGATCATCGGCGTGACCGAGGAGACCACCACCGGCGTGCACCGCCTGAAGGAAATGTCGGCCAAGGGCACCCTGATGTTCCGCGCCATCAACGTGAACGACTCGGTCACCAAGAGCAAGTTCGACAACCTCTACGGCTGCCGCGAGAGCCTGGTGGACGCCGTCAAGCGCGCCACCGACGTGATGATCGCCGGCAAGGTGGCTGTGGTGGCCGGCTACGGCGACGTGGGCAAGGGCAGCGCGCAGGCGCTGCGCGCGCTCTCGGCACAGGTGTGGGTCACCGAGATCGACCCCATCAACGCGCTGCAGGCGGCGATGGAAGGCTACCGGGTCGTGACGATGGAGTACGCCGCAGACAAGGCCGACATCTTCGTCAGCGCCACGGGCAACCGTTCGGTCATCACGCGCGCCCACATGGAAGCGATGAAGGACCAGGCCATCGTCTGCAACATCGGCCACTTCGACAACGAGATCGACGTGGCGGCGCTCGCCGACTGCCAGTGGGAAGAGATCAAGCCGCAGGTCGACCACGTGATCTTCCCCGACGGCAAGCGCATCATCATGCTGGCCAAGGGGCGCCTGGTGAACCTGGGCTGCGGCACCGGGCACCCGAGCTTCGTCATGAGCTCGAGCTTTGCCAACCAGACGATCGCGCAGATCGAGCTCTTCACGCACAGCGACTACTACGAGGTGGGCAAGGTCTACGTGCTGCCCAAGCACCTGGACGAGAAGGTCGCGCGGCTGCACCTGAAGAAGGTGGGGGCGATGCTCACCGAGCTCACCGACGAGCAGGCCGCCTATATCGGCGTGCCCAAGCAAGGGCCGTACAAGCCCGAGACCTACCGCTACTGAGCGCTGAGCGGCGTGCCACGCGCCCGGCCCGCACGCCGGGCGGGGCCGGGCCGCCGCAGGAGAACGTCCATGCGCATCGCCTTCGTCGGTGCCGGCGGCATCGGCGGGTACTTCGGTGCCCGCCTGATCGCCGCCGGTGAGGAAGTGGCTTTCGTGGCACGCGGCGCGCACGCGCAGGCGATGCGCGAGCGCGGCCTGCAGGTGCGCAGCCCCGCGGGCGACTTCGCGGTGGCCACGCCTGCCGTGCAGGAAGACCCGGCGGTGCTGGCCGCCTCGAGCCGCTTCGACCTCGTCGTCTTCGCCGTCAAGCTGCCCGACGCCGAGGCCGCGGCCCGGCGCCTGTCCCCGCTCGTCGGACCGGGCACGGTCGTGCTGCCACTGCAAAACGGCGTGGAAGCCGCCGAGTTGCTCGCGCGCCACGTGGGCCTGTCCGCCGTGGCACTCGGCCTGGCCTATATCCCCACGAAGATCGCCGAGCCTGGCGTCATCGAGCACGGCGGGGGCTTCGCGCGGCTGCGCTTCGGTGCGCTGCAGCCGGCCCAGCAGCCCGTCCTCGAGGCTTTCCTCGCAGCGTGCCGGCGTGCCGGCATCGACGCGGAGATGCCGGCAGACATCCGCCTGGCGAGCTGGGAGAAGTTCGTCTTCCTCACGGGGCTGTCCAGCCTCACCGCCCTCACCCGCGAGGGCGTGGGGGTGGTGCGTGCACACGCCCCCACCCGCGAGCTGCTGCACCAGGTGATGCGCGAGGCCGCCGCGCTCGGCCGTGCCGAGGGCGTGGCCTTGCCCGAGGACTTCGCCGAGCGCCAGATGGCCTTCGTCGATACCTTGCCCGCCGGCATGAAGGCCTCGATGCTGCACGACCTGGAGTCCGGCCGCGCGCTCGAGCTGCCGTGGCTGGCCGGCGCGGTCGTGCGTCGCAGCGTCGTGCACGGCCTGGCCACGCCGGCGTGCCGTTTCATCGAGGCTGCGCTCGCACCCTTCGTGGGCGGGCGGCCGAAGGCCTGAACCCCGCCGCTGGTTCGTGCGTACGCGCTGTGCAGGCGCGCCGAACCGACCCCGGCCCCACACCAGGAAGCCCCGCCATGAGCACGCCGCTGCCCATCAGTTTCGAATTCTTTCCGCCGAACACCCCCGTGGGCAGCGAGAAGCTGCGCACCGTCGTGGCCGAGCTCGCCGTCACGCGGCCCGAGTTCTTCAGCGTCACCTACGGGGCGGGCGGCTCCACGCGCGAGAAGACGCTCGCCACGGTGCAGCAGATCGCGCAGATGGGCCACGAGGCGGCGCCGCACCTGTCGTGCGTGGGCAGCACCGAGGCGGGTATCGCGGAGATCCTGGCCACCTACCGCGCGCAAGGCATCCGGCGCCTGGTGGCGCTGCGCGGTGACCTGCCGAGCGGCACCGCCACCGCAGGCGAGTTCCGCTACGCCGCCGACCTCGTGGAATTCGTGCGCCGCACGCAGGGCGAGGACTGGCACATCGAGGTCGCCGCCTACCCGGAGTACCACCCGCAGCAGCGCTACGCGCGGCGCGACCTCGAATACTTCGCGGCCAAGGTGCGGGCCGGGGCGAACTCGGCCATCACCCAGTTCTTCTTCAACCCGGACGCCTACTTCCACTTCGTGGACGAGGCGCGCGCACTCGGCGTGGACGTGCCCATCGTGCCGGGCATCATGCCGATCCACAACTTCGCCAAGATCGCGCAGTTCGCGCAGCGCGACGGTATCGAGGTGCCGCGCTGGGTGGCGCTGAAGATGGAGGGCTTCCTCGACGACGCGGCCAGCGTGCGCGCCTTCGGGCTGGACGTGGTGACGCGGCTGTGCGAGCGGCTCATCGCCGGCGGCGCGCCGTCGATCCACTTCTACACGCTCAACCAGTCGGGGCTGTCGCTGGAGATCTGCCGCCGGCTCGGGCTCGTGCGGGACTGAGGCGCGCACGCCACACGGGGCGTTGCGCGAGCGCAAGGGCGCGCACCCGCCAGCAGCACCGGGCGGGCGCGTTGCGCACGCTCATCGCGGCAAGGGGGGTCGGTGCGTCGAATGGGCACACAGCCGGATCGGGCTGTGCACCTTTCGACACGTACCACCACCCTTGACCACGGAGATCCCATGCCTGACCTACCCCGCCTGGCCGCCTGCCTGACACTCGCCGCCGCCGCCGCACTGCCGCCGGCCGTGCACGCCCAGGACAGTGGCTCCCTGCTCGTGCGCCTGCGCGCCACGCACCTGGACTCGGTGAACCGCGACAGCACGGGCCTGGGCCTGAGCGTGAACAACAAGACCTACGGCACCATCGACGGCAGCTGGTTCATGAGCCCGAACATTGCCGCCGAGCTGTCGGTGAGCTCCGCCCACAAGCACACGCTGTACGCCAACGGTGCGGCGATCGGCACGCTCGACCAGCTGCCGGTGTCGATGATGCTGCAGTATCACCTCACCGGGCTGCAAGGCTGGCGCCCGTACGTGGGGCTGGGCATCCACTACACCCGGTTCTCCTCCGTGGGTTTCGAGCCCGCGGTGGTGACGGCGCTGAACCCGGACATCGAGCGCAGCAGCACCGGCATGGCGGTGCAGCTGGGCGTGGACATGCCGCTTGGAGGTGGCTGGCAGCTCAACCTGGATGCGAAGAAGGTGCAGATGCGCACCGACGTGAGTTCGTCGGGCAACACGGTGGGCACCCTGAAGGTCGATCCCGTGCTGCTCAGCGCCGGGCTCGGCTACCGGTTCTGAGGCCCAGGGCCGGGCGGGTCCGCAGGGGTCCGCCTCGCCTCAGTCGCTGTCGATCTCCCAGGCGACGCCGTCCTCGTTGAGGATGGCGTCCAGCGGGACGTCGTGCGGCTCGGCCTTCAGCCACGGCACGAAGCCATGGCTGAAGGCGAGCCCGACCGTGACCGGCCGGGGCTGCAGCGTGGCCAGCGTGCGGTCGTAGAAGCCCCCGCCGTAGCCCAGCCGCACGCCGTGCGGGCCGTAGCCCACGCAGGGCACGAGCAGCAGTTCGGGCTCGAAGACCGGGGTGTTGCGCGGCTTGGGGATGCCGTAGGCGTCGGCTTCCATCTCGCAGCCGGGGTACCACAGGTGAAAGCGCAGCTGGCCGGTGTCGCGCTCCACGACCGGCAGCCCGATGCGGTGCGCCTCGCTCGCCTCGCTCCAGCGAAACAGGGCCGGCAGCGCGTCGAACTCGCCCTTGATCGGCCAGTACGCGCCAACGGCCGTCTCGCGGCGGCTGGCCAGCCACACCCGCAGCACCTCCTGCAGGTGCATGGCGCGACGATGCCGGTCCACGAGGGTCTGGCGCTCGGCCAGCAGCTGCCGGCGCACCGTCTTCTTGTCGCCCGAAGGCAGCAGCGAACTGAGGTCCAGCGGAGAAGTCATCGAAACTCAGGCGGGTACACGTGTGCGGCCGGCAAGGGCCGCCTGAACATCGCGGGGCTGGCGGCCTGGCGAGGCCGCCTGAACGCACCGCAAGTCCCGATTGTGGGTGCGGGCGCGCCCACGCGCCAGCCTGCTGCGCGAAAATCCGCGGCATGTCGTTCAACCTCTTGCTGCGGGCGTGGCTCGTGAACCGCCTTCGGGTACGGGCCCGGCTGGCCACCATCTTGACGATGTGCCTGGTGACGGCGTCAGCCGCGCCGGTGCACGCGCAACGTCCGAAGGCGATGGCCGCAGCGGCCCAGCCGGGCGCGGACGAACTCGTGCTCGAGGCGCGCGAAGCCCAGCGCAAGGGCGACCGTGCGCGGCTGGCCGCACTGCGCACGGCCGCGCTGCGTGCCGAGCACCCGCTAGCGTCATGGGTCGATTACTGGGAGATCGGCCTGCGACTGACCAGCACCACGGTGGAGGAGGTCGAGGCGTTCTACACCCGCTGGCGCGGCACCTACGTGGAGGACCGGCTGCGCAACGACTGGCTGCTCGAGCTCGGGCGTCGGCGCGATTGGGCGGCATTCGCACGCGACTTCCCGCGCTTTCGGATGAACGACGACCGCGAGGTCAGCTGCTACGCGCTGCTCGTGCAGCACCAGGCCGGCCAGGACGTGACGGCCGCCGCGCGCGCGGCCTGGTTCGGCCAGCGTGAGGCCGACGACGGCTGCCAGCTGCTGGCCCGCACGCTGCTGGAGGACCGGCGCTTCGAGGCGGACGACGTGTGGCGCCGTGCCCAGCTGGCGGTGGAAGCGGGCCGCCTCAAGGCGGCGCGTGCCGCGGTGGCGCTGCTCGGCCCGGCGGAGGAACGTGCGATCGGCGAGGTGCTGGACAACCCGCTGCGCGTCCTGCGCCAGCACCGGGAGGCGGCGAGCGCCGCAGCGCGCCAGCGCCTGGCGCTGGCCGTGATGCGTGCCGCCTCCCTGGAGCCGGAGACGGTGGCCGCGCTGCTGGCCGAACGGCTCGAGGACGACCTCACGCCCGACCTGCGCGCCCATGCGTGGGCCGCGGTGGGCCGCCAGGCCGCGTTTCGGCTTCAGCCCGAAGCGGCCACGTACTTCGCGCGCGCCATGGCCGCCCACACGAAGAGCGGCCGCGCCACGGCGTTCAGCGACGAGACGCTCGCCTGGCAGGTGCGCGCAGCGCTGCGCAGCCCCAAGGACCCCGCGCGCTGGACGCTGGTGGAGGACGCCATCGCCGCCATGCCCGCCGAGCAGCAGCAGGATGCGGCCTGGGTCTACTGGCGCGCTCGGGCTCGGATGGCGCGTGCGCCCGCCGGTGCACCGGGCGAGGAGGCGCGCGCCGCGGCGCGCGCGGCGCTGCAGGGCATCGCCGACCCGCTGACCTTCTACGGCCAGCTCGCCCTGGAAGACCTGGGTGGCCGCCCGGTGCTGCCCGCGAACGCGGCCCCGCCCAGCCCCGAGGAGCTGGCCACCGCACAGGCCCACCCGGGGCTGCAGCGGGCGCTGCGCATGATCGCCATCGGGCTGCGCCCGGAAGGGGTGCGCGAGTGGAACTTCTCGCTGCGCGGCATGGGCGAGCGCGAGCTGCTCGCCGCCGCCCAGCTCGCCTGCACGCGCGAGGTCTGGGACCGCTGCATCAACACGAGCGAGCGCACCCGCACGCAGCTGCTCATCGCCCAGCGCTACCCCACACCCTTTCGCGAGGAGGTGACCGCCGCGGCGCGCGCCATCGGCCTGGACCCGGCCCTCGTGTACGGCCTGATCCGCCAGGAATCGCGTTTCATCCTCGATGCCCGCTCCCACGTGGGGGCCTCCGGGCTGATGCAGCTGATGCCTGCCACCGCGCGCTGGACGGCGCGCAAGGTGGGGCTCGACTGGAAGCCCGAGCTCATCACCGACCGCGAGGTGAACCTGCGGCTGGGCACCACCTACCTCAAGCTCGTGCTCGACGACTTCGGCGGCTCGCTGGCCATGGCGGCTGCGGCCTACAACGCCGGACCGAGCCGTCCGCGGCGCTGGCGCGAGGGCGCGGTGGTCGAGACCGCGGCCTGGGCCGAAGCCATCCCCTTCCACGAGACGCGCGACTACGTGAAGAAGGTGCTCGCCAACGCCACGGTCTACGCGGCGGTGCTGCGCCCGGACTCCGCACCCACGCTGCGCAGCCGGCTCGGCGGCCCCATCGGCCCGCGCGAGGCGGGCACACCCGCCCCGGACAAGGACCTTCCCTGACGGCCGGGCCCGACGGCTCGCTTCCCCTCTGCCTGCTCCCCCCACTCGCACCATGACTCCCCGACACATCGTCCTGCTTGGCGGCACCGGCTTCGTGGGCCGTGCGCTGTGCGCCGAGCTCGTCTCTCACCTGGGCGCCGAAGGCGCGCGGCTGGTCGTGCCCACGCGGCGGCTGGCGCACGGCCGGGCAGTGCAGTGCCTGCCGGGCGTGGAGCTCGTGCAGGCCGATGTGCACGACGACGCCCAGCTCGGGCGCGTACTCGCGGGGGCCGATGCCGTGGTGAACCTGGTGGCCATCCTGCAAGGCAGCGCCGCGGCCTTCGAGCATGTGCACGTGGCGCTGCCCCGGCGCCTGGCAGCCGCCTGCCGGACGGCACGGGTCGCGCGCCTCGTGCACGTGAGTGCGCTTGGCGTCGCGCACGACGCCCCGTCCCGGTACCTGCGCAGCAAGGCCGCCGGGGAGCAGGTCCTGCGCGACAGCGGGCTACCCCTGACGCTGCTGCGCCCGAGCGTGATCTTCGGCGCCGAGGACCGGTTGCTCAACCTGTTCGCGAAGCTGCAGGCGCTCGCCCCCTTCGTGCCGCTGGCCGGCGCCGCGAGCCGCTTCCAGCCGGTGTGGGTGCGCGACGTGGCCCAGGCCGTCGTGCGGGTGCTGCAGCGTCCCGAGACGGCCGGCAAGGTCTACGAATGCGCCGGACCGGACACGATCACGCTGGCCGAGCTCGTGCAGCTGGCCGGGCGCCTGGCCGGCCACCCGCGGCCGGTCGTGCCTCTGCCCGATGCGCTGGCGCGCATCCAGGCGCTGCTGATGGAGTGGCTGCCCGGCGAGCCGCTGATGTCGCGCGACAACCTCGACTCGATGAAGGTGCCCAACGTCGCCAGCGGCACGCTTCCCGGCCTGCAGGCCCTCGGCATCGAGCCCGCCTCGATCCATGCAGTGGCCCCCGAGTACCTGGGCGTCGGCCACGGGCCCTCGCGGTTCGTGGGCTGGCGCGCCCGGCACCGCTGAGCCGCCGTCACGGCCTGAGCCGGCCCGCGAGCGCGCCCCGCCACCGTGAACCCGATCGTCTGCCCTGGCCAGGCCTACGAGGTCGGCGGCTGCGTGCGCGATGCGCTGCTGGGCCGCCCCGCCACCGACCGCGACTGGGTGGTGGTGGGCGCCACGCCGGCACAGATGCACGAGGCCGGCTTCGTGCCGGTGGGGCGCGACTTCCCGGTCTTCCTGCACCCCCAGACCAAGGAGGAATACGCTCTCGCGCGCACCGAGCGCAAGCAGGCACCGGGGTACCACGGCTTTGCCTTTCATGCGGCGCCCGAGGTCACGCTCGAGCAGGACCTCGCACGGCGCGACCTGACCATCAATGCGATCGCGCGCGCGGCCGACGGCACGCTCGTGGATCCCTTCGGCGGCGCGCGCGACCTGCGCGCGGGCGTGCTGCGCCACGTCGGGCCGGCCTTCGTCGAGGACCCGGTGCGGCTGCTGCGCCTGGCGCGTTTCGCCGCGCGCTTTCCCGGCTTCACCGTCGCGCCCGAGACGCTGGCGCTGCTGCGCGAGCTGGTGGACGGCGGCGAGGTCGATGCGCTGGTCGCCGAGCGCGTGTGGCAGGAGCTCTCGCGCGGGCTGATGGAGGAGGACCCGGCGCGCATGATCGAGGTGCTGCGCGGCTGCGGGGCGCTCGCGCGCCTGCTGCCCGAGGTCGAGCGGCTCTTCGGCGTGCCGCAACCCGAGGCCCATCACCCGGAGGTCGATACCGGCGTGCACCTGCTCATGGTGCTCGCGCAGTGCGCACGCGAACACGCCCCGCTGCCCGTGCGCTGGGCCTGCCTCGTGCACGACCTGGGCAAGGGCACGACCCCGCGCGAGCTGTGGCCGCGCCACATCGGCCACGAGCCGCGCAGCGCCGGGCTCGCGCGCGCGCTGGCCGAGCGGCTGCGCGTGCCGGGCGAGTGCCGGGAGCTCGCCGACGTCGTGGCGCGCGAGCATGGCCACGTGCACCGCAGCGGCGAGCTCGGGCCGGCAGCGACGCTTCGGCTGCTCGAGCGCTGCGACGCACTGCGCCGGCCCGAGCGTTTCGAGCAGGTGCTACAGGCCTGCGCGTGCGATGCGCGCGGCCGCACCGGCCGCGAGGACGACCCCTACCCGCCGCGCGAGCGGCTGGCGCGGGCGCTCAGGCTCGTGCAGGCCGTGGACACCGCCGCCGTCGCCGCGGCCGCCAGCGCGGCGGGCGCACGCGGGCCGCAGATCGGCGCGGCCGTGCAGCGCGCACGCGAGCAGGCGCTCGAACAGGAGGCCTGATGGGGCTTGGCGAAGGCATCCGCAAGGTGGGTTTTCGCAAGTGGTACGAGCGTGAACTGCTGACCGGGCACGCCCACCTCGTGCTGCTCCTGATGTGCGTGCTCGGGCTGATGACGGCGCTGGAGGCGTCCACCCGCTTCCTGTCGGCAGCCGACCAGGCGATCGACTTCGTGTCGGTGATCGTCTGCGCAGGCGTCGGGCTGTGGGCGCTGCGGCGCTACATGGCGCTGCTCGCGCGCGCCCAAGCCATCGCGCACCAGGCCGACTGCCCGGCCTGCCAGGCCTACGGGCGGCTCGATTGCACGGGCGAGCGCGAAGACGAGGTGCACGTGCGGTGCCGCAGCTGCGGGCACCGCTGGACCATCCACCTCTGAGCGCGCCCGATCGCGCGGCCTGCCCGAAGCGCGCGGAGCCTCAGATCAGCGCGCCGACGATCATCGCCAGCACCGTGAGCACCACCGAACTCGCCAGCGGCACGTAGACCTCGCGGCCACGCAGGCGAAAGGTGAAGTCCCCGGGCAGCCGGCCCAGGCCGATGCGGCGCAGCCACGCCGCCAGGCCGTTGAAGAGCACGAAGGCGAGCAGGAAGACGATCAGCCAGCGCATGCCCGTGCGCGCCTCACAAGCGGTGCATGCGGTCGCCCGCTGCAAAGCCGACGGGGGTGAAGCCCTCGCCGAGCCCGCGCCCGAAGGCGAGCACCTTGAAGAGCTCGCCCATCTCGTGCTCGGTGAGGAGCTTCTGCGCCGCAGCCCGTTCGCGCAGCGAAGCGGACTCCAGCAGCGCTGCGATGCCGCAGTTCAGCAGGAAGTTCGCCTGGCTGGTGTAGCCGAGCACCTGCGCGCCCGCGTCCTGCGCGGCCAGCGCCATGGCCGTGAAGTCCACGTGCACCGTCAGGTCCTTCTCGCCCGGGTCGGCCAGGGCATCCGTGTCGACCCGGTGCGCGCGGTGACACATGAGCGTGCCGGCGCTGCGCTGCGGATGGTAGTACTCGGCCTCCGGAAAGCCATAGTCCACGAGCAGCACCAGCCCGCGGCCCAGGCGCTCGGCCAGCGTGGCCACGAAGGCCTGCGCCTGCGGCTGCACCTCGGTGACGGTGCCCGGCAGGTACGGGCCCGGCACCGGCGGGTGCAGCGCAGTCGGGCGCTCGGCGAAGGCCAGGCCCTCGCCTTCGCGCACCACGCCGCGCTCGAGCCACTGCGCGCCGTCGAAGGTCAGCAGCCGCGCGGGCATCGCATCGAGCACCTCGTTGCCCACGACCACGCCCTCGAGCCGCTCGGGCAGCGCATGCGCCCAGGCCACGCGCGCGCCGAAGCGGGCCAGGCGCTCGCGCTGGCGAGCCGCAAGGGCTGCGGAGACCTCCACGATCGTGTAGCGCGCCACGGCCTCGCCAAGCTCCTCGAGCAGCTGCTCGGCCAGCGCCCCTGAGCCGCCGCCGAACTCCCAGACCAGCGCCGAGCCCGAGGCCTGCAGCCCCTGGCGCACCTGCGCGGCCAGCGCGCGGCCGAAGAGCGCGGAGAGCTCGGGTGCGGTGACGAAATCGCTGCCGCTTGCAGGCAGCACCCCGAACTGCCGCGCGCCACGTGCGTAGTAGCCAAGGCCGGGCTCGTACAACGCAAGGTGCATGTACTGCTCGAAGGAGATCCAGCCTCCCGCCTGCGCGATGGCCTGCTGCACGCGTGCGAGCAGGGCCACCGATACACTGGCGGTGCGCGCCGCAGGGGCGGCGGGTGCGGGTGACGCAGGCAGGCTCATCGGGCGATTGTAGGAACGGGGCTGCCTGCCGGCGCGCCCTGCACAGCCCGCAGCACCCCCGCAGCCCCCGCACAGACCGCACCCCGCTCGCTGCCCTCGCTGCCCTCGCTGCCCGCATCACCCGCACCCCGCGCCGGACCGCATGCCAACACCAACCGAAGCCGTGACGCACACTGCCGACACCAGCCTCGACACGCGGGCGACCGCCCCCAGGCCCGTGGCGCTGGTCACCGGCAGCGCGCGCCGACTGGGCCGGGCCATCGCGCTGGACCTGGCCGCGCACGGCTGGGACGTGGCCGTGCATTACCGCGGCTCGGCCAGCGAGGCGCACGACACCGTGCAGGCGCTGCAGGCGCTCGGCGCACGGGCCCACGCGTGGGCGGCCGACCTCGCCGACGAGGCCGCCACCGCCGGCTTGCTGCCCGCCGTGGCCGCGCACTTCGGCCGCGTGGACGCGCTCGTGAACAACGCGAGCGCCTTCGAGTACGACGAGGTCGCGACCTTCGACTACGCGCGCATGCAGCGCCACGCCGCGGCCAACACCGGGGCCGCGGTGGTGCTCGCGCGCGCGTTGCACGCGCACGTGGGCGCGCGCGGCGCCGAAGGCTGCGTGGTGAACCTGCTCGACCAGCAGCTGTGGAACCCGAACCCGGACTACTTCTCCTACACCTTGTCCAAAGCCGCGCTCGAGTCGGCCACGACGATGCTCGCGATGGCGCTCGCCCCCCACGTGCGCGTGTGCGGCGTGGCCCCGGGGCTCACGCTCGGCAGCGAGCTCATCGACGAAGCCATGCTCGAGCGGCTGCGCACCACGAGCCTGCTTGGCCGCGGAGTGGACGCGGCCGACGTCGCCCAGGCCGTGCGCTTCGTGCTCGGCAACCGCTCCATGACCGGCAGCACGCTGATGGTGGACGCGGGCTTTCACCTCGTGCGCGCCGCGCGCGACTTCCCCTTCCAGGGCACCCCATGAACGCACCCGATACCGACGCGCGGCGCGCCGCGCACGAGCTCAACAAGCTCTCCAAGCGGCTGCACCGGCAGGTGGGCCAGGCGATCGCCGACTTCAACATGATCGAGCCCGGCGACAAGGTGATGGTGTGCGTGTCCGGCGGCAAGGACAGCTACTCGCTGCTGGACATCCTGCTGTCGCTGCGCGAGCGCGCACCGGTGCACTTCGACCTCGTGGCCGTGAACCTCGACCAGAAGCAGCCAGGCTTCCCGGAGGACGTACTGCCCCGCTACCTCGCAAGCCGCGGCGTGCCCTTCCACATCGAGGAGCAGGACACCTACTCGATCGTCAAGCGCCTCATCCCCGAGGGCAAGACGATGTGCAGCCTGTGCTCGCGGCTGCGCCGGGGCATCCTGTACCGCGTCGCGCGCGAACTGGGCGCCACCAAGATCGCGCTCGGTCACCACCGCGACGACATGGTGGTGACGCTCCTGATGAACATGTTCTTCGGCGCGCGCATGAAGGGCATGCCCCCCAAGCTCGTCAGCGACGACGGGCAGCACGTGGTGATCCGCCCGCTCGCCTACGTGGCCGAGGCCGACCTCGAGCGCTGGGCCGCGCACCGGCAGTTCCCGATCATCCCGTGCACGCTGTGCGGCAGCCAGGACAACCTGCAGCGCGTGCAGGTCAAGAAGATGATCCACGAGTGGGAGCGCCAGTACCCCGGGCGCATCGACAACGTCTTCCACGCGATGGGCCACGTCGTGCCCTCGCACCTGATGGACCGCGCGCTGCACCCCTTCCAGACGCTGCGCGCCACCGGCGTGCCCGACGCGCTGGGCGACCGCGCCTTCGACGACGACATGGACGAGGCTTGCGCTCCCGCAGTGCCGGGTGAGAGCATTCCGGTCAGGCTCGAGCGCACGAAGGAGGTCGATCGATGAGGCAGCCAGGGGAAGGGGTGGCCAGCCACGGGCTGCGCCGACGCGGCTGGGCAAGGGCGCTGCTGGCGCTGGCGGCAGCGGGTGGCCTGGGTGGTGTCGCCGTGGGCCTGTCCGGCTGCGCAAGCCTGAACACGCTGGACAGCGTCGTGCACACCTACGGGCAGTGGCCCACCGGCCGCGCGCCGGGCACCTACGCCTTCGAGCGGCTGCCCTCGCAGCAGGAGCGGCCCAAGCGACAGGACGAGCTCGAGGCGGCCGTCCGCCCTGCGCTCGCCGCGGCGGGCTTTCGCCCAGCCGAAGCCGGTGCTGCGCCGGACGTGACGGTGCAGGTGGGGGGCCGCATCTCCCGCACCGACCGCGCCCCCTGGGACGACCCGCTGTGGTGGCGCGGCGGCTTCGGCATGTGGCGCTACGGCCCATGGGTCGGGCCGTACTGGGGCCCGGGCCCGTACCGCGAGAGCCCGCGCTACGAGCGCGAGGTGGCGCTGCTGATGCGCGACCGTGCCAGCGGCCAGCCGCTGTACGAAGCGCGCGCCAGCAGCGACGGCGTCACGCGCGGCGACGCGACGATCCTGCGTGCGATGTTCGCCGCGGCGCTGAAGGACTTTCCCGCCACCGGCGTGCACCCGCGCACCGTCACCACGCCGCTGGAGCCATAGCCCGCGCCGCGCGGGCGGGCGCCGCCTGCGGCGAGCCAGGCGGAGTCGGGTGCGGCCTCAACCCCCAGGGCGCGCGGCCGCCAGCACACGCGTGTCGGCTTCCCAGCCGCGCAGCTTGTCGCGCAGGTGCTGCCGCTGGGCTGGCGTGGTGCTGTTGTGCAGCCGCGCGGCGAACTCGCAGTTGTGGCGCAGCAGCCGCTGCTCGTAGGAGGCGGGGTCGGCCGGGGGCGGCTCGGTCAGCCGGGCGTGCAGCGTGCGCAGCGCCACCAGGGCGCGGTCGCGATCGGCCCGCTCGGCGTGCAGCTGGCGCAGCGTGGCGAGGATCTGGCGCTGCTGGGCCAGCCGCTCTGCAAACCAGGCGTCGGCGTCGAACGGCGAGGCCTCCAGCGAGGCTGCCACGACCTGGCGCTGCGCGGGCTCGAGCCGCCCGTAGAAGTCCTCGATGCGCTCGACCGTGCGCTTGACCGACTCCCGCCGGCGATCCTCCAGCCGCGGCTGCACGATCTTCTTGCGGAATTCGTCGTTGCGCTTGTCGAAGCGGGCCTGCATCTGCTCGAGCTGCGAGCCCTGCAGCAGCGGCACGACGCGTGCGGCGGGCGCGAGCAGGCTCTCGCTGGCCAGCACCGCCCGACGGCGCAGCTCGTCGCTCCAGCGGCAGGCCTGCTCGGGCGTCATGTTCTGCTGCGCTTCCTCGCCCAGGCGCGCCAGCAGCCGCGCGTACTCGGGCATCTGCGAGCTGCGGTGCCAGGCGAACCACTGAGCGAGGCCCTCCTTGACCAGCGGCAGCTGCTCGTCGTCGAAGTCGATGTAGCGTTCGAGCCACCAGCGTGCGAGCAGCGGCCCCTGGTTGTAGCCCAGGCGCCACGCGCTGCACCCCGCCACAAGCGTGAGCACGAGCCCGATAATCGCGGCCCGCACTCCCCACCGCGAAAGACTGTTTCCCATGGCGCTGAACGTCGTGATCATGGCCGCCGGCAAGGGCACCCGCATGAAGTCCTCCCGGCCCAAGGTGCTGCACCGCCTGGCCGGGCGTGGCTTATTGGACCATGTCCTGGACGCCGCCGCGGCGCTCGGGGAGGTGCACACGGTGGTGATCACGGGACATGGCGCCGAGGCGGTGGAGGCCTGCGTGGGCCCGCGCGGGCGCTGCGTGCGGCAGGAGCCCCAGCTCGGCACCGGGCACGCGGTGCAGCAGGCCGTGCCGGCGCTCGACGCTCACGCACCCGTCACGCTCGTGCTCAACGGCGACGTGCCGCTGATCCGCGCCGAGACCGCACGCGCGCTCGTGCAGGCCTGCGCGGGCACGCAGCTCGCGCTGCTGACGGTGGAGCTGCCCGACCCGAGCGGCTACGGCCGCATCCTGCGCGACGCCGACGCGCGCGTGCTCGGCATCGTCGAGCACAAGGACGCGAGCCCGGCTCAGCGCGCCGTGCGCGAGGTCTACACCGGCATCCTCGCCGCGCCCACCGCCGCGCTGGCGCGCTGGGTGGGTGCACTGCGCAACGACAACGCGCAACGCGAGTACTACCTCACCGACATCGTCGCGATGGCCGTGGCCGAGGGCGTGCCGGTCGTGGCCGCCCAACCCGCCTCGGCGCTCGAGGTGCTCGGGGTGAACAGCCCGCTGCAGCTCGCCGAGCTCGAGCGCGCGCTGCAGCGTTCGCGCGCCGAGGCGCTGATGGAGGCCGGCGTGCGACTGGCCGACCCCGCGCGCTTCGACCTGCGCGGCACGCTCGAGTGCGCGCAGGACGTCGAGATCGACGTCAACTGCGTTTTCGAAGGTCGGGTCACGCTCGGCGAGGGCGTGCGCATCGGGGCGAACTGCTGCATCCGCAACGCCCGCATCGCCGCCGGGGCGGTCATCCACCCGTACACCCACATCGATGGCGAGGAGGCTGGCGTCAGCGTGGGTGAAGGCGCGCTCGTCGGGCCGTTTGCCCGGCTGCGGCCCGGTGCCGCGCTCGGGCCCGAGGTGCACATCGGCAACTTCGTGGAGGTGAAGAACTCCACCCTGGCACGCGGCGCCAAGGCCAACCACCTCGCCTACCTGGGCGACGCCACCGTGGGCGAACGCGTGAACTACGGAGCGGGCAGCATCACCGCGAACTACGACGGCGCGCACAAGCACCGCACCGTGATCGAAGCCGATGCCCACATCGGCTCGAACTGCGTGCTCGTGGCTCCCGTGACGGTCGGCGCGGGCGCCACGGTGGGCGGCGGCTCGACGATCGCCAAGGACGTACCGCCGGGCCAGCTGACGGTGGCGCGTGCGCGGCAGGCGACGCTCGCCGGCTGGAAGCGGCCGAGCAAGGACAAGCCCGCGGGCTGAGCGTCTGCCCGCGGGCGGCTCGAAGCGTTGGGACGCCGCCGAGGACTGCCGAGGACTGCCGAGGGCCAGCCCTCTCAACCGGTCAGGTCGCCCCCCGCCAGCTCCTGCATCGTCTGCAGTGCCAGGCACAGGTCTTCCCAGGCCTTGGCCTTGTCGGGCAGGTTGCGCAGCAGGTAGGCCGGGTGGTACGTCACCACCACCGGCACACCCTGGTAGTGGTGCACACGGCCACGCAGCCGGCCGATGGGCTCCTCGGTGCGCAGCAGCGACTGCACCGCAAAGCGCCCCATCGCCAGGATCAGGCGCGGGCGCAGCAACTCGATCTGGCGCACGAGGAAGGGCTCGCAGCGCTGCATCTCCTCGCGCTCGGGGTTGCGGTTGCGCGGCGGGCGGCACTTGAGCGTGTTGGCGATGTAGACCTGCCGGGCCGGCTCGCCGCCGGGCTCGTCGGTGCGCGTGAGCCCCACGGCGCGCAGCATCGCGTCGAGCAGCTGGCCGGCCGCGCCGACGAAGGGCTCGCCACGCAGGTCTTCCTGCTCGCCCGGCGCTTCGCCCACGATCATCCAGTGCGCGCGCTGGCTGCCCACGCCGAAGACGGCCTGCTTGCGCGTGGCGCCGAGTGCGCAAGCCTGGCAGGCGGACGCCGCCTCACGCAGGGCTGTCCAGTCCATCGCGGAGACCCGGGCTCCGGTGGATGGGTCCGACACCGGGGCCGGTGCAGGCGCTGGACGTGCCAGGTCGGGTTGCCTGCCGGGCTGGGTCGGGGACGCGACAGGGGATGCGACAGGTGGCGCTACCGCTGGCGCGACAGGTGGCTCGGCGGCACGCGCGGCCGGCAGTCCGGGCACGAACGGGATGCGCATCTCGCGCAGCATCGCCAGCTGGCGCTCAGTCAGCCGCATCGCAGGGCTCGCCGTCCAGACTCAGGTTCATGACCACCGCGTCCTCGCGGCGCGGACCGGCTGCCGGGTAGTAGCCGCGCCGCACCCCCTGCTCGACAAAGCCGAAACGGCGGTAGATCGCGCGCGCGCGCTCATTGCTCGCGCGCACCTCGAGCCAGACCGCACCCAGGCCGAGGGCCTGCGCCTGCGTGTGCACGGCCTGCAGGAGCCGCAGCCCGTGCCCGCATCGGTGGTGCGCAGGCGCGACGGTGATGTTCAGCAGGTGCAGTTCGCCCACACCCGGCATGGCCACGAAGTAGCCGAGCACGGCCGCGTCGTCGCCGGGTGCGTGCAGCACCCGGGCGACGTTGCCCGCGGACAGCGCGTCGGTGAAGTTGCCGCGGCTCCAGGGGTGGCTGTAGGCCTGCACCTCGATGGCCATCACGGCGTCGAGGTCGGCGACGCCCATGACGCGCAACGCGGGCCGGACGGGTGCGTCCACGTGCCTCAAGCCCGCGCCGCCCTGACTCCGGCCCCGGCCCCGGCCCAGGCTCCAGCCGGCGCTGCGCCAGCCGCCTCGGCACGCTCGGCCACGGTCAGCGCCACCTTGTCGCGCAGGTAAAGCGGCAACGCGTCGTGCGCACTCACCACACAGCCTGCCGCCCACAAGCGCTCGGCCAGCCGCATCAGCGCACCGGCTCGGCTGGAGCCTGCGCGCACCGCCACCTCGTCCGGCCAGGCGCCTGGCGGCAACAGCGCGAGCCCGCTGCCGGCGGCCCAGCCCGAGGCCTCGGCGAGCCATGGGCCCCACGATGCGAGGGCTGCCGGCTCGAACAGGCCGGGCGGCTGCACCACCTCCCAGCCCGTCGGGCAGCCCGGGGCTGGCCCGTGCCAGCACAGCCGTGCGGCATAGACCTCGCCCATGCGGGCGTCCATCACGACCGCGACCCGGCTGTCGGGTGCCGCCTCGGGGGGGGCAGCATCCTCGGCCACCAGCATGAGGCTGTCCACGGGCACCACCGGGCAACCCGCACCGAAGGCGAGACCCTGCGCCACCGCACACGCAGTGCGCAGGCCCGTGAAGGCGCCAGGCCCGCGGGCGAAGGCCACAGCCTGCAACTGCGCGGCGCGCAGGCCCTGCGCGCGCAGCATCTCGCGCACGAGCGGCAGCAGCGTGGCGGAAGCCCGGGCACCCCCTTCCCCCTCGTGATGCCGCACGCCGGCAGGACCGCGCAGCGCCACCGCCATCGTGTCGGTGGACGTGTCCAGCGCCAGCAGGGCGCGCGGTGCGGGGGCCTCCATGGCGCCGAGTGTAGCCATGCGATCATGGAACTCTCGTACCTTGCCCACCTCCCGCTCCCCCGACCCGCCCACCCGTGCGCCGCCTCCTCCTGCTGCCCCTTCTCGCCCTCGGTTGTGCCCAGGCCGCACCCGCGGCGCTGCCGGCGCAGGCAGTCGCCGCCCTGCAACGCGCCAAGGTGCCTGCCGATGCGATGTCCGTGGTGGTGCAGGAAGCCGGCGGCCCGCGCACGCTGCTGGCGCACCAGCACCGCGAGCTGCGCAACCCGGCCTCGCTGATTAAGCTGCTGACCACCTACGCCGCGCTCGACCAGCTCGGCCCGGCCTGGAGCTGGGCCACGCCGGTGTACCTCCACGGTACGGTCCAGGACGGCGTGCTCGACGGCAACGTGGTGCTGCGCGGCAGCGGCGACCCCAAGCTCGTGGTCGAGCAGGTGTGGCTGCTGCTGCGCCGGCTGCAGGCGATGGGGGTGCGCGAGGTGCGGGGCGACTTCGTGCTCGACCGCAGCGCCTTCGCGCCCGTGGAAGGCGCCGCCGGCGACTTCGATGGCGACGCCACGCGGCCGTACAACGTGCGCGCCGATGCGCTCATGATGAATTTCAAGGCGGTGGTCTACACCTTCGTGCCGGACCCGCCACGCGGCGTGGCGCGGGTGGTGGCCGAGCCCGAGCTCGGTGCTGCAACTGGAGCGGCGGCTGCGGCGGGCGCACCGACCGTGCCCCTGGCAGCTGGCCCGTGCGAGGACTGGCGCACCGGCCTCAAGCCGGTGGCCGCCGAGGCCGGCTACCGCTTCACCGGCCGCTACCCGGCGGCCTGCGGTGAGCTCGTGTGGGCCTTGGCGGACCCCGATCCCGCGCGCTACGGCGCGCGCCTCGTGCAGGCGATGTGGCGCGAGATGGGCGGGCGGCTCGGCGGCACCGTGCGCGAGGGCAGCGTGCCGGAGGGCCTCAAGCCGCTCTTCGAGCACCGTTCCGAGCCGCTGGCGCAGCTCGTGCGCGACATCAACAAGCACAGCAGCAACGTGATGTCGCAGCAGCTCTTCCTGAGCCTGGCGCTGCAGCGCGAGCCGGCGACGCCGGCCACGCCCGATGCCGCGCGCGAGGCGTTGCGGCGCTGGGCCACCGAGCGGCTGGGCGAACTGCCCGAGGGCTTCGTGCTGGACAACGGCTCGGGGTTGTCTCGCACCACGCGCGTCACCGCGCAGTGGCTCGCGCGGCTGCTGCAGCACGCCTGGGCGAGCCCGGTGATGCCCGAGCTGATGGGCTCGCTGCCAGTCAGTGGCACGGACGGCACGCTGCGCCGCTCACGCGCGAGTGCCGGCCGTGCGCACCTGAAGACCGGCTCGCTGCGCGATGCGGCCGGCGTGGCGGGCTACGTGCTGTCCGACTCGGGTCGGCGCTACGTGGTGGTGGCACTCATTCACCACCCCAACGCGCCGGCGGCACGCGCGGCGCTGGACGCGATCGTGCAATGGGCGATCCGCGACGGCGGTGCCGCCGACGGTGCCACGGGCGCGACTGTGCGCTGAACAACCCCGACCTTGCCCCTGCGGAGACCCGCTTGCTGCCTACCGAACTCGCCTTCATCGACTGGCTCGGCTTCGCCGCAGCTGCCCTGACGACCTCCGCCTTCGTGCCGCAAGCGGTGCTGACGCTGCGCACCCGCGACGTCAGCGGCATCTCGCTCGGGATGTACAGCGCCTTCACGCTCGGGGTGGCGCTGTGGCTCGCCTACGGCCTGGTGCTTCGCGCCTGGCCGATCGTCGTGGCCAACGCGCTGACGGTGGCGCTGGCGGCGACGATCCTCGGCACGAAGATCGTGGTCGAGCGCCAGCGCCGCCGCGGGCGCGAGGATCAGAAGCGGTAGCCGACGCCGAGCGTGACCGAGGTCGGGTCGAGCGTGGCGTCCAGTGTCTGCCCGGTGGACAGCGTGGTGCGCGTCTTCAAGGGCGTGTAGATCACCGCCGTGTCGAGTGACCACTGCGGCGCGAGCTTCCAGGCCAGGCCCACTTTCGCCGAAGCCGTCCACTTCGACTGCACCGACAGCGTCGTCGGGTTCGCTGGCGTACCCCCCGTGAGCCCGGTCAGTGCCATCGTGCTGCGCGCCTTGTAGAACTTCGCGTACGTCGGGCCCGCACCCACGTAGGGGCGCACGGCGGCGTCGGTGGCGCCGAAGCGGTACTCCACGAAGAGGGTCGCCGGCAGCGCCTTGACTTCCCCGATCTTGCCCACGCCCGCGATCGCCCCGTCGCCGGTGATCTCGTGCGTGAAGCCGGCCGACAGCGGCAGGTCGAAGGCGATGTTGTTCGTCCACATCCACGTCAGCCCGGCGGTGGGCTGCGTGTTGGCGCCCACGGACGCCTTCGTGCCCGCAAAGCTCGGCGCCGTGAGGTTGCCGCTCTTCGTGTCGGGCGTGATCTGGGTGACGCCCACGCGCACGGTGAGCGAACCCGCGCCCTGGGCCTGGGCCGCCGGGGCGGCCAGCAGGCCGGCTGCGGCAAGCGCCGCGAGGATGAATCGTTGTGCCATGTCGTGTTGCTCCTGCGGGCCGGTGGGCGTCAGAGCCAGCCGGCCGTGGCCAGCGAACGGGAGATCAGCTGCGCCACGAGCTGGTGGCCGTAGGGCGTGGGGTGGAAGCTGTCGGCGAAGGCCCAGTTCTTGTACCAGTCGGCCGTGCCGCCCGTCGGGGGCTTGGCGGCCAGGGCGGCGTCGGTGCAGGCGGGCCAGGTGACCGTGGGCAAGCCGCTGCTGTCCTGACCCGTGATCGGGCAGACGAAGCCCCTGACGTTGGTCAGGCCGAACTGTGCCGGGTTGGCGATCTGCTCGTTGAAGGCGGTGTACAGGTCCACCACCACGACGCGCTTGTCGCTGGCGAATCGCTGCGCGAGGCGCGCATTGAAAGCCTCCACCCAGCCCTTGAACAGGGCCTCGGACTGCGCACGTACAGCCGCACCAGTCGTGCCCCCGCCCGAGGCGGCGGCAACGCTGTCCAGCACCAGTTGAAAGCGCGGCGTGTTGGTGATGCCGGGAATGTTCACCAGCGCCACGCGCGTGGCCCCCTTGTCGAGGGCCCGCGTCTGGATCATGTCGGCGAAGTTGTTCGCCAGCCCCGTCATGTAGGTGGCGCCGGCCGCGGCCAGGCCCGCCTGGCCGCCAGCCACCGCCGCTCCCACCTGGGCCTGGGAGAGCACGGTGCCCAGCAGCGCGACGTAGGACGCGCCCTGGTCGCGGGCCGCATTGAGGTAGGCGCTGACGAGCGCCGCCGCATCGTTACCCCCGCCGTCCACCACGAGCAGGTCACCCGCCGCGAAATTGCCCGCGGCCGTCGCCGTGGCGAACTGCACGCCGATGCCGCGCGGGTCGGCTGCGCTCAGGCCGCCGCTGGCCGGGTTGATCACGCCGCCGCCGATCGCGTAGTTCGTGCAGCCTGCCTTCGAGTTGGCCGTGAAGGTGGTGCCGGTGAAGACGAAGAAGTTGCAGCCCTTGGACAGGCCGTAGCCGGTGGCGATGCGCTCGGGAAAGACGTCGTTGCCCTGCACCGTGAACTTCACGCCGAAGGTGCCGACGTCGGCCAGGCTGTCGCCCATGACCTTGATGGCGGTGACCGCGGCGCGCGGCGTGGTGTCGGCGCCGCCGCCGCCACAGGCGGCCAGCAACGCGGCAAGCGCGGCCGACGTGGCCAGCGCCAGGGTTCCTCGGCGAAGTCGGTTCATCTCGTCTCCTGGGCTCAGGGTGCGGGGCCGGAAGGGCAACCGCCCGTGGCCGTAACGCTCGAGTGACGACTATACGAGGCCGCCTTCGCACTGCGAGGGCGGGTAAACGCGGGCCTGCGGGCCCGTCGGCTCAGAACGGGTTGAGCGTGGCGCGTGCCACCGCCAGCGCGCCGAGCTGCCGGTGGCCGCCGGCGCTGAACCAGCGGCTGTCGGCCCACAGGTACGAGCCGGCCACGGCGTCGGGCACCAGCGTCTGCGTGGTGCACCCGGGCAGGGCTGCCGTACAGGCGGGCGTGGCCGAATTCGACAGGCCGAAGTAACCCGGCGCGCGCGCGGCCACCTGCACGAACTCATCGGCGAGCACGAGGCCCACGAGGCGGCCGTCGTTGACGATGTTCACGCGGATGCGGCCATTGAGCGCGGCCGACAGGTCCGTCAACAGCTGCGCCCGCTCGGTGCCCTGGGCAACGCCGAACGGCGACAGGCCCATGTCGGGAATCGTGGCGACGACCACGCGTGCACCGAGCCCGACCATGCGGTTGACCTGCTCGGCCACGCGCGTGCCGCGCGCACGGACCTCGGCGATGAGTTCGTCGCGGGGGCGCGCCGGATACTGCGCGTACAGGTCGAGCACGTCCCATGTGCCCGCCATGATCAGCACGAGTTCCTCGGGCAGGAACCCGCCGGCGGCGATGTGGGCATCGACCTGTGCCACGACGTCGGCCACGCGCGCCCCCGGCGCGGCGCGCGTGACGGCCTTGCTCTCTCCGCCGCTCAAGGGGCACTGGGCGTAGCCGAAGTTGAAGGCCTTGGCCACGTCCTGGATCCACAGCGGCAGCGCGTTGCAGTCCAGCGCCTGGCCATCGGCCGCAAGCGCATTCACCGCGTACTTGCGGCCGTTGGTGCCGAGGGCGCTCGCCTCGTCGCCGAAAGCCACCAG
>JBDKFA010000035.1:0-5229 GCA_039798945.1 Pseudomonadota bacterium
CTGGACTTCGCGATCGTGCAGGCCTGGCTCAAGCGCGGCGACTTCGCCTTCCTCGGCCTGATCGGCAGCCGCACCAAGCGCGCGCGCTTCGAGCACCGGCTGCTCGCGCGCGGCCATGCGCCCGAGGCCGTGGCGCGCGTCTGCTGCCCGATCGGCGTGCCCGGCCTCGCGGGCAAGGAGCCCGAAGTGGTGGCGATCTCGGCCGTGGCTCAGCTGCTGCAGCTCACTTCGCCGCCAGCGCCCGCTCCACCGCCGCCACGAGCTTCGCGTCCGTCGGCGCGGTGAGGCTGGAGAAGTCCTCCACCACCTTGCCCTGGCGGTTCACCAGGTACTTGTGGAAGTTCCAGCGCGGGGCGCGGTCGGCCTCGCGCGCGAGCGCACGGAAGAACGGGTGCGCGTCGCTGCCGCGCACGTTCGTCTTCGCAAACATCGGGAACTTCACGCCGTAGGTGTTGAAGCACAGATCGGCGATCTGCTGCGACGAGCCCGTCTCCTGGTTGAAGTCGTTGGAGGGGAAGCCCAGCACCACGAGGCCGCGTGCCGCGAAGCGTGCGTGCAGCGCTTCCAGCCCCTCGTACTGCGGCGTGAAGCCGCAGTAGCTCGCGGTGTTCACCACCAGCAGCACCTTGCCGGCGTACTGGCACAGCGCCTGGGGCTTCTCGTCCTGCAGGCGGGGGAAGGTGTGCTGCAGCAGCGCGGGGCAGTTCGGCGCGGCGGCTACGCCGGCATGGCCCTGCGCCATCGCCGGCGCGGGCATGCCGAACCAGGCCGCGCCGGCTGCGAGGGCCGCGAGTGCCAGGGCGACCGGAGCGGCCAAGGCGGCGCATCGAGGCCTCGCGGCAAGCGGGGCCCGGGCGAGGCTCGCGGGTCGAGGAGGCAGGAGACCGGCAGGATTCGAGGACACGTGAACTCCCGGGGCAGACGGCACGCGGACATTGTGAGGCCGCGTGCGCATCCCCGCAGCCGCCAGGGCGGCGCGCGCAGTGGACGGGAAGCCGGGGGCGCGTCAGCGCCCAGGCTTCTCGAGCACGTAGGCCGCGACCACCGGGCGAAGCTTGTGCCAGGGCCGGGTGGCGTGGTAGCGCCGCGACCACACCGGCAGGCGGCACAACCACGCATCCAGGCGCACCGCCCAGGCCACCGACCACACCGGCCGCCCGAGCAGGGGAGACAGGCGGGACATGACCGCCAGGTTGCAGCGCGTCTCGCGCAGCACCTTGAAGCCGGCGCGGTCGATCAAGCTGCGGAAGATGGGCAGGGGGATTCCGCGCTCGTGGCGGGTCAGCCCTTACCGCGGTCGCCGCCAGTCCCCCATCGAGTGCGTGCTGTCCATCAGCAGCGCGTGGCCGCCCGGGGCCAGTACGCGCTGCATCTCGCGCACCACGGTGCTGACGTTGGGGATGTGATGCAGCACGTTGAAGGCCACGACCAGGTCGAAGCTCGCGTCGGCAAAGGGCATCAGGCCGGAAGGATCGGGCGCCACGTAGCGCACGGGCTTGCCCGCGATCTCGCTGGCGCGAAAGCCCTCCGACGGCTCGAGCACGGTGATGCACTCGGCACGGTCCAGCGCCGGACCGAGCTCCGCGCCGTCCGCGCTGCCCAGCCCCAGCACCCGCGCGTGGTCGTGACGCGGCAGCCGGCTGAAGCAGTGCTGGCGGACCAATTCGCTGTAGCCGTAGGAAGAGGGATCCGCCGCAGGCGCAGCGGCCTGGGCCGACTCGCGCCCCGTGCCGTAGTAGAGGTCGAAGTAGCCCTCGCGCTCGTGCTCGAACCAACGCTGGATTTCCTGGGCCGTGAAATCGTCCCCGTAGAGGATCTCGCCCGACAGCGCGCGCGTCACGCGCGCATCGTCGGCGCCCGAAGGCGTCAGCGTGGCAGGCAATGTCATGGGCAGGGCAAGTCGCGCAGCAGGCCTGCATGCTATGTCCACCGCCGCGCCGCTGCCCCCCTGAGGCGGGGGGCGCGGGCCGCGCACCGGCCTCAGGATGTGCAATCTGCCACGAAAGCCGCGCCTGCTGGCGGGCTGACGGCGCTGCCGCGGCTCACTACCCCGTGTTGCGCAGCCCGGTGGCCAGCCCGTTGATCGACAGGTGGATGCCGGTGCGCACGCGCGCCACCTCGGGGTCGCCCTCGCGGCGCTGCCGGTAGCGCCGCAGCAGTTCCACCTGCAGGTGGTTCAGCGGGTCGAGGTACGGAAAGCGGCTCTCGATCGAGCGGGCGAGTGCCGGGTTGGCCTGCAGCCTTCGCGACTGTCCCGTGATCAGCGAGAGCGCCTGCTCGGTGCGCAGCCACTCCGCCTCGAGGAGCCCGAGGATGCGGGCAGCGGCGCGGCGATCCGGCACCAGCGCGGCATAGCGCCGGGCGATCGCCAGATCGCACTTGGCCAGCACCATGTCGAGGTTGGCAAGCAACGTGCGGAAGAAGGGCCACTGCCGGTGCATGCGCTGCAGCAGCGCCAGACGCCGCGCACGGCCAGGGCCCTCGCCCAGCCACGCCTGCACACCCGAGCCGAAGCCGCACCAGCCCGGAAGCCCCAGGCGGCACTGTCCCCAGGAGAAGCCCCAGGGGATGGCGCGCAGGTCCTCGATGGCGCGCGTGGCCTTGCGCGAGGCCGGGCGCGACCCGATGTTCAGCTCGGCGATCTCGCGCAGCGGGGTGGCCTCGTAGAAGTAGTCGGTGAAGCCGGGCGTCCCGTAGACGATGGCGCGGTAGGCCTCGAAGCTCGCCTGGCTCAGCGCCGAGGCGGCCTCGAGGAAGACCGCCGGTGCGGGTCGCGAGGGATGCAGCAGCGTCGCCTCGAGCGTGGCCGCCACGAGCGTCTCGAGGTTGCGCCGACCGATCTCGGGGTTGGCGTACTTCGAGCCGATGACCTCGCCCTGCTCGGTCAGGCGGATCTGCCCGCGCACCGTGCCAGGGGGCTGCGCGAGTATCGCGTCGTAGCTCGGGCCGCCGCCGCGCCCGACGGTGCCGCCGCGGCCGTGGAACAGGCGCAGCGTGATGCCGTGCGCGGCGCCCAGTTCGTCGAACAGCGCGGCCAGCGCCACCTCGGCACGGTAGAGCTCCCAGTTGCTCGTGAAGAAGCCGCCGTCCTTGTTGCTGTCGCTGTAGCCGAGCATCACGTCCTGCTCGGCGCCGCTGGCCACCACGAGCGCCGTGATGCCCGGCAGCGCGTAGAAGGCACGCATGATCGGCGCCGCGCGGCGCAGGTCGCCGATCGTCTCGAACAGCGGCACCACGATCAGCTCGGCGCGGGCGTCTTCGCCGAGCGTGCCCTGCAGGAGACCGGCCTCCTTCTGAAGCACCAGCACCTCGAGCAGGTCGCTCACCTCCTCGGTGTGGGAGATGATGCAGTGGCGCAGCGCCTCGCGCCCGTACAGGCGGCGCAGCTCGCGCGCCGTCTCGAAGATCTCGAGCTCGCCGGTGGCGAGCGCGCCGTAGGCGGCCCCCGGCACCGCGAGCGGCCGCACGTCGGCCAGCACCCGCAGCAGCAGCGCCTGGCGCTCGGGCTCGGCCAGCCCGACGTAGTCGGCCTCCACGCGCGCCGTGCGCAGCAGTTCGGCCACCACCGCCTCGTGCTGGTCGGAGCTCTGGCGGATGTCCAGCGTGGCCAGGTGAAAGCCGAAGACCTCCACCGCCCGGATCAGCGGGCCCAGGCGCGGGGCGACCAGCGCATCGGCGCGGTGCGTGCGCAGGCTCTGCGCGATCGTCTGCAGGTCGGCCTCGAAGGCCTCGGCCGACGGATACGGGTCGCCCGGGGGCACGGCGTGGCGAAGCGCCTCGGTGCCCGTGAGCGCCTGCAGCGCCGCGGCCAGCCGCGCGTAGATTCCGATGAGCGCGCGCCGGTAGGGCTCGTCGGCCCGGTGCGGGTTGTGATCGGGCGAGCGCGCGGCCAGGGCTGCCATCTCCGGGGTCACCGTCGCGAGCTGCTCGGACATCGACAGCTCGGAACCGAGCGCATGCACCTCGCGCAGGTAGAAGCGCAGCGCCACCTCGGCCTGGCGCGCGAGCGCGTGGCGCATCGTGGCGGCCGTCACGTTGGGGTTGCCGTCGCGGTCGCCGCCGATCCAGTGGCCCATGCGCAGGAAGGGGGCGACGCGACGCCCGCCCAGGCGCTCTTCGAGCTCGGCGTACAGACGCGGAATCTCGCGCAGGAAGGTGGCCTCGTAGAAACCCAGCGCGTTGTCGATCTCGTCGGCCACCGTGAGCTTCTCGGTACGCAGCATGCGCGTCTGCCACAGCTGCGTCACGCGGGCGCGGATGCGGGCCTCGTTGTCTTCGCGCCCGCGCTCGGTGGCGAGCGTCTCCCGCTCGGCCAGCAGCCCGGCGATCGCGCGCTCGGCGTCCTGGATGCTGCGCCGCTGCACCTCGGTGGGGTGGGCCGTGAGCACCGGCGAGAGCCAGGCGCGGTCGAGGGCACCCGCGATGTCGTCGGCGCGCAGGTCGGCCGCCTGCAGGCGCTCGAGGGTGCGCGCCAGCGAGCCCGGCAGGCGGTGCCCGCGCCGCTCTTGGGCCAGCCGCTCGCGAATCTGGTGCCGGTCCTCGGCCAGGTTGGCCAGGTGCGAGAAGTAACTGAAGGCGCGGATGACGGAAACGGTCTGGTCGCCGGTGAGGTTCTTCAGCAGCCGGTCGAGCGTGCGCCCGGCCGTCTCGTCGCGCTTGTGCCGGAAGGCCACCGCGAGCCGGCGCACCCGCTCCACGAGCTCGTACGCTTCGCGCCCCTCGTGCTGGCGGATGGTGTCGCCCAGGATGCGGCCGAGCAGGCGAATATCCTCGCGCAGCGCGGCTTCGCGGCGGTCGGAGGGCTGGGGACGGCGGGCGGCCATGTCGGTAGGGAGGAAGGCGCACAGACCCATGCAAAGGTCGTGCCGGCGTCGAAAGCGGCGCGGCCCCTCAGCGCACCAGTATCGCCCGGAAGTCGTTGACGTTGGTGTAGGTCGGCCCCGGCACGACGAGGTCGCCGAGGCGCTCGAACAGCGTGAAGCAGTCGTGCCGGTCGAGAAACTCGGCCGGCTTCAGGCCGAGTGCCGCGGCGCGCGCGAGCGTGTCGGGCGCGACGAGCGCACCGGCGTTGTGCTCGATGCCGTCGATGCCGTCGGTGTCCGCCGCCAGCACGTGCACGCCCGGCTCGCCCTGCAGCGCCAGCGCGCAGCCGAGCAGGAATTCGGTGGCGCGGCCGCCGCGACCGCCCTTGCTGCGCACGGTGACGGTGGTCTCGCCGCCGGACAGGAC
>JBDKFA010000036.1:0-4063 GCA_039798945.1 Pseudomonadota bacterium
CGCACGGTCTCGCCGTCGTAGCTCTTGAGCACGTCGCGGATCGTGAAGAAGTTGCCCAGCGACTTCGACATCTTCTCGTTGTCGACGTTCAGGAAGCCGTTGTGCATCCAGTAGCGCACCCAGGGCTGCCCGGTCGCGCCCTCGGTCTGGGCGATCTCGTTCTCGTGGTGCGGGAACTGCAGGTCCAGGCCGCCGCCGTGGATGTCGAACTGTTCGCCCAGCAGCGCGCAGCTCATGGCCGAGCACTCGATGTGCCAGCCCGGACGGCCGGTGCCGAAACGGCTCTCGTACTTGACGTCGGCGGGCTCCTCGGGCTTGGCGGACTTCCACAGCACGAAGTCGAGCGGATCGTCCTTGCCGTCGTTGACGGCCACGCGTTCGCCGGCACGCAGCTGGTCCAGCGACTTGCCCGACAGCTTGCCGTAGCCCTCGAAGCGGCGCACCGCGTAGTTCATGTCGCCGGTGCCGCTGCGGTAGGCCAGGCCCTTGTCCTGCAGGCGGCCGATCAGGTCCAGCATCTGCGGGACGTATTCGGTGGCGCGCGGCTCGTGGGTCGGGCGCTCGATGCCCAGCGCGCCGATGTCCTGGTGCATGGCCGCGATCATCTCGTCGGTCAGCTGCCGGATCGTGATGCCGCGCTCGGTCGCGCGGCGGATGATCTTGTCGTCGATGTCGGTGATGTTGCGGACATACGTGACCCTGTAGCCGCTGGCACGCAGCCAGCGGTAGACCACGTCGAAGGCCATCATCATGCGGGCGTGGCCGATGTGGCAAAGGTCATAGATCGTCATGCCGCAGACATACATCCGGACATGACCCGGCTCCTGCGATTCGAAGGTCTCGACCGCGCGGGTCAGGCTGTTGTGTAGGCGCATAGAACGACGCAACTCCGGGCGCTTCGCGAATTGGTGACATCGAGCAGGTGCAGCCCTGAGAAGTCCTCACGGGACCCGCTCGAACATGGGGGTTCAGGCTTGACAACAGCGTGTCACGCACCCCTTGGAACGGTCACCTTGCGGGGCCCGTCCAGGCCCTCGTGCGGCCTCCCCTAGAATCAAAATCAGTATAGCCCTGGACCCTCTGACGTGAGCCCTGCGCCACCCCTGCGACCGCCCTTGCGGACGGCCCGTGGACCGGCCGGATCGACGGCTCCGGCGACCCCGCCGAAGAGGTGCCGGACCACCCGCCCGTGGCGGACGCGGGGGATCCTGCAGGTGGTGTTCGTGGCCCTGTTCCTGGGGCCGCTGATGATGTCGATGCTGGGGTCGGTCTTCGCCTCGTTCCTGGGCACATCACCGGACGGTTCTTTCGGCCATGCACACGCGCAGACCCCGGCGGCAACGGCCGATCCGGACGCTCTGGCCGGGGGGATCGACGCGGCACTGGCCCTCGCGCGCAGCGGCGAACGAGAGGCCGCGCGGCAGCGCCTGAACGCCCTTGCCGCGCAGTGGCCCGATCGGCCCGAGCCGCACATGAACCTCGCGACGATGGCCGTCCAGGACCAGGACGGCCCGGCCGCGCGGGCCCATCTCGAGGCCGCGATGCGGACCAGCCCGATGCACGCGCGGACCTACGAACTGCTGCAACTGTTGCACGGCCAGATGGCCCGTCAGGCCTACGACCGCGCACTCGGCCAGCGCCGCGATGACGACCCGCCGCTGGCCTTGCCCTGGACGCCGTTGAAGCCCACTGTTCGACCGATCGCGGCTGCGCGGCTCGACAATCCCGCAGCCGCTTCCGCGACGCCGGTTTCGTCCGCTTCATCCGTCCCGTCCACCACCCCGGCTCCCAACCCCGTGCCCGTCGAGACCCAGCCCGCCTCCACCGCAACGACCTGGCCGCGCCTGGCCTGGGTCGCGCTGCTGTGCCTGGTGCTGACGGTCACCGGCGCGTCGATCGCCTGGGCGCGCGCCCGACCCGGTGCGGCGTCCGCCGCAGGGGCCGCACCGGCCGGCGAGGTCGACCTCGCGACGGCCTACGCGACGACCATCCAGCACGAGACCGACGAGCCTGCGCCGGCCCGTGGCGGGGCGCCCGAGGCACGGCTGATCGCCGTCTACCGCCTGATCGGTCAGGCCCGCCTGCCGCAGGCGCTGTCGGCGGTCGAATCCCTGGTGCGCGACGTGCCGCAGTTCGCACTCGCGCAGCTGGTCTACGGGGACCTGCTGCTGGCCTCGACCGGTGACGTGTCGGGGGGCATGGCGGGCGTCATGGCCGCACCGCAACAAGGTTCGGCTCCAGCACAGGGAGCCGTTCTGCGCCGCGAGGCCGTGCTGCGCCTGCAGGCTCTGCGCGAGACACCGCCGGCGGGCACCTGGCCCCGGCAGGTGCTGCAGCTCTCGGGCAGCGTGCGACACGTGGTGGCGGTCGACACGTCGCGGGCCCGGCTCTACGTGATCGAGAACCAGTCCGGCAGCCCGCGGATCGTCGGCGATCACTACGTGTCGATCGGCAGCCGCGGCACCGGCAAGCGCACCGAGGGCGACCAGCGCACGCCGCTGGGCATCTACAGCATCACCAGCCACCTTGACGGCGGTCAGCTCGGCGACTTCTACGGCGCCGGTGCCCTGCCCCTGAACTACCCCAACGACCTGGACCGCCAGCTTGGCCGCACCGGCGCGAACATCTGGATCCACGGCACGCCCGTGCACCGCTGGCCACCAACGGCTGCATCGTCATGTCCAACGACGACCTGGCCCGCTGGCTGCGCCTGCTCGCGCCGCGCCACACGCCGGTGATCGTTGCCGAGCGCCTGGACTGGGTGGCACCCCGCGCGCTGATGGCACCGCGCCAGACCGCGCTGGGCCTGATCGAGACCTGGCGGCGTGCGCGCATGCAGCCCGACCTCGACGGGCTCATGGCGCTGTACTCGACCCACTTCGACAACGGCGAGGATGGCTACGATGCGTGGCGCGAACGCCTGCGCGTCGAAGCCCGCGCCAGTCCCGGTCGCGAGCGTGAGCTCGACGAGCTCAGCGTGCTGAGCTGGCACGAACCGCGCGACGTGCTGGTGGTGACCTTCCGTGAGCGGCTGCGCGGCAGCACGCACGGCCTGATGCGGCGCCAGTACTGGTCGCACGACAGCGGACAATGGCGCATCTTTTCCGAAGGAGTCCTCGAATGAACCTGGCCACCCTGGCCCGCGGCGCAGCCGCCATCACCCTGGGCCTCGCGCTGAGCGGCGCCGCCCTTGCACAGAAGGTGCGTCTGTCGACCTCGATGGGCGACATCGTCGTCGAGCTTGACGCCGCCAAGGCACCCCGCACGGTCGAGAACTACGTGGCCTACGTCAAGGCCGGCCACTACGACGGCACCGTGTTCCACCGCGTGATCCCGAACTTCATGATCCAGGGCGGCGGCATGGAGCCCAGCATGAAGGAAAAGGCCACCAAGGCGCCGATCCCGCTGGAGAGCCGCAACGGCCTGTCCAACGTGCGCGGCTCCATCGCGATGGCCCGCACCATGGTTCCGGACTCGGCCACCGCGCAGTTCTTCATCAACGTGAAGGACAACCTCTTCCTCGACCAGCCGAACTCGCAGGACGGCAACGGCTACGCCGTCTTCGGCAAGGTCGTCGAAGGCATGGACGTGGTCGACAAGATCCGCGCCGTGCCCACCGGCAATCGCGGTCCGCACCAGAACGTGCCCAACGAACCGGTCATCATCAAGAAGGCCTCCCTGGAGAAATGAACATGGCAGCACCCCAAGTCGATCTGCACACCACCGCTGGCGTCATCCGCATCGAGCTCGATGACGCCAAGGCGCCCCTGTCGGCCGCCAACTTCCTGAGCTACGTCAACAGCGGCCACTACGACGGCACGGTGTTCCACCGCGTCATCAAGGGCTTCATGGTCCAGGGCGGCGGCATGGAGCCGGGCCTCAAGCAGAAGCCCACCCAGGCCGCGATCCAGAACGAGGCCAACAACGGCCTGAAGAACGACAAGTACACGCTGGCGATGGCGCGCACCAACGCGCCGCACTCGGCCACGGCGCAGTTCTTCATCAACACGGTCAACAACGACTTCCTGAACTTCCGTTCCGAGTCGCCGCAGGGCTGGGGCTA
>JBDKFA010000037.1:0-10500 GCA_039798945.1 Pseudomonadota bacterium
GCCGGCGCCCAGGTGGGGGCGATCGTGCGCGGCCTGCATCGACCGGACGGCAGTGAGGGGGGCGACGAGGTGCAGGCCCAGGCACAGGTGATCATCCCGCACCACGACACCGTGATCCAGAGCCTGGACCATGTCGTGATCTTCGTGCCGCGCAAGCACATGGTGCGCGAGGTCGAGAAGCTGTTCCAGGTCAGCGCGACCTTCCTGTTCTGAACCGGACTCGGCAGCGTCGCGCCCCTTCCGCCCCCTCCTGAGGATCCACACGCACACATGGGCCCGCTTGCAGTCGTTGCCCTGATCGGGAGGATGGTGCTGCTCTTTGCGGTGCTGATGGGCGTGCCGCTCGCGTTCGCGATGGTGGCCACCGACCCCGCCGAGGGGGCGTTCCTCACGGCCGCGGGCGTCACCGTGCTGTGCGGTGCGCTGATGAGCGTGGCCACCCGGCGCTTTCGGCGCGACTTGCGCCCCCGCGACGGGTTCCTGCTCGTCGGGCTGACCTGGGTCGTTCTGCCCGCCTTCGGGGCCTTGCCGCTGCTGCTGGCGATTCCCGGCCTGAGCGCGACGGACGCCTACTTCGAGGCGATGTCGGCCTTCACGGCCACGGGCGCCACCGTCTTCACGGGGCTCGATGCGCTGCCGCTGTCGGTCAACGTGTGGCGTTGCTTCATGCAGTTCGTCGGCGGCCTGGGCATCATCGTGCTGGCGGTGGCCATCCTGCCCATGCTCGGCGTGGGCGGCAGCCAGCTGTTCAACGCGGAGATCACCGGCCCGATGAAGGACCAGAAGCTCACGCCGCGCATCGCCGACACCGCGCGCATGATCTGGATGGCCTATGCGGGGCTCGGCCTGGCGTGCATGCTCGCCTACCGCTGGGCGGGGATGAGCTGGGCCGATGCCTTCATGCACATGTGCAGCACGGTGAGCCTGGGCGGCTTCTCCGCGTACGACCTGAGCTTCGGCCACTGGAACTCGCCGCTCATCGAGGCGGTGGCGATGGTGTTCATGGTGCTGGCGGGCGTGAACCTGGTGCTGTACGTGATGGCGTGGCGGCAGCGCTCGATGGCTCCCCTGCTTCGTAACGCCGAGGTGCTGGCCTTCTACGCGGTGCTGGCGCTGAGCATCCTCCTCATCACGCTCTTCCTGCTGGCCCAGGGCACCTACGACGCCGTCGGGCCTGCGCTGCGGCACACGGCCTTCCATGTCGTCTCGGTGGCCACCACCACCGGTTTCGCCTCGCACGACTACGGCCAGTGGCCGCTGTTCGCGCCGATGCTGATGATCCTGCTGGGCTGCTTCGCGACCTGCGCCGGCTCCACCGGGGGCGGCATCAAGATGGTCCGCCTGCTGATCCTGCTGTCTCAGGCCCGGCGCGAGATGGTCCGCATCCTGCATCCGCGCGCCATCAGCCCCGTGGTGCTGGGCGGCCGGCCGGTGGCCGACCAGACGATCCAGGCCGTGCTGGCGTTCATGATCACCTATGGGGTGACGATCGTCTGCCTGACGATGGTGCTGTTGTTCAGCGGCCTGGAGCCGATCACCGCCTTCACGGCGGTCGTGGCCTGCGTCAACAACATCGGCCCCGGCCTTGGCGAGGTCGGCCCGGCCGTGAACTACGCATCCTTGACGCCGTTCCAGACCTGGGTGTGCACCTTCGCGATGCTGCTCGGACGGCTGGAATTGCTGTCGCTGCTGGTGCTGCTGACGCCGCGGTTCTGGCGGCCCTAGGGCCACGCCGTCGCCGATCGGGCTGCCCGCCGGGTGGCCTCTAGAATCCGGCGCAGGAGATTGCCGCATGCCCGTGCTCACGTCCCGGCTCAACCCGCGCAGCGAGGCCTTCAAGTCGCACGCCGCGGCCATGCGCACCCAGGTCGAGGACCTGCGCAGCGTGTTGGCGCGCAACACCCAGGGCGGGGGCGAGGCCGCGCGTGCACGCCATGTCTCGCGCGGCAAGCTGCTGCCGCGCGAGCGCGTGGAGATGCTGCTCGACCCCGACACCCCCTTTCTGGAGACCGGCGCGCTGGCGGCCTGGCGCATGTACCCCGAGCGCGACGGCAGCGACGCCGCGCCCTGCGCAGGCCTGATCACGGGCATCGG
This sequence comes from Pseudomonadota bacterium, assembly GCA_039798945.1. Classification (GTDB taxonomy): domain Bacteria; phylum Pseudomonadota; class Gammaproteobacteria; order Burkholderiales; family Burkholderiaceae_C; genus Rubrivivax. The sequence continues at coordinate 2,095 of JBDKFA010000037.1, forward strand.
CCGCGTCAGCGGCGTGGAGTGCGTGGTGGTGTGCAACGACGCCACCGTCAAGGGCGGAACGTACTACCCGATGACGGTGAAGAAGCACCTGCGCGCGCAGGAGCTCGCGCAGCACAACCGCCTGCCCTGCATCTACCTCGTGGACTCCGGCGGCGCGAACCTGCCCAACCAGGACGACGTCTTCCCCGACCGCGAGCACTTCGGGCGCATCTTCTACAACCAGGCCAATCTGAGCGCGCAGGGCATCCCGCAGATCGCCGTGGTGATGGGCTCGTGCACCGCGGGTGGCGCCTACGTGCCGGCGATGAGCGACGAGACCATCATCGTGCGCAACCAGGGCACGATCTTCCTGGGTGGGCCGCCGCTGGTGAAAGCCGCCATCGGCGAGGTGGTGAGCGCGGAAGACCTCGGCGGCGGGGACGTGCACACGCGGCTGTCGGGCGTGGCCGACCACCTCGCCGAGAACGACCTGCACGCGCTGCAGCTTGCCCGCGCCGTGGTGGCCAACCTGAACTGGCGCAAGCCCACCCAGCTGCTGCTGCAGCCCCCGCGCGCGCCGCTCTTCGACCCCGAGGAGCTGTACGGCATCATCCCCACCGACCCGCGCAAGCCCTACGACGTGCGCGAGATCATCGCCCGCATCGTCGACGGCAGCGAGTTCGACGAGTTCAAGGCGCGCTACGGCAGCACGCTCGTCACGGGCTTCGCCCACATCGAGGGCATGCCGGTGGGCATCGTCGCCAACAACGGCGTGCTCTTCAGCGAGTCGGCGATGAAGGGCGCGCACTTCATCGAGCTGTGCTGCCAGCGCCGGGTGCCACTCGTGTTCCTGCAGAACATCACCGGCTTCATGGTCGGCCGCAAGGTCGAGAGCGAGGGCATTGCCAAGCATGGCGCGAAGATGGTGACGGCGGTGGCCACCGCCACCGTGCCCAAGTTCACCGTGATCATCGGCGGCAGCTTCGGGGCCGGCAACTACGGCATGTGCGGCCGCGCCTACAGCCCGCGCCAGCTGTGGATGTGGCCGAACGCCCGCATCGGCGTGATGGGCGCCGAGCAGGCCGCCAGCGTGCTGGCCACCGTCAAGCGCGACGGCATCGAGGCCAGGGGCGGGCAGTGGGGCGCGCACGAGGAGGCGGCCTTCCGCCAGCCGATCCTCGAGCAGTTCGAGCACCAGTCGCACCCGTACTACGCCAGTGCACGCCTGTGGGACGACGGCGTCATCGACCCGGCCGACACGCGCCGCGTGCTCGCCCTCGGCCTGTCGGCGAGCCTGAATGCCCCGATTCCCGAGAGCCCGCGTTTCGGTGTCTTCCGCATGTGAGTCCACACGTGGAGAACATCTACCTCACCCCCGAGCACGAGCTGCTGCGCGAGCAGGTCGCGCGCTTCCTCGCGCGCGAGGTGGAGCCGCATGCGCACGCCTGGGAGGCACAGGGCCATGTGCCGCGCGAGGCGCTGCGCCGCATGGGTGAGGCTGGGCTGCTCGGGCTGATGTACTCGCCCGAGCATGGTGGCGGCGGTGCCGACGCGCTGACGAACCTCGTCTTTGCCGAGGCCCTCAGCCAGAGCACCTTCGGCGGCTTCGTGGTCACGGTGCTGGTGCACACCGACATGGCGAGCCCCCACCTGCACCACGCCGGCTCACCTGCGCAGCTCGCGCGCTGGATGCCGGGCATCACCGGCGGGCGCACCATCACTGCGGTGGCGATCACCGAGCCGGGGGCCGGCTCGGACGTGGCGGGCATGCGCACACGCGCGCGCCGCGACGGCGACCATTGGGTGATCCACGGCAGCAAGCTCTTCATCACCAACGGCGTGCACGCGGACCTCTATTTCGTGGCCGCCCGCACCGGCGACACCGCGCGCGCGATCTCGATCTTCGCGGTGGAAAAGGGCACGCCCGGCTTCACGGTCGGGCGCCAGCTGGAGAAGACCGGCTGGCGCTGCTCGGACACGGCCGAGCTCCACTTCGACGGCGTGCGCGTCCCCGCTGGCCACCTGCTGGGCGAGGAGGGCCGCGGCTTCTACGCTGTGATGCAGAACTTCCAGACCGAGCGCATCGCCCTCGGGGCGATGGCGGTGGGGCACTGCCAGCAGGCACTTCGCCTGGCGCTCGACCACGTGCGCACACGCCAGGCCTTCGGTGGCACGCTGTGGGACAAGCAGGCCGTGCGCCAGCGCCTGGCGATGCTCGACGCGAAGACGCGCGCTGCGCGCGCCTACCTGTACCACTGCGCCTGGCGCGTCGCGCAGGGGCACGACATCGTGCAGGACGTCTCGCTGCTCAAGGCGCTCACGGGCGAGCTCGTCAACGAGGTCACCCAGGGCTGCCAGCAGGTGCATGGCGGCATGGGCTACATGGTGGGCACGCCGGTGGAGCGGCTGTGGCGCGACGCCCGCGTGCTGGCCATCGGAGGTGGCGCGACCGAGGTGATGCTCGACGAGGCGGCCAAGCGCTACACCGCTTACCCCGCATGAGGCACCCTCGATGAGCACGCTCGACATCCAGCGCCAGGGGCCCGTGGCCCGTGTCTTCCTGAACCGCCCGGACGTGCGCAACGCCTTCAACGACGAGGTGATCGCCGAGCTCACGCAGACCTTTCAGCATCTCGGCACCGAGCCCGGTGTGCGCGCCATCGTGCTCGGTGGCCACGGCAAGGCCTTCTGCGCCGGCGCCGACCTGAACTGGATGCGCGCCATGGCCGGCTACGACTGGGCGCGCAACCACGCCGACGCGCAGGCCCTGGCCGACATGCTGTGGGCGGTGTACGCGTGTCCGGTGCCGGTGGTGGGCCGCCTGCAGGGCGACTGCTACGCCGGGGGCATGGGCCTGGCTGCCGCCTGCGACGTGGTGGTGGCTGCCGAGGGCATGCACTTCTGCCTGAGCGAGGCGCGCCTGGGGCTGCTGCCGGCCACCATCTCGCCGTACGTGATCCGGGCGATGGGCGAACGGGCCGCGCGGCGCTGGTTCCTCACCGCCGAGCGCTTCAGCGCGGCGCAGGCGCAGGCCCTGGGCTTGGTGCACGAGGTGGTCGCGCCCGAGGCCCTCGACACGAAGGTCGACGAGCTGGTCGCGGTGCTGGTGGCCAACGGGCCGGCCGCCGTCAAGGCCTGCAAGCAGTTGGTGCAGGACGTGGCCGGCCAGCCGATCACCCCCGAGCTGCGCGCCGACACGGCGCGGCGCATCGCCGACATCCGTGCCAGCGATGAGGGCCGCGAAGGCGTGCAGGCCTTCCTGAATCGGCGCGAGCCGTCCTGGCGCACCTGACGGGGACACGATGTTCACCAAGATCCTGATCGCCAACCGCGGCGAGATCGCTTGCCGCGTGGCCACCACCGCGCGCCGGCTCGGCGTGCGTACGGTGGCGGTGTACTCCGATGCCGATGCACACGCGCGCCACGTGCGGGCCTGCGACGAAGCCGTGCACGTGGGCGGCTCGGCTGCGCGCGACAGCTACCTGCGCTGGGAACGCATCATCGAGGCCGCCCGCGCCACCGGCGCGCAGGCCATCCATCCCGGCTACGGTTTCCTGTCCGAGAACGAGGACTTCGCGCGGGCCTGTGCCGATGCGGGCCTGGTCTTCATCGGCCCGCCGCCGTCCGCGATCCGCGACATGGGCAGCAAGGCGGCCGCCAAGGCGCTGATGGAGCGCGCCGGCGTGCCGCTCGTGCCGGGCTACCACGGTGCGGACAACGACCCGGCACTGCTTGCCCGCGAGGCCGCCCGCATCGGCTACCCGGTGCTCATCAAGGCGAGCGCGGGCGGGGGCGGGCGCGGCATGCGCCGTGTCGAGCGCGAGGAGGATTTCGCCGCGGCGCTGGCGAGCTGCCAGCGCGAGGCGAAGGCCGCGTTCGGGGACGACCATGTGCTGGTCGAGCGCTACGTCACGCGGCCGCGCCATATCGAGATCCAGGTCTTTGCCGACACGCACGGGCAGGCCGTCTACCTCTTCGAGCGCGACTGCTCGGTGCAGCGGCGCCACCAGAAGGTGCTGGAGGAGGCGCCCGCGCCCGGCATGACGCCGGAGCGGCGTGCGCAGATGGGCGAGGCGGCGGTGGCCGCGGCGCGCGCGGTGGGCTACGTGGGTGCCGGCACGGTGGAGTTCATCGCCGAGCAGGACGGGCGCTTCTACTTCATGGAGATGAACACGCGGCTGCAGGTCGAGCATCCGGTGACAGAGGCCGTCACCGGGCACGACCTCGTCGAGTGGCAGCTGCGCGTCGCCGCTGGCGAGCCGTTGCCCGCCACGCAGGCGCAGCTCGCGATCCGCGGCCACGCGATAGAGGCGCGCATCTGTGCCGAGAACCCCTCGGCCAACTTCCTGCCGGCCACCGGCACGCTGGAGGTGGCGCGCTGGCCGCAGCACGTCGCCTTCACCCGCAACGCATCGGCCGAATCGGCCCTCGCGCCCGCGCCTGTGCGCCTGGACGCCGGCTTCGGCGAGGACGATGCGGTGAGTCCTTACTACGACTCGATGATCGCCAAGCTCATCGTCTGGGGCGAGGACCGCACGCAGGCGCTGGCGCGGCTCGCGGCAGCACTCGCCGAGACGCGGATCGTGGGGCTGCACACGAACGTCGAATTCCTGCAACGCGTCGTGGGCACGCGCGCGTTCGCCGCAGCCGACCTGGACACCGCGCTCATCGAGCGTGAGCGCGAGGCGCTGTTCGAGGCTCCCGGCCTGCCGCTGCGCTGGGCGGCCGCGGGCGTGCTCGCGCACGCACTGCAGCGCGAGCAGGCGCAGCAGGGGCCCGACCCCTGGAGCCGTCGCGACGGCTGGCGCCTGGCTGGTGGCGCGCGGCGCCGGCTCGACCTCGAGATCGAAGGCGCGCACCACCTGCTCGTGCTCGAGCGGGGCCGCGACGGCCGCTGCGTGATCGAGTTGGGCGGCGAGCGCATCGCGCTGCAGGTGCAGCCCCTCGGCGAGCACCGCTTCGATGTCACGCTGGGCAGCGAGCGCCGGGTGCTCGAGGTGCACGTTACCGACGGACGCACCACCGTCTTCGCCGGTGCACAGCGCGCGGACGTGCTCGATTTCGACCTGCTCGCGCACGCCGGCGACGGCGCCGAGCAGGGAGGCCTCGGCGCGCCGATGCCGGGCAGGGTGCTGTCCATCGCGGTGGCCGCCGGGCAGGCCGTGCGCCGCGGCCAGGCGCTGGCCGTGATGGAGGCCATGAAGATGGAGCACACGATCCACGCACCCCGCGATGGCGTCGTGCAGGAGCTGCTGGTAGCCGTGGGCGACCAGGTGGCCGAGGGCGCACAGCTGCTGCGCCTGCAGGCCTGAGCGCGAGCCCCCGCGGGTACGCCGGAACCACACAGGAGAACGAACGATGGGCTTGCCCGCACGCGTGACGCTCGTGGACGTCGGGCCGCGCGACGGCCTGCAAAACGAGGCCGCACCGGTTGCCACCGCCGACAAGGTGGCCCTCGTGCACGCGCTGCAGGCCGCCGGGCTGCGCGAGATCGAGGTCACGAGCTTCGTGAGCCCGAAGTGGGTGCCGCAGATGGCCGACAACGCTGCCGTGATGACCGGCATCGCGCGCGAGCCCGGCGTGCGCTACTCGGTGCTCACGCCCAACATGAAGGGGCTGGAGGCGGCGCTGCCCTGCCGGCCCGACGAGATCGTGGTGTTTGCCGCGGCGAGCGAGGCCTTCAGCCGGCGCAACATCAACTGCAGCATCGAGGAGAGCATCGCGCGCTTCGAGCCCGTGGTGCAGGCCGCGCGTGCCCACGGCATCAAGGTGCGCGCGGCCATCTCGTGCGCCGTGGGCTGCCCGTACCAGGGCGAGGTGAGCGCCGACGAGGTCGAGCAGGTGGTGCGCCTGATGAAGGCCATCGGCGTGCAGCACTGCGGCGTGGCCGACACCATCGGCGTGGGCACGCCGCGCCGCGTGCAGGCGGCGATGGAGCGGGCGCTGCGCCACTTTCCGCTCGAGGAGGTTTCGGGCCACTTCCACGACACCTACGGGCAGGCGGTGGCCAACGTCTACGCGTGCCTGGAGATGGGCATCCACCACTTCGATGCGAGCGTGGCGGGCCTTGGGGGCTGCCCGTATGCGAAGGGGGCCACCGGCAACGTCGCCACGGAGGACCTGGTCTTCATGCTCGACGGCCTGGGCATCGAGACCGGCATCGACCTCGAGCGCCTGGTGGACGCCGGCGCGGCGATCTCGCGCCTGCTCGGCCGCCCGCCCGTCTCGCGCGTGGCGCGTGCCCTGCTCGCGCGCCGGGCGTCAGCGGCTGCCACGGCCGCTGCAGCGGGCTGAACGGAGTCGCGATGGCCGTTCCCTCGCCCTGCATCAACGTGTGCCGCATGCACGCGGCCACCGGCTGGTGTGAAGGCTGCGCGCGCACGATCCAGGAGATCGCCGCCTGGGGCCAGCTCGACGACGCGGCCAAGCTGCGCATCTGGAAGCTGCTGCCCGAGCGTCACGCCCAGCGCACGGCCGCGCCGAATTCGACGGCTCCCCGATGAAGTTCCTGCGCTTCTGGTTCGACCCCATCTCGCCGTACGCCTACCTCGCCTTCGAGCGGCTGCCCGAGGCGATGGCCGGCATCGGCCACGCGGTGGAGTACCGGCCCGTGCTGTTCGCCGGGCTGCTGCAGCACCACGGGCACAAGGGTCCGGCTGAAATCCCGACGAAGCGCGTGTGGACCTACCGCGACGTCGCCTGGCGGGCGCATCGGCTTGGCATCCCGTTGGCGCTGCCGCAGCGCCACCCCTTCAACCCGCTGCCGCTGCTGCGGCTGGCGCTCGCGTGCGCACCGTCGGGCCAGTGCCCCAGCCGCTGGGTGGTCGAGACCGTGATGCGCCACGTCTGGGTCGGTGGCGCCGATGCGGAGGACCCCGCACGCCTGGCCGAGCTCGAGCGCACGCTGGCCCCGCTGCGCGACCCGCGCGGCGCCCAGGTGAAAGCCGAACTGCGCGGCTGGACCGAGCGAGCCGTGCAGGAGGGCGTCTTCGGCGTTCCGACCCTCGAAGCAGACGGCCAGCTCTTCTGGGGCGAGGACGCCCTGCCGATGCTGGCGGCGGCCCTGCGGGGCGACCCCTTCTTCGAGGGGCCGGCCTGGAGCGCGGCCAGCGAGCCTCGCCAGGGCGTGCAGCGCACATCCCCGCCAGGGGCCTGAGGGCCCCGGGCGGCCCCGCCGCTGAAAGGTTCGCACAAGTTTCGCGTCAGAGCTCGGTCAGAGCGGCCACCCAGAATGTCCCCAGCCACTTCATGGGAAATGGCGCAAGGAGACATCAGATGGCATCGACAAGCATCGCCAAAGGGGCGGGCAAGGCAGGCGCGGCAGCGCCCATGACGGCCGAGGAGAAGAAGGTCATCTTCGCCTCCTCGCTGGGGACCGTCTTCGAGTGGTACGACTTCTACCTCTACGGCTCGCTGGCGGCCATCATCGCCAAGCAGTTCTTCAGCGGCCTGGACCCCTCCGCGGCCTTCATCTTCGCGCTGCTCGCCTTTGCCGCGGGCTTCATCGTGCGCCCCTTCGGTGCTCTCGTGTTCGGCCGCCTGGGCGACATGATCGGCCGCAAGTACACCTTCCTGGTGACGATCCTGCTGATGGGCCTGTCGACCTTCATCGTCGGCCTGCTGCCCTCCTACGCCTCGATCGGCGTGGCCGCCCCGGTGATCCTGATCGTGCTGCGCATGCTGCAGGGCCTGGCGCTTGGCGGTGAGTACGGCGGTGCGGCCACCTACGTGGCCGAGCACGCGCCGCACGGCCGCCGTGGGGCTTACACCTCGTGGATCCAGACCACCGCCACGCTGGGCCTCTTCCTGAGCCTGATGGTCATCCTCGGCACGCGCACGGCCATCGGCGAAGCAGCCTTCGCCGACTGGGGCTGGCGGATCCCGTTCATCGTGTCGATCCTGCTGCTGGGCATCAGCGTGTGGATCCGCCTGTCGATGAACGAATCCCCCGCCTTCAAGAAGATGAAGGAGGAGGGCAAGACCTCCAAGGCCCCGCTGTCGGAATCCTTCGGCCAGTGGAAGAACCTGAAGATCGTGATCCTGGCGCTGTTCGGCCTGGTGGCCGGTCAGGCCGTGGTCTGGTACTCGGGCCAGTTCTACGCGCTGTTCTTCCTGGCCAACGTGCTGAAGGTCGATGGCCCCACCGCCAACATCCTGGTGGCCGTGTCGCTGATCATCGGTACCCCGTTCTTCGTGGTGTTTGGCACGCTGTCCGACAAGATTGGCCGCAAGCCCATCATCATGGCGGGCCTGGCCCTGGCCATCGTGACCTACTTCCCGCTGTTCGAGGCGCTGACCAACGCCGCCAACCCCAAGCTGGCGGCCGCACAGAAGAGCGCCAAGGTGGTGGTGACCGCCGCCGCAGGCGACTGCTCGTTCCAGGGCAACCCGGTGGCTCGCGAAATCGACTTCACCAAGTCCTGCGAC
>JBDKFA010000038.1:0-5319 GCA_039798945.1 Pseudomonadota bacterium
GCCGCTTGGTGGAGGTCATTACCGCAGAGTTCAAAAAGGCTTGGGTGGGCATCTACCCGCTGGAGCTCGACTACCAGCGCTCGGAGATGCAGCCCCAGTTCGCCAACATCGCCACGCCCAGCGAGATCGTCGTGTCGACGACCTACACGCTGGAGATCGGCGAGGTCAGCGGCTCGATCTACTTCTGCATCCCCTACTCGACCCTCGAGCCGATCCGCGACACCCTGTACTCGACGATCCAGGGCGACTCGGGCGAGCCGGACCGGCGCTGGGTCGGGCTGCTCAAGAGCCAGATCCAGGCGGCTGAAGTGCAGCTGGTGGCCGAACTCGCGCGCGCGCCCGCCACGGTGGGCCAGCTCCTCGCCTTCAAGCCGGGCGACTTCATCGAGCTGGACATCGACCCCGTGATCGATGCGAAGGTGGACAACGTGCCCGTGTTCACCTGCCACTACGGAACGAGCAACGGGCGCTACTCCATCAAGGTTGACCAACTGCTCAACCACGGTCTGCCGAGCTGGCTGGGAGAAGAGTCCAATGGAAACTGAACAAATCCCATCCAGGGAGGAAACATCCATGTCGGAAGGTTGGAACGAGGCGCTGCGGGATGGCGAGGCAGCCGGTGAGATCGCCGAGAGCGTGTCGCCGGCATCCTTTGCCAACTTCACGCCGACGGGCCTGACGGGCAACACCGCCGGCCACGACTTCAACCTGATCCTGGACATCCCCGTCCAGCTCACCGTCGAGCTCGGTCGCACGAAGATCCCGATCAAGCACATCCTGCAGCTCGCACAAGGCTCGGTGCTGGAGCTCGACGCCATGGCCGGCGAACCGATGGACGTGCTGGTCAACGGCTACCTCATCGCGCAGGGCGAGGTGGTGGTGGTCAACGAGAAGTTCGGCATCCGCCTGACCGACATCGTCACCCCCAGCGAGCGCATGCGCCGCCTGAGCCGCGCCTGATGGACACCTACTTCGGCCCGCTGCTGTCGCTCGTCTTCGTCGTCGGGCTGATTCCGCTGGCGCTGTGGCTCGTGCGCCGCACGCCCATGGGCGGCGCCGGCAGCGCACGCGGCGGCCGTACGGTGGGCGTGCTGCCGCTGTCGAACTCGCAGCGCGTGGTGACGGTGGAAGTCGGACAGGGCAGCGAGCGGCGCTGGCTGGTGCTGGGCGTCACGCCCTCGAGCATCAGCACGCTGCACGTGATGGCCCCGCAGGAAGAAGCCGCCGCACCCGGCGCGGCCACAGGCACCCCCGCCTTCGGCGAGCTGCTGGGCCGGCTGCGCGCGCGCAGCGGCGCAGCGGGAGAGCCCGGTGCGCGCTGAGCAGACCCGCCTGCCGAAGGTGCCCGACACCCTCGCTGCGGGCCCGGCACGCGGCGCCGCCCCACGCGGCCGCTGGCACGCTGCCGTGCTGCTGCTCGGCCTGGGCACGGGCGCCGCCTTCGCCCAGGGCACGGGCGCGAACCTGCCGCTCGTCATCGGCCAGGGCGCAGGAGGCACGAGCTACTCGGTGCCGATCCAGACCCTGCTCTTCTTCACCGCGCTCGGCTTCCTGCCGGCGGTGATGCTGATGATGACCTCGTTCACGCGCATCGTGATCGTGCTGTCGCTGCTGCGCCAGGCCATCGGCACGCCCACCGCGCCGCCCAACCAGGTGCTGATCGGGCTGTCGCTGTTCCTCACCTTCTTCGTGATGTCGCCGACGCTGGACAAGGTCTACACCGAGGCCTACGCCCCCTTCTCGAAGAACGAGATCAACTTCGACGAGGCGCTCAAGCGGGCGCAGGTGCCGATGCGTGCGTTCATGCTCAAGCAGACGCGCCAGTCGGACATGCAGCTCTTCAGCAAGCTCGCCAAGCTGCCCGCCGAGACCAAGGCCGAGGACGTGCCCTTTCGCGTGCTCGTGCCGGCCTTCGTCACGAGCGAGCTGAAGAGCGCCTTCCAGATCGGCTTCATGATCTTCATCCCCTTCATCGTCATCGACATGGTGGTGGCCAGTGCGCTCATGAGCCTGGGGATGATGATGCTCAGCCCCGTGCTCGTGGCGCTGCCCTTCAAGCTCATGCTCTTCGTGCTGGCCGACGGCTGGAACCTGTTGCTCGGCTCGCTGGCCGCGAGCTTCGTCACCTGAGGGTACGGCCGAGCCGAGACCTGCCCCGCCCCGCACCACGAAGGACATCCGCCGATGAACGCCCAGCTCGTCTTCTCCACCGGCCAGCAGGCCCTGTACCTGATGCTGATGGTCTCCGCCCCGCTGCTGCTGGTGGTGCTGGTGGTGGGCCTCGTGGTGAGCATCTTCCAGGCCGCCACGCAGATCAACGAGCAGACGCTGAGCTTCGTGCCGAAGATCATCGCCGCCGTGGCCGTGCTCGCCCTCGCCGGGCCGTGGATGATGACCTCGCTCGTCGAGTACCTGCGCCGCATGCTGCTGTCGATACCGGGCGTGGTGAACTGAGTTGATCGGCTTCACCGAGGCCCAGCTGCTGGCGTGGATCACGCCGCTGCTGTGGCCCTTCATCCGCACGCTGGCGCTGTTTTCGTCGCTTCCGATGCTCGGGGCACGCAACGTGCCCGCGCGCGTGCGCGTGGCGCTCTCCGCGCTCATCGTGCTGTGCGCGCAGCCCGTCCTGCCGCCCATGCCGCAGGTGCCGCTGGACTCGCCGCTGGCCTTCATGCTCGTCGTGCAGCAGGTGCTCATCGGCGTGACGATCGGCTTCGCGGTGCGGGTGGTGCTGGCGGCGGTGGAATACGCCGGCGAGCTCATCGGTCTTCAGATGGGCTTGAACTTCGCCGCCTTCTTCGACCCCATCACGAACAACCAGGCCACCAGCACCTCGCGCCTGTTCAACACCACGGTGTCGTGGCTGTTCATCGTCGTCAACGGCCACCTGCTGGTCGTGATGGCGCTCGTCGACTCCTTCACCGCCTTCCCGGTGGGACCCGAGCCCTTCGCGTTCCTGCGCAAGGCGCTGCCGCACCAGTGGGGTGCGGAGATCTTCGGCACGGGCCTGTGGATCGCGCTGCCGCTGGTGGCGATGATGGTGTTCATCAACGTGTCGCTGGGCGTCATCTCGCGCGTGGCGCCGCAGCTGTCGCTGTTCTCGGTGGGCTTCCCGATCACGATCGGCGTCGGCCTCGTCGGGCTCGTGTTCACGCTGCCGGCGATGAACACGCCGTTCATGATGGTGCTGGAGCGGCTGCTGACGAGCCTGCGCTGAGGCGGCTCGGCCGGCCGGCTCGGAGGCGGCTCGGAGGCGGCTCGGAGGCGGCTCGGAGGCGGCCAGAAGGCGCCTTGGAGCCGGCTCGCGGCCTGCGCTACGAGCCGACGAGCCCGTTGCGGATCGCGTAGACCGTGAGCTCGGAGTTGTTCGACAGCCCGAGCTTTTCCAGCACGCGCGCACGGTAGACCGACACCGTCTTCGGCGAGAGCATCAGGTCGCTCGCGATGTCGGCCAGGCGCTTGCCCGAGGCGATGAGCACGAGGGTCTGCAGTTCGCGGTCGGAGAGCCGCTCGTGCGGGTTCTCCACCACCGGGGCGGTGAGGCTTTCCACGAGCATCTGCGCGATCTCGGGCGTCACGTACTTGCGGCCCTGCGCCACCGTGCGCACGGCCTGCACGATGAGCTGCGGGTCGCCGCCCTTGTTCACGTAGCCGGCGGCCCCGCCGCGCAGTGCGCGGATGGCGTACTGGTCCTCCGGGTACATGCTGACGATCAGCACCTTCACCGTGGCACCCTCGTCCTGCAGCGCGTGCAGCGCATCCAGCCCGCTGCGCCCGGGCAGGTTGATGTCCAGCAGCAGCACGTCGCAGCGCTGGGTGCGCATCAGCGCGCGCAACTCGCCGTAGTCGCCCGCCTCGCCGACGACGCGGATGTCGGTGGCGTCGGACAGCGTGTCGCGGATGCCGCGCCGGATCAGCGCGTGGTCGTCGCACAGGATGACGTCGATCACAACTCGCCCCAGGAGGAAGGGTCATGCCGGCTGCCCGGCGCCTCGTCGTCGCCGAGCTCGCCCGGGTGCGTGGTGCCGCGCCCGATGGGCACCGACAGCAGCATCGTCGTGCCGTGGCCGGGCGTGGAGGACAGCTCGATCCAGCCGCCCACCGTGTCGGCACGCTCGTGCAGCCCGCGGATGCCGAAGCTGCGCGCCTTGGCGAGGTCCTCGGGGCGCAGGCCGCGCCCGTTGTCGGTGATCTCCAGCGACAGGATGCCGCGGCTGGCGGAGAGGTCCACGCTCACGCGCGTGGCCTGCGCGTGCTTGCTGATGTTGGTGAGGGCCTCCTGGGCGGTGCGGTACGCCACCAGGGGCACACCCGGCGGCAACTTGAGCGACTCGTGGCTGGAGCGGAACACCGCCTCCACCCCGGTGCGGCGCTCGAAGCGCTGCGTCATCCACTGCAGCGCCGCCACCAGGCCCTGCTCGAGGATGGCCGGGCGCAGGTTGTGCATGATGCGCTGGCTCGCCTCGATGGCGGCCGTCACCGTCTCGAGCGCTGCGTGCACGCGCTGGCGGATCTCCGCGTCCTGCGTGCGGCGCTCGATCCAGGCGAGGTCGAACTTCAGCGCCGTGAGCGAGCCGCCCACGTCGTCGTGGATCTCGCGGGCGATCGCCGCACGCTCGGCCTCCACGCTCGTCTGCAGGTGCTGGGCCAGCGCCGACATGCGCTGGCGCAGCGAGGCCGGGTCCTGGTGGGCTTCCAGGTCGCCCAGCGTGGTGGCGAATGTCGACTTCGCGGTGTCGGTCGGGTCCTTCACGGGCGCCATTGTGGGGCCGCCGCGGCGGCGGTTCAATCGGGCACTGATCAGGCACTAGTCCGCCGCGGCGCGGCGCAGCGTCTCCACCACCGGTCGCCTGAGCACCTCGCGCAGGCCCCACCAGCCCGCAGCCAGCGCGAGCAAGGCCCCGCCCGCCGCGCCGGCCAGCGGCACCCAGGGTGCGGGGTTCCACGCGAATTCGAAGGCAAAGCGCGCCAGCGCCCAGCCCACGGCCACCGCCGCGAGCGAGGCCAGGAAACCCGCGAGCGCGCCCACCCCGAGCAACTCGGCCCGCTGCACCGCGCGCAGCAACCGGCCCGGCGCCCCCATCGCCCGCATCAGCGCGTACTCGCGGGCACGCGCCTCGCGCGTGGCCGTCACCGCGGCGAAGAGCACGACGAGCCCGGCGGCGAGCGTGAACGCGAAGAGGAACTCCACCGCGCGGATGACCTGGTCGAGCACGCCCTGCACCTGCGCGATCGAGGCCGACACGTCCACGTTCGTGATGTTCGGGAAGGCCCGCCCGAGCGCCTTGTCGAAGCCCGGCGTGGCCGGCGCGCGAAAGG
>JBDKFA010000039.1:0-3055 GCA_039798945.1 Pseudomonadota bacterium
CCAGCTCGTGGGCATCGACTTCTTCCAGCGTGTTGATGTCCAGCCGGTGGTCGATCGCGGTGATGCGGGCCTGCACCCAGCGGTTGCCGTGGCGCACCCAGTACTTGCGGCCGAGCACGGCGGGTTCGGTGTCGAGCCACGCCAGCGTGCCGCTGAAGGTCTGCTGCGTCGGGGCGCTGCCGGGCGTGAAGACCCAGTCGCCACGCGAGACATCGACCTGGCGGTCCAGCACGATGCCGGCGGATTGCCCGGCGGTGCAGGTGTCCACCACGCTGCCGGCGTGGCGCACCGACGCGACGATCGCGGTCTCGCCACTCGGGAAGATCTGCACGGTGTCGCCAGCCTGGACCGAGCCGTGGGCGATGCGGCCCCACATGACGCGGTGCTGGTGGCCGGTGCCGTGGCCCTCGTCGCGGGCGACGTACTGGACCGGCACGAGCAGGTTGCCGTCGTGTGCCTCGTCGGCGACGGGCAGCGTTTCGAGCAGTTGCAGCAGCGTCGGGCCGGTGTACCAGTCCCAGTTCGCCGATGGCGTGGCCACGTTGTCGCCGCGCAGCGCGGAGACCGGCACGATGCCGCGCACGGTGATGCCGGCTTCTTCGGCGAACTTGGTCAGCGCCTTGGCCACGGCGTCAAAGGCGGCTTGCGTGCCGACTTCGATGGCGTCGAGCTTGTTGATCGCGAACACGATGCTGGGGACGCGCAGCAGGCGGGCCAGCAGGCTGTGGCGGCGCGTCTGCGGCAGCAGCACCACCTCGTCCACCGACGTGTCCAGCTTGGTGATGTCCACCAGCACGACGGCGGCGTCAGAACCCGCCGCGGCTGTCACCATGTTGCGGGTGTACTGCTCGTGGCCGGGGGCGTCGGCGATGATGAACTTGCGGCTCTTGGTCGCGAAGTACTGGTAGGCGACGTCGATGGTGATGCCCTGCTCGCGCTCGGCCTCCAGGCCGTCGGTCAGCAGGGAGAGATCGATCGGGGCGCCGGCGGCGCGCTTTTCCAGCGCGTCGAGCTTGTCGGCCAGGATGCCGCGGCTGTCGAACAGCAGGCGGCCGATCAGCGTGCTCTTGCCGTCATCCACGCTGCCTGCGGTCAGGAAGCGCAGCGCCTTGTGGGCCAGCTCTTGGCCGGCGTCGATGTGTTCCACGGTGCTCATCAGAAATAGCCTTCCTTCTTGCGGCGCTCCATCGAGGCCTCGGAGGTGCGGTCGTCCATGCGGGTGGCGCCGCGCTCGGAAACGGTCACCTGCAGCGTCTCGGCGACGATGTCGGCGGTGGTGGCCGCATCCGACTCCACCGGGCAGGTGCAGGTCATGTCGCCGACGGTGCGGAAGCGCACGTCCACGGTCTCGACCACGTCCTCGGCCGAGGGCGGCGTCACGTCCGTCACCGGCACCAGCAGGCCCTTGCGGCGGTAGATCTCGCGCTTGTGCGTGTAGTAGATGCTCGGCAGCGGGATGTTCTCGCGGGCGATGTAGAGCCAGACGTCGAGTTCGGTCCAGTTCGAGATCGGGAAGGCGCGGAAATGCTCGCCCGGCTTGATGCGGGTGTTGAACAGGTTCCAGAGTTCGGGGCGCTGCTCCTTGGGCTGCCACTGGCCGAAGGCGTCGCGGTGGCTGAAGATGCGCTCCTTGGCGCGCGCCTTCTCTTCATCCCGGCGGGCGCCGCCGATCATGCAGTCGAAGCGGTGCTCCTCGATCGTTTCGAGCAGCGTCACCGTCTGGTGGCCGTTGCGCGACTCCAGCGGGTGGGCCAGGCGGATCGTGCCCTTCTTCATCGAGTCCTCGAGGTGCCCGACGATCAGGCGCTCGCCCATCTCCTTGATGCGCTCGTCACGGAACTGGATGACTTCGGGGAAGTTGTGGCCGGTGTCCACATGCACCAGCGGGAAGGGCAGGCGGCCGCTGAAGGTCGGGCGCTCGCCGGGCTTGGAGGTCTTCTGCTTGAAGGCCTTCTCGGCGAGGTGCAGCACCACGCAGGAGTCCTTGCCGCTGGAGAACAGCAGGCCGGGGCGCTCGAAGGCGCCGGCGACCTCGCGCAGGATGAAGATGGCCTCTTCTTCCAGCGCATCGAGGTGGCGGTGGTCCACGTCGGGAAGCGTTTGGGTCATGGTCTCGGGGACAGTCGTCGTGTGTTCGGGAGGGCAGGGCGGGCGCGGCTCTCGTGCTCAGGCCGCCGGCTTCTGGGAGACGTGCAGGCCGCATTCCTTGGCCGACTCGTCTTCCCACCACCAGCGCCCGGCGCGGAATTCCTGACCCACCGCGATCGCGCGGGTGCAGGGAGCGCAGCCGATGCTCGGCATGAACTGGTCGTGCAGCGGGTTGTAGGGCACCTCGTTGGCGGCGATGTAGTGCCACACGTCGTTCCAGGACCAGTCCACCAGAGGATTGATTTTCGCACGGCCCTGGTCGTCGGCCTCGACGGTGCGGACCTCGCCGCGTGCGTTGGACTGCTCGCGGCGCAGGCCCGTCACCCAGGCGCTGCGCCCGGCCAGCATGCGCGAGAGCGGCTCCATCTTGCGCACGCCGCAGCAGGCCTTGCGCAGCGCGATGCTCTCGTACATCGCCTTCTCGCCGTTCTTCTGCACGAACTCGATCACCGCCTGCTCGACCGGGCGGTAGACCTCGACCTTCAGGCCGTAGTGCGCCTCGATGCGCGGGATCAGCGCGACCGTCTCGGCGTGCAGTGCGCCGGTCTCCAGCGTGGCGATGGTGATCGGCAGCTGGTGGCGGGCGATCAGGTCGGTGACGACCATGTCCTCGGCGCCGAGGCTGGTCGACTGGATGATGCTGCCGGGGTGGGCGGCCGCGGCGTCCTTCAGCGCCTGCAGGGCGGCGTCCAGACGATCCTCGAAGCCGGGCTTCTTGCGGCCGTACAGGGCGATCGCGCTCATATCGCGGCTCCGGCGTTGACGAAGCCAGCGCTGGCGGCATCGGCCGGACGGGCGAAGACCGGGCGGGCTTCGCCGACCGCGCCCTGGTAGTGGCCGGCGAAGAAGCCCAGCGCGCGCTCGGCGGCCTCGCGCGACTGGTCGCGGCGCAGCGCCACCGCGTCGA
>JBDKFA010000040.1:0-3767 GCA_039798945.1 Pseudomonadota bacterium
GGGGTGAGCAGCGCCAGGCGCGGCGCCTCCCCGCCGGCCAGCGCGCGCGCGGGGCGCTCCAGCGCGTCGAGCAGCCGGCGGTAGCTGCTGGCGATGTGCTGCACCCGCATCCCGCTGAAGGCCTCGGGGAACTGCGCCGACACGAGCAACCGGTTGTGCAGCACGTAGCCCAGGCCCGAGGGCCCTTGGGTGCGCTGGGCGACCACCCACCAGCGCCCGTCGGGCCCGCGCGCCACGTCGAAGGCCACGACCATCAGGCGCTGCCCGCCCACCGGCTGCACACCCTGCATCGGCCGCAGGTAGCCGGGGTGGCGCAGCACGAGCGCAGGCGGCAGCAGCCCCTCGTGCAGCAGCTGTTGCGGGCCCTGCAGGTCGGCCAGCATGCGCTCGAGCAGCTCGGCGCGCTGCACGAGGCCGGCGCTCAACTGCGCCCAGTCGGCCGGCTCCACGAACAGCGGCAGCAGCTCGAGCGACCATGGGCGGGCGGCCACCCCTTCGGCGCCGAACACGTTGTGGGTGATGCCGTCGCGGCGAATCTGTGCCTCGAGCGCCTGCAGCCGGCGCTCCAGGTCGCCCGAGCGGGTGAGCCCGGCGGCCGGCTCGGGCAGCGCCTGCGCGAAGCGCGCCCACGCCGGGCGCAGGTTGCCGTCAGGTGCGCGCAGCTCGTCCCAGGCGTCGGTGCCGACGGCAGCCGTTGGCGCCAGCACGCCCTCGGAGGGGTCCGCAGCGCGCGGCAGGTTCACCGGGCAGCACCTCCAGCGGCGCGCCGCAGGTCGAGCGTGAACGGGAACTCGGCGCTGGGGGCCGCCGGCTCCACCGACACCGCGCCGGGGGTGTGGCCGAAGGGGAAGAAGCGCGCGAGGCGCCGGCTCTGCGCCTCGTAGGCGTTCACGGGGAAGGTCGCATAGTTGCGCCCGCCCGGATGCGCGACGTGGTAGCGGCAGCCGCCGAGCGAGCGGCCGAGCCAGGTGTCCACGAGGTCGAAGGTGAGCGGCGCGTGCACGCCGATCGTGGGGTGCAGCGCCGAGGGCGGCTGCCAGGCGCGGTAGCGCACGCCGCACACGTACTCGCCGCTGCGCCCGGTGGGCTGCAGCGGGGTGGCCACGCCGTTCACCGTCACCACGTGCCGGTTGCCGTTGAGCCCCGAGACCTTGAGCTCGAGCCGCTCCAGCGACGAATCGACGTAGCGCACCGTACCGCCCGAGGAGCCCTCCTCGCCCATCACGTGCCAGGGCTCGAGCGCGCTGCGCAGCGCCAGGCCGACGCCGTGCGTGGCCACCTCGCCCACGAGCGGGAAGCGGAACTCGAAGTGCGGCGCGAACCAGGCGGGGTCGACATCGAAGCCGGCGTGGCGCAGCTCGGCGAGCACGTCCTCGAAGTCCTGCCAGACGAAGGTGGGCAGCAGGAAGCGGTCGTGCAGCGCCGTGCCCCAGCGCGTGAGGCGCGTGGCGCCGCGGCCACGGTAGGGCTCGCGCCAGAACCAGGCGACGAGCGCGCGCAGCAGCAGCTGCTGCGCGAGGCTCATGCGCGCGTGCGGCGGCATCTCGAAGGCGCGCAGCTCGAGCAGCCCGAGCCGGCCAGCAGGGCCGTCGGGCGAGTAGAGCTTGTCGACGCTGAACTCGCTGCGGTGGGTGTTGCCCGTCACGTCCACGAGCAGGTTGCGCAGCAGCCGGTCGATGAGCCAGGGTGGAACCGCCTCGCCGCGCGCGGCGCACTGCCGCTCGAGCTCGGCCAGCGCGATCTCGAGCTCGTAGACCTGGTCGTTGCGCGCCTCGTCGATGCGCGGCGCCTGGCTCGTCGGGCCGATGAACAGGCCGCTGAACAGGTAGCTCAGCGCGGGGTGGTTGTGCCAGAAGGTGAGCAGGCTCGCGAGCAGGTCCGGCCGGCGCAGGAAGGGGCTGTCGGCCGGCGTGGCCCCGCCAAGCACGAAGTGGTTGCCCCCGCCCGTGCCGGTGTGACGGCCGTCGAGCATGAACTTCTCGGTGCCGAGCCGGCTGTGGTGGGCGGCTTCGTAGAGATACTCGGTGTGGTCGACGAGTTCGGCCCAGTTGCGCGCCGGGTGGATGTTGACCTCCACCACACCGGGGTCGGGCGTGACCTGCAGCACCTTCAGCCGCGGGTCGCGCGGCGGCGGGTAACCCTCGAGCACCACCTTCACGCGCTGCTCGGCGGCGGTGGCCTCCACGGCCGCCACGAGGGCGAGGTAGTCCTCCAGGCGCGTCAGCGGCGGCATGAACACGTACAGCACGCCGCTCCTGCCACCGTGCGAGGCCTCGGCGCGCGGGCCGTTGGCGCGCTGCGGGTCGCGCACCTCCACGCACAGCGCGGTGCGCACGGTGTCAGCGGCGGAGCGGCCGCGAGGCGGGGCGGACCCGCGGACGCCGCCGCCATCGCCGCCGTCATCGCCGCCGTCATCACGGATGCCCGCAGGCGCACTCCCGGCCATGGGGCCCGCCCACGTGGCGGCGTCGCGGCCACCTGGCTGGCTGGGCAACCCCGCCCGACTGTCCTGCGCGCGCAGCACCGCCGCCTCCGGCAGCGGCTGCGTCGGCGCGAAGGGGTCGGGCGGCAGCGTCCACGGCTGGTCTTCCGGGGCGGCCCAGGGCAACGAGTCCAGCGGCAGCCGGTAGCCCATCGGCGAGTCGCCGGGGATCAGGTACAGCCGCTCGTCGCGCAGGAACCAGCGGCCGCTGAGCCAGCGCGGGGCGTGGTCACCCGCCGCCCCATTTCCGCTGGCCACATCCGCCCCACCCGGCCCCGGCGCCAGCGGCAGCGCGTAGCCCACCACACTCGTGAGCCCCTGCGCGAACACGCGGCGCAGCCGCGCGCGCTCGAGCTCGTCGTCGAGCTTGGAGTCGAAGGGGTCGACGTTGGTGGGCAGCCGGCGCTCGCGCCACAGGTGGTACCACGCGTCTTCGTAGCCGGGCTGCACGTGTGCGGTGCCCACGCCGAGCCGTTCGGCCAGGCCGGTGATGAAGGCGTGCGCGTCAGCGGCCGTGTAGCGCAGCGGCTCGCGCTCGTCGGCCAGCAGCAACGGGTCGCCCCACCCGGGCTGGCCGTCGGCACGCCAGGCAATCGTCATGGCCCATCGGGGCAGCTGCTCGCCCGGATACCACTTGCCCTGCCCGAGATGCAGCAGGCCGCCTTCGGCATAGCGCGCCATCAGCCGCTGCGTGAGCTCGAAGGCGTAGCCGCGCTTGGTGGGGCCGAGGGCATCGGTGTTCCACTCCGCGCCATCGCGGTCGTTCACCGACACGAAGGTGGGCTCGCCGCCCATCGTGAGCCGTACGTCGCCGGCCTCGAGCGCGGCATCCACGCGCTGACCCAGGGCGTCCATCGCCGCCCACTGGGCCTCGGTGTAGGGGCGTGTCACCCGCGGCGTCTCGAGCACGCGCGTCACGTGCATCTCGTGCGCGAACTCCACCTCGCAAGGGTCGACCGCCCCTTCCACCGGCGCGGCCGAGGCCGGCTCGGGCGTGCAGGCGAGCGGGATGTGGCCCTCGCCGGCAAGCAAGCCCGAGGTCGGGTCCAGGCCGATCCAGCCGGCACCCGGCAGGTACACCTCGCACCACGCGTGCAGGTCGGTGAAGTCGTGCGAGGCGCCCACCGGGCCGTCCAGCGCCTTCACGTCGGGTTCGAGCTGGATCAGGTAACCCGACACGAAGCGCGCCGCGAGCCCGAGGTGGCGCAGCGTCTGCACCAGCAGCCAGCCCGAATCGCGGCACGAGCCCGAGCCGAGTTCGAGCGTCTGCTCCGGCGTCTGCACG
>JBDKFA010000041.1:0-4090 GCA_039798945.1 Pseudomonadota bacterium
ACCTCTACGGCGGCGCCAAGCGCGGCTACTGGCACTACCGTGACGGCCCGGCGAAGTTCATCAACACCGGCATGTGGGGCCTGTTCAAGGTGGATTGAGCTGACCTGAACTGACGTGACCCCCCGAAGCCCGCGCTGGAGACAGCGCGGGCTTTTTCGTTGCGCATCAAGTGCGTCGCCGCAGGGCGGCGATGGCTTGCGCGGAGGCGATGGCGTGGAAGCAGCTCGGGAGGCCGCAGACCCCCTCCCCCCGGTGGCCGGGGCACTCCCCCTTGGCAGGGGGAGAGTGGAAACGCGTTGCGCTCCTCGACGTGGCCGCGCGCACGGTCGACTCTCCCCCTGCCAAGGGGGAGTACCCGACAGGGGGAGGGGGTTCGTGCCACCGCTGGGTCCCGACGGGCCGGCGCCTCACCGCTCATCAAGTGCGTCGCCGGAGGGCGACGATGGCTCGCGCGGAGGCGATGGCGTGGAAGCGGCTCGGGAGGCCGCAGACCCCCTCCCCCCGGTGGCCGGGGTACTCCCCCTTGGCAGGGGGAGAGTGGGAACGCGGTGCGCTCATCGACGTGGCAGCGCGCACGGTCGACTCTCCCCCTGCCAAGGGGGAGTACCCGTCAGGGGGAGGGGGTTCGTGCACCCGCTGGGTCCCGTCGTGCGAGACCCCGTCAGACCCGTGACGTCTCCGACGGGCCGCTTCAACTTGACCTGCATCGACCTTTAAGCACCCCTTCAGCGAACCGAAGCGGCGGTTGCGTCATCTGCACACCTGAATTCTTAAGGCCTGTCTATGCTTCAGCTTTCTGAAGGTCGAGGTGAACATGCGCCTGTTGCTTGCTGAAGATGACGCCCTGCTGGGCGATGGATTGCGTGCCGGATTGCGGGCGATCGGGTTCCAGGTGGACTGGGTGCGTGACGGGCTGGCCGCCGAGCGGGAGTTGTCCAACCAGAGCTACACCGCCGCCGTGCTCGACCTGGGTTTGCCGCGCATCGACGGGCTGGACGTGCTGCAGTCCATCCGCAAGGCCGGCGTGAAGACGCCCGTGCTGGTGCTGACCGCGCGCGATGCCGTGCCGCAGCGCATCGAGACGCTCGACGCCGGGGCGGACGACTACGTCGTCAAGCCGATCGACCTGCACGAGCTGGCCGCGCGGCTGCGTGCGCTGGTGCGGCGATCGCATGGGCAGGTGCAGGACCTGATCCAGGCCAACGGCGTGGAGCTGGACCCGGGTGCGCGCGAGGTCCGGCTCGAAGGCCAGCCCGTCAAGCTGTCGACCCGCGAGTTCGACCTGCTGCACGCCCTGATCCTGCGGCCCGGCCGCGTGCTCACGCGTGAGCAGCTGGAGAGCCATCTGTACGGCTGGGGCGAGGAGGTCGGCAGCAACACCGTCGAGGTCCACGTCCACCACCTGCGCCGCAAGCTCGGCAGCCAGCGCATCCGCACCGTGCGCGGCGTGGGCTATGCGTTCTCGCCGTCGACGACGGCACCGGCCGTCGCCGCGCATGACATCGGCGCCGCCGAGCCCGCCGGCGATGTGCCGCTGAGCCGGCCGGCCGATCTCTGAGCGCCGGCCGAGCATGTTCACCCGTCGTCCGACCCCGTCGCTGCAACACGGCCTGCAATGGCGCGTGCTGGGCGCCGTCATCGTGCTGTGGGCCGCCGTGGCGGCGACCACCTGGTACCGCATGAGCCAGCAGGTCGATGACCTGCTGGACGGCCATCTGGCCCAGGGCATGGCCCTGCTCATGGCGCTGCAGGTGCAGGACCACGAGTTCGACGAGATGCTGACTGCCGACCACATCGCGGTCGACTCGACCACCCCCGACGGCCAGGCGCCGCGCTGGTCGGGCACCGAATCGGCCGAGGTGGCGCTGCACCGGTACGCGACCAAGGCGGTGTTCCAGGTCTGGTATCAGGGTCAGCTGCTGCTGAAGTCGACCGATGCGCCGGTCGAACCGCTGGCCGAGCTGCGCCAGGGCTTCTCGGACACCACCGTCAACGGCGTGCAGTGGCGGGTCTACACCGCGCCGGCCGTGCGGCCGGAGTCCTACGTGATCATGGCCGAGTCGATCGAGGCGCGGCACGAGATCGTCAACGCCGTCATGCGCGACTCGTGGTTGCCGCTGATCGCCGGTCTGCCGCTGCTGGCCTTCGCGATCTGGCTGGCGGTGCGCCAGGGTCTCGTGCCGCTGAACCGGCTGGGCGCGCAGGTCAGCGCGCGCAAGCCCGAGTCGCTCGACCCGATCGATGCGGACGAGTCACCGCGCGAGCTGGCCCCGCTGATCCAGGCGCTCAACCAGCTGTTCGTGCGGATGCGCAACTCGCTGGAATCCGAACGCCGCTTCACCTCCGACGCCGCGCACGAGCTGCGCACGCCGATCGCCGGCATCCGCGCCCAGGCGCAGGCCGCCCTGACCGTCAGCGATTCGGCCCAGCGCCGCCAGGCGCTCGAAGGCACGCTGGCCGGCTGCGACCACGCCGCCCGGCTGGTCGACCAGCTGCTGCAGCTGGCGCGGCTGGAAGGCGGGCGCTCGGGCAGCGACTCGCGCCGCGCGGTCGACGTGCACGCCGTGGCGCGTGACGAGGTCGGCGAGGCGGCGGCGTCCGCCTTCGAGTCCGGCCATGAGCTGGTGTTCGAGGCCGATCCGGACAAGGCGGCGTCATGGCTGCTGGCCGCCGACCCCGTGCTGCTGGGCATCTTGCTGCGCAACCTGATCGACAACGCGCTGCGCTACAGCCCGCCGGGCTCGACGGTGCAGGTCACGCTCAAGGGGCTGGACGCGCGCGGGCGCCTGTCCGTGGCGGTCGAGGACAGCGGCCCCGGTCTGCCGCCGGCGCTGATGCAGCGTCTGGGCGAGCGCTTCTTCCGCGCCCGCCAGAACGACGCGCCCGGCAGCGGCCTGGGCTGGTCG
Organism: Pseudomonadota bacterium; assembly: GCA_039798945.1. GTDB lineage: Bacteria > Pseudomonadota > Gammaproteobacteria > Burkholderiales > Burkholderiaceae_C > Rubrivivax. The sequence continues at coordinate 2,907 of JBDKFA010000041.1, forward strand.
ATCGTGCGGCGCATCTCGCGCGCGCTGGACCTCGACGTCCAGGTCGACCGCTCGCCGCAGTGGGGCGGTCTGCGCGTGACCCTGAGCTGGACGCCCGACCCGTCGCTCGCCCTGGCCCCGGCGCCGGCCCCGACCGCCTCGCACCGCGAGCGCGTCGCCCCGGCCGAACCGGTGCTGGCCGATCCGCACGGCACGGTGCAGGACTGGGCGATCTGACCGGTCGCGTATCCCGGCCCGCGCCGCTGGCGCAGCCGGGATAGGTGGGTTTCTCTACAACTTCCGGTGATCCCCGTGGCGCGGGGTGCGTGGGAGCTTCGACGGCCTTCATTCGGCCTGATCGAGCCCCCACCCACCATGCCCATCCAGAAACTCCAGCCCGGCGATGCCCAAACCCTGAGCGCGGATCTGCGCGCGGACAACCTCGCGCGTCTGCGCGCGCTGTTTCCCGAACTCGCCACCGAAGGCCCGCACGGCGCGGCCCTGAATGTCGACGTGCTGCGCGCGTTGATCGGGGATGCGGGGGTGGGCGAGGGGGCCGAAAAATACGGCCTGACCTGGCACGGCAAACGCGCCGCCCGCCAACTCGCCCTGACCCCCAGCAGCGCCACGCTGCGCCCGTCGCGCGCCGACAGCGTCGATTGGGACACCACCCGCAACCTGATGATCGAGGGCGACAACCTCGAGGTCCTGAAACTGCTGCAGCGCAGTTATGCGGGCAAGGTCAAGCTGATCTACATCGATCCGCCCTACAACACGGGCAAGGATTTCGTCTATCCCGACCATTTCCAGGACAACATCCGCAACTACCTCGAACTGACCGGCCAGATCGACGCCGGCCGCAAGATCACCACCAACTCCGAGTCGAGCGGCCGGTTTCACACCGACTGGCTCAACATGATGTATCCGCGCCTGAAGCTGGCGCAGTCGTTGTTGTCGGATGATGGCTTCATCTTCGTCAGTCTTGATGACGGTGAGATCGCAAACCTTCGTGCAGTGTGTGATGAGCTTTTTGGGCCGGAGAACTTTGTCGGATGTATTTCCTGGCAGAAGACGTACAGTCCCGCGAACGACAAAAAGGGCATTGATGCGATGCATGACTACATCGCTGTCTATTCGAAGAGCGAGCAAGCGTCCGTGAATCTATTCCCTCGCACTGCGAAACAGGATTCGGCCTACTCCAATCC
>JBDKFA010000042.1:0-2622 GCA_039798945.1 Pseudomonadota bacterium
TGTGTACCCTCTTCGACGGTGGCGTGTCCGAGCGGCCAAAGGAGCACGCCTCGAAAGCGTGTGTGGGGGCAACTCCACCGTGGGTTCAAATCCCACCGCCACCGCGTAGGGTTAGTGACGAAACTCGCTAGCCGGAAGTGACGAAACTCCCCGTCGGGGGCTCGCAAGAGCTATTGGCGGGGAGTTCGTCGTTGTCAGGCGTCGTTGAGCGGGGTGTCACTCGTCGGATGGTCCGCACTCGGCGCGGCTGAGGCCAGGGGGTGAGCCACTCGGGCAGCACGAAGTGCCCGCGCACCTGAGGTGGTGTCGGGTCGAGATCGTGTTGCGATTCCTCTGTGCGGGTCAGGCGGCCGTCGGTGGGCTCGTGTTGCCTGTGCCGCCCGCGGCGAGTTGGGGTGCGAGTTCCTCGAATCCGTGGTCCTCGGGGTCGGGGGCGCACAGCGGGTCGGTGACGTCGCCGGTGCGCGCCGACCATGCGCGCAGGAGCCGGATGTTGGTCGCGGCGATCGCGCACGCGGTCATGATCGAGGTCTTGACCAGGCCCACGACGCGGATCCAGCCGCGGCGGACATTGCCGGTGTTGGCGCTCTTGAGGTTGCCGAAGTACCCCTCGACGTGGGTGCGGCGGGAGTAGGAGGAGATCCAGTCGGGCGACCCCCAGTAGTGCTTCTGCCGGGTCTTCGCGAGGGCCTCGGCGGGGATAGTGACGGTGCGCTGGGAGCAGCACTTCGGCTTCGTCGCGGCTGCGGGTGGGTTCTCGACCTTGGGCGTATCGCTGGGCAGGTTCTTCGACAGGGGGCAGTTGGTGCAGATGCGCTTGCCAGCCTGGGAAGGGCATTCCCAGCGCGTGGTGCCGGTCTTCTTGCCGTTGCCGACGAAGCGAAACGACCAGGTCTCGCGCTCGGCGATGGCCTGGTGGAAGTCCTCGACCGCCTTGACGTCTGCCTCATGCAGGATGCGCTGGGCCTTGGTCGCCCTTGCGGGCAGCGGCTTGGGGTTGAGGTTACGGGGTCGATCGATGTGCACCAGGTCATCGGGGGTGGCGGGGCAGTGCGGGGTGCCGTCGATGATGCGGATGCCTTCGTGGTCGCGCACTCCTCGGTCAGCGGCGTGCATGTCGAAGATCTGGTCGATGCCGCGGTCGCGCAGCGGAGTGGCCCAACGGTCGGCGGTCTTGTAGGAGAAGGCACGATCGTTGAGCAGCTCGCCAACCTTGTGCCCGTCGTCAATGAGGGAGTCCAGGACAGTCAGGCACGGCTCGACCACGTCGGTTCCAGCCGGACGGAGGGCGAACCGCCAGGTCAACTTGGGCAGTACATCGGGGTGGGCACCGACTGGTGGGACGCCGACGAAGGCGAAGGCCTCGTAGCCGAAGCACCGGTTGGTCTTGTTGTCGTAGGTCCTGGTGCGGTAGCCCCAGCCCGCGTCCGGATCGACCTCATCTCCTTCCTTGAGATCGGCATCCGAGTCCTCGTCGTCACGGGGCTCCGCTGCTGACCGTGATGACTTGCGTGGCTTGGCTGCGGCCTCGATCGCGGTCCCGTCCAGAGCGAGCACCGACGGCCGCTCCAGGTGCGCCGGCAGCGACGAGGCGACGATCCGGTCCAGAATGCGCTGGAGGGCATCCGCGCGCAGTTGCCGGTCGGTGTCAGACAGCTCGGGTGCGCGGCCCTGGGTGTGGGCAAGGCACCTCTCGATCGCTTCGAGGACGTAGCGGACCTGCCGGATCGTGATCGGACGCGACAGGCTCTGGCCGCGAGGCGTGTAGCGGGTGCCGATCTGGACCTGCGCTGAGCGGGCGATGTCCTGGGTGAGGACCTTGTGGACGTTGACCAGCGAGACCGACTTGTAGTGCGTGGAGGCGATCAGGAGCCCGGTGATGAAGACATCGGTGGCGAGCTGACGCGGGCGTCCACCGCGACCCGCCCGCAGCAGGGCATCGATCTCGGTGTGGACGCCGCTGCGGCGGACGGCCTCCAGGGTGCGGTCGAGTTCGCAGCGGCGAATCATCGGCGCGCCGCCTGCACATCGGGCATCGCCGCGAGGATCCGCTGCACGTCCTCGTCATTGGGTGCGGGGCAGTAGGGCAGCAGGTCTGCCAGGGAGCGCGCTGACCGCAGGCCAGCGGTGGAGAGCAGGACATTCAGCGGGATGGCCGCGCACATGCAGGCCAGCAGCCACGTTGAACGCAGCCGCGATGCGGAGATGTCCACGCCCGGGCCGGACGCGGTAACGGCCTTGTCCGTGATGGCCGAGCCGACGTTCGCGCGTGTGGCCTTCTTGCCCGTCAGCGGTGTTGCCTTGCCGCGCCGGCTGGCATTGTGCAAATCGATCGCCTCGCGCAGCAGGTCCGCGTAGGCATCCCGCATGACCACGGTGCGCGGGCGCTGACCACCGGGAACAGTGACGACGAGGACCGTCCGTCCAGACTCCAGGGTGACCTCGCGGATGTGCTTGGGAGCGACCTCACGCAGATCGTGCCCGTCCAGGCCAGCACCCAGGCCCAGTGCCACCATCGCCGACAGTCCGCGGCGACGCTCTGGCGTGGGCTGATTGCGCGCGAGTCGCACGAACGCCGCGCACTCCTCCGGCGTATACGGCGGCTGGATCGGGGTGTAGGAG
>JBDKFA010000043.1:0-2526 GCA_039798945.1 Pseudomonadota bacterium
AAGTCAGGGGGCGAGTGGATCAGCTCCATCGACGTGGAGAACATCGCCATGGCCCATCCCGCAGTGGCCATGGCAGCATGCATCGGGGTGCCCCACCCGAAGTGGGACGAGCGCCCGTTGCTGGTCGTGGTGAAGAAGCCTGGTGCAGCGCTGAGCCGGGACGAGCTCCTCGCCTTCTACGCCGGCAAGGTCGCGAAGTGGCAGGTCCCCGACGACGTCGTCTTCGTCGAGGCGATCCCGCTCGGGGCGACGGGGAAGATGCAGAAGATGAAGCTGCGCGAGCAGTTCAGGGATCACCGCCTGCCGGAGGCCTGAATCCCTTGCGCCCGGGGCCGGCGCGGCGGCTCCCGGGCCTGCTGCAGCGGGTATGCCTGCTGCCGCGGAGGGTTTAGTGGTAGTCCCTGCCCACCCGAGGCGCCGCGTTCGTATAGGCTCCCGCCCGCGTCGGCGTCCGCCGGCATTGTTTTTTCTCCACCCTGTCTCCAGGAGTTCCCCCATGCAGCGTTTCCCCACGAAGTCGCGTCGTCAACTGCTGAGCGCCTCGATCGGGCTGGCCCTGGCCGGCAGCACGGGGCTGGTGCTCGCGCAGGCGGCGCCCAAGGCGCCGGCGCCCGCGGCGAAGGCTGCGCCCGCAGCGGCCAAGCCGCTGGCTGGGCAGGTCGTGAAGATCGTGCGCATCGACCCGCTGTCCGGCCTGCTCGGCCCCGTGGGCGTGAACCAGAGCAAGAGCTACCAGTTCTTCGCCGAGAAGTACAGTGCCATCAACCCCGCCGGCGTCAAGTTCGAGGTCAGCTTCATCGACAACAAGCTGAGCCCCACGGAGAGCCTGAATGCGCTGAAGGCGGCGATCGACCAGGGCGTGCGCTACATCGCGCAGGGCAACGGGTCGTCCGTGGCGCTGGCGCTGATCGACGCCATCAACAAGCACAACGAGCGCAATCCCGGCAAGGAAGTGCTGTTCCTGAACGACTCGGCGGTGGACCCCGACCTCACGAACAGCAAGTGCAGCTTCTGGCATTTCCGCTTCGACGCCGACACCTCGATGAAGATCGAGGCGATGAGCTCGTTCATCAAGGACCAGGCCGACGTCAAGAAGGTCTATTTCCTGAACCAGAACTACTCGCACGGCCAGCAGGTGGCGCGCTACGGCAAGGAAGCGCTGGCCCGCAAGCGGCCCGACATCCAGGTCGTCGGCGAGGACCTGCACCCGCTGGGCCAGGTGCGCGACTTCGCGCCGTACATCGCCAAGATCAAGGCCTCCGGCGCCGACACCGTGATCACGGGCAACTGGGGTTCCGACCTCGCGCTGCTGATCAAGGCGGCCAACGAGGGCGGCTACAACGGCAAGTTCTACACCTACTACACCGGCGTCACGGGTACGCCGACGGCGCTCGGCACGAACGGCGCCGGCCGCGTCTACCAGATCGCCTACAGCCACTACAACATGGGTGGCCAGATGGCGGAGTGGTCCAAGGAATTCAACCAGAAGTTCAACGACGACCACTACACGCACTCGATCAACCGCATCTTCGAGGGGCTGGGTGAGGCGATGGCCAAGGCCAAGTCCACCGACCCGGTGAAGGTGGCCCAGGCGTTGTCCGGCCTGCGCTGGAAGTCGTTCAACGGCGAAGTCGAGATGCGCAAGACCGACCACCAGCTGCAGCAGCCGCTGTACCTGACCGTCTGGCAGAAGGCGGATGCGAAGTTCCCCTACAGCCCGGAGAAGACCGGCATGACGCTGGTGCCGGTGCGCGAGTTCCCGAACTTCGTGTCGAGCACCCCGACCAGCTGCCAGATGAAGCGTCCCTGAGCGAGCTCCGCTGGCCTGGAGCCCGCCGGGCGACGCCCGGCGGGTGAGTCTTTTCCTTTCCTCTGGCCACGGGCCGAGGCAGCATCCCCATGGAGTTCTTCATCATCTCGCTGCTCAACGGGCTGAGCTACGGCCTGTTGTTGTTCATGCTGAGCTCCGGCCTGACCCTGATCTTCAGCATGATGGGGGTGCTGAACTTCGCCCACGCGAGCTTCTACATGCTCGGGGCTTACCTGGCCTACACCCTCACCAAGTTCATCGGCTTCTGGCCCGCCCTGGTGGTGGCTCCGGTGCTGGTGGGCGTCCTGGGCGCGCTGTTCGAGCGCCACGCACTGCGCAAGGTGCATGCCTACGGCCACGTGCCGGAGCTGCTGATCACCTTCGGGCTGTCCTACGTGGTGCTGGAGGTGGTGCAGCTCATCTGGGGCCGCACGTCGGTGGAATTCCCGCCGCCGGAAGCCTTGCGCGGCCCGGCATTCACGCTCGTGAACTCCTCTGCAGACGGTCTCAGCCTGGTCTGGGGCACGGCACCGGCGGCGATGTGCCAGGCTGCAGACGCCGCCGTGCGCGTGGCCTGCTCCCCCTTCCCGGCCACCCGTGGCTTCATGATGGTGGTGGCCATCGCCATGCTGCTGGCCTTGGGGCTGATGCTGACGCGCACGCGCATCGGCCTGGTCATCCAGAGCGCGCTGACGCATCCCGAGATGGTCGAATCG
>JBDKFA010000044.1:0-2625 GCA_039798945.1 Pseudomonadota bacterium
CGTGAGCCCCTTCGAGGTCGAGGCCACGCTCGTGCAGCACCCGGCCGTGCTGGAAGCCGCGGTGATCGGCAAGGAAGACGCCGACGGCCTGACCAAGACCAAGGCCTTCGTCGTGCTCAAGCCCGGCGCCCACACCGACGAGGCCGAGCTCAAGGCCTTCGTGAAGGACAGGCTGGCCCCCTACAAGTACCCGCGCTTCATCGAGTTCGTGGCCGACCTGCCCAAGACGGCCACCGGCAAGATCCAGCGCTTCAAGCTGCGCGAGCTCGAGCGCCGCGCCGCGGCCTGAGCGGCCGCATCGCCTGCACGCCCCCCCCCGCAAGGCCCGCACCATGGCCGGCGCACACGTCGAAGTCCGCACGCGCGATCAGCGCGTGCTGATCGAGTACGCCTGGGTTGCGCCGGAGCGGCGCGAGGCCCCGCTCCTGGTCTTCCTGCACGAGGGGCTGGGCTCGTTGTCGATGTGGCGCGACTACCCGGCGCGCCTGTGCGAGGCCGCGGGCGTGCGCGGCCTCGTCTACTCGCGCCCGGGCTACGGGCGCTCCACGCCGCGTGCAGCCGGCACCGCGTGGACGCCGCGCTTCATGCACGAGCAGGCGCAAGAGGTGCTGCCGGCCTTCCTGCAGGCCGTGGGCGTGGACGCCGAGCGCGAGCCGCCCTGGCTCTTCGGCCACTCCGATGGCGGCTCGATCGCGCTGCTGCACGCGGCGGCCTTCCCTGGTCGCACGGCCGGCGTGATCGCGCTGGCCCCGCACATCCTGGTGGAAGAGCTGTCGGTGGCGAGCATCGCCCGTGCCCGCGAGGCCTACCTGCACACCGACTTGCGCGCGCGCCTGGCGCGCCACCACGACGACCCCGACTCGGCCTTCTGGGGCTGGAACGACATCTGGCTGCACCCGGCGTTTCGCGCCTGGTCGATCGAGGCCGAGCTGGCGTCGATCACCTGCCCGGTGCTGGCCGTGCAGGGCCTGGACGACGAGTACGGCACGCTCGAGCAGATCCGCGGCATCGCGCGGCGCGTGCCGCACACCGAGCTCCTCGAACTGCCCGCCTGCGGCCACTCGCCGCACCGCGACCAGCCCGAGGCGCTGACGCAGGCGGCGGTGGCGTTCCTCGCACGCCACCCGAGCCACCCGAGCCCACATCACCCCTGTGCGGCCACTCCCTTGGCGGCGACCCCTCGCTTGCCCCATCCCTGAACGGCCCCCACAAGACCGTCTGCCCCCACCCTGACACCCATCCCCAGGAGACTCACCATGACACCCCCGAAGTCCTTCCTCGCCGCCTCGATGGTGGTGCTCGCCGCCGGCCTCGCCGTCACGCCCGTGCAGGCGCAGCAGAAGCTCAAGGTAGGCCTGATGCTGCCCTACACCGGCACCTTCGCGGCGCTCGGCACCGCCATCGAGAACGGCTTTCGGCTGTACGTGACCGAGCAGGGCGGCAAGCTCGGCGGGCGCGAGATCGAGTTCGTGAAGGTCGACGACGAGTCCGACCCGGCCAAGGCCACCGACAACGTTAACAAGCTCGTCAAGCGCGACAACGTCGACGTGCTCGTGGGCACGGTGCACTCGGGCGTGGCGATGGCGATGGCCAAGGTCGCCAAGGACAGCGGTACGCTGCTGATCGTGCCCAACGCGGGGGCGGACGCCGTCACGGGCCCGATGTGCGCACCGAACATCTTCCGCAGCTCGTTCTCGAACTGGCAGCCCGGCTACGCGATGGGCGAGGTGGTGGCCAAGCGCGGCCACAAGAACGTGGTTACCATCACCTGGAAGTACGCCGCTGGCGACGAGTCGGTGCGCGGCTTCAAGGAAGCCTTCGAGAAGGCCGGCGGCAAGGTCGTCAAGGAGCTGAGCCTGCCCTTCCCGAACGTCGAGTTCCAGGCGCTGCTCACCGAGATCGCCGCCACCAAGCCCGATGCCGTTTACACCTTTTTCGCAGGCGGCGGGGCCGTGAAGTTCGTCCAGGACTACGCCGCGGCGGGCCTGAAGCGCTCGATCCCGCTGTACGGCGCGGGCTTCGTCACCGACGGCACGCTCGAGGCCCAGGGTGCCGACGCGGATGGCCTGTTCACGACGCTGCACTATGCCGACAGCCTGAGCACGCCGCGCGACAGCGCCTTCCGCCTGGCCTACGCCAAGGCGTTCAAGCTGCAGCCCGACGTCTACGCGGTGCAGGGCTACGACGCGGCGCAGATGCTCGGCGTGGGTCTGGCGGCCGTGAAGGGCGATGTGTCGAAGAAGGCGGAGTTCGCCGCGGCGCTGCGCCAGGCGAAGATCGACAGCCCGCGCGGGGCGTTCACGCTGTCCAAGTCGCACAACCCTGTGCAGGACATCTACCTGCGCCAGGTCTCGGGCAAGGAGAACAAGCTCGTGGGCGTGGCCTCCAAGGCGCTGGCCGACCCCGGCCGCGGCTGCCGGATGTAAGACCGGCGCAGCGCTGAAGACACGCCGCGCCTGCGGGCGCGGCCCTCGGCTCCCGCCGTCATCCACCGGAGCGTGCCACCATGGACTTCGCCACCTTCCTCATCCAGTGCCTGAACGCGCTGCAGTACGGGCTGCTGCTGTTCCTCGTCGCTTCGGGGCTGACGCTGATCTTCGGGATCATGGGCGTCATCAACCTCGC
>JBDKFA010000045.1:0-12233 GCA_039798945.1 Pseudomonadota bacterium
CATCGAAGGCCAGCCACCCGGGCAGCGCACTTCCGTCAGCCTTCGTCGCGATGTGGCTCAGCGTGTCGCCCGCGTCGACATCGGCGAAGGTGTTCGCAGGCACCACGAAGCTGAACGCCGCGTCCTCCGTCGCCGTCTGGTCCCCGATCGCAGTGTCCAGCGTCGGTGCGTCGTTGACGTTGGCCACCGTCAGCTTGAACGTGTCGCTGACCTTCTCGCCGGACTTGTCTGTGGTGGTGACCTGGATGTCGAGGGCCCCTACGTCGGCGTTCGCAGGCGTACCACTGAAGGTGCTCGTGGCTGCGTCGAACGCGAGCCAGCCCGGCAGCGCCGCTCCGTCGTCCTTAGTCGCGGTGTAGCTCAGTGCATCACCGGCATCCACGTCGGCGAACGTGTTGGCAGGCAATGCGAAGCTGAACGCCGCATCCTCCGTCGCCGTCTGGTCCTCAATCGCAGTGGCCAGCGTCGGCGCATCGTTCGTGTTGGCCACCGTCAGCTTGAACGTGTCGCTGACCTTCTCGCCGGACTTGTCCGCAGCAGTGACCGTGATCTGCACCTCGCCCACGTCGCCATTGGCCGGCATACCGCTGAAGGTGCGGCTGGCCGGGTCGAAGACCAGCCAGCCCGGCAGTGCCGTGCCGTCGGCCTTCGTAGCGGTGTAGCTCAGCGCGTCGCCCGCGTCGATATCAGAGAACGCATCCGACGGAACTTGGAACGTGTACGCCGTATCCTCGGTGGCCGACTGGTCCCCAATCGCAGTGGCCAGCGTCGGCGCATCGTTCGTGTTGGCTACCGTCAGCTTGAACGTGTCGCTGACCTTCTCGCCGGACTTGTCAGCAGCAGTGACCGTGATCTGCACCTCGCCCACGTCGCCATTGGCCGGCGTGCCGCTGAACGTGCGGCTGGCCGGGTCGAAGACCAGCCAGGCCGGCAGCGCCGTGCCGTCGTCCTTCGTCGCGGTGTAGCTCAGTGCATCACCGGCATCCACATCGGCGAACGTGTCGGCGGGCAATGCGAAGCTGAACGCCGCCTCCTCCGTCGCCGTCTGGTCAGGAATCGCATTGGCTACCGTCGGCGCATCGTTGACGTTCGTGACGGTGACGAGGAAGTCGTCGCTTGCAATCGCGCTGGCCTTATCGGTGGCCGTCACGCGGATGCCCGTCACTCCGACATCGGTATTGGCGGGCGTGCCGCTGAAGGTGCGGGTCACGGCGTCGAAACTCAGCCAGCCTGGCAGGGCCGTGCCGTCAGCCTTCGTCGCGGTATAGGTGAGCACGTCGCCCGCATCGCTGTCGACGAAGGCACCGCCGGGAATCGTGAGCGTGAACGGCGAGCCCAGCGCCACGCTCTGGTCAGCCGTGGGAATGGCCAACGTCGGCGCATCGTTGTCCGCGATCACCGACGTCGACAGCACCACCACGCCAGCCGACCAGTTGCCCGCGCCGCCAACGGCCCCCAGCAGGCTCGCGCTGGGGGCCGATGCAACGGTTCCCTGCGAGCCGTCGGCCAGCCTCACGGTGAGCGGACCCGGGGTGCCGGCGTAGTTCGCGGCAGGCAGGAAACGCAGCTGGTGGCCAGGGGTCAGGAGCAATGCGGCAGACGCCGACAGGCCCGAGTTGGGCACGTCGGACCAGCTGCTGCCGTCGGCCGAGTACTGCCACAGGCCCTGCGCAGCAGTGGCAGCGTTGCCCACCACGGCAGCTCCCGCCAGCGCCGTGGCACCAGCCCCGTCGGCGGTGTCGGCGTAGTTCGCGGCGAACAGGTTCGTCACGGTCACGCCAGCCGGCGCGAGCGAGTCTTCGACCACCGCGGCGAGCGAGGCGGAGCCCGCCACCAGCGGCGCATCGTTGACGCCTTGCACGAGCACACCAAGCGCCGTGCTGCCGGCTGACCAGTTGCCCGTCGAGCCGGCCGCCGCCGAGATGTTCACCGCGCTGCCGAAGCTCACAGCGCCGGTCGAGCTGTCGGACAGCCGCAAGGTCAGCGTGCCGGCGTAGCCGTCGAAGTTGGCCGTCGGCACGAAGCGTACCGAGTAGGAAGCCGGCAGCACCAGGGCAGCCGAGGTCGACAGCCCCGAGGTCGGGATGGCCGTCCAGCCACTCACGCCGTTGGCCGAATACTGCCAGGTGCCCTGCGCGGCGGTGGCGGCATTGGCCGTGATCGCCACGCCCGCGAGGGCACTGGCGGTCGACGTGTCCTTCATCGTGTCGTCGTACGCAGCAGCCAGCGCAGCCGACAAGATGGTGCCCTCGGGGCTGCTCTCGTCCTCGAACATGGCCGCGAGCGTTGCGCCACCAGCGGCCTGGGGTGCGTCGTTCACGGCCGTGATGTGGGTTCCAAGTGACACCGTCGCCAAGGACCACTCGTTGGTGCCGCCGATCTGGCCGGTCAGGTTCCGGGAGGCGTTGAAGTTGATGTCCCCGTCGCTCCCATCGGCCAGCCGCACCGTCAACGCACCCGGCGAGCCGAAGTAGTCGGCTGCCGGCAAGAAGCGCAGCCGGTAGGTGTTGGGCAGGATGAGCGCCGCGCTGTCCGACAGGCCGCTTGGGGGGATGTCGGTCCACGTGCTGCTGCCAGCTGAGTACTGCCACTTCCCTTGGGAGCTCAGCGAGGCATTCGCCACCACGGCCACGGCCTCCAGCCCGCTCGAGCCTGCACCGTCGATGCTGTTGTCGTAATTGCCCGCGAAGAGGCTTGCCACCGTGGCGCCGGCCGGCGAGCTGGCATCTTCGGCTACGGCCATCAGCGTGGCGCTGCCGCTGGCGACCGGCGCGTCGTTGACGGTCTCCACCGTCAACGCAAAGCTGCGCAAGCGACCCCCACCGGAGGCATCCGTCACCGTGATCGTGATCGTCGCAGACCCGTTCGCGTTCGCAGCGGGCGTCACTCTCAGCGTGCGGTCGGCACCGCTGCCTCCCAGCGTGAGATTCGCTGCGGTGTTGGGCACCAGCGTCGTGTTGCTGCTCGCAGCCGTCACGGTCAGGCTGGCTGCAGCCGTCTCGACATCGCCGATGGTGAAGCTGAGGGTGTCGGTGCTGGTGTCCTCGTCGATCGTGACATTCGACAGGGAGGAGATCGTGGGCTGATCGTTGACTGCCGTGACGCTGGCGCCCAGGCTGACCGTGGCGTCCGACCAGATGCCCGTGGAGCCGAGCGCACCCGAGATGTCCGCGGTCGTCGCGCTCTGCGCAAAAGCCCCCTGCGAACTGTCGGCCAGCCGCACCGTCAACGCGCCGGGCGTGCCGTTGAAGTTGGCCGCCGGCTTGAAGCGTACGAACGCGTCGGCGCGCAGCACCAGCGCAGCACTGTCCGAGGGACTCGTGGGCACCGCCGTCCACCCGCTGCTGCCGTCGCCCGAGTACTCCCACGTGCCTTGCGCCGCCGTGGCCGCATTGCCCACGATCGCCACCCCGGCCAGCACGGTGGCCTGGGCACCGTCGGTCGCGTCGCTGTAGTTCGAGGCCGTGACGAGCGTCGACAGCCGCGCACCACCCGGCGACGACGTATCCTCGTTCACGGCAGACAGCGTCGAGGTGCCACTGGCCACCGGACGGTCGTTCACCGCCGCCACGTTGCCCGCCACGGTCACCGCTGCCTCGGACCACCGGCCCGACCCGCCGATTCCCTGCAGGAGATTGGTGCTGCTGGAGAAGGCCACGCTGCCCTGCGAACCGTCTGCCAGGCGCACGGTGAGCCCGCCGGGGGTACCGTTGAAATGGGCCACCGGCAAGAAGCGCAGGGAGTAGGCCGCTGGCAGCACGAGCGCCGCCGAATCGGACAGGCCACTCGTCGGCACATCGGTCCAGCCCGTGCTACCGCTGGCCGAGTATTGCCACTTCCCCTCGGTGGCGGCGTTGGCGAGGTTGCGCGTGATGGCCGTTGCCGCCAGCGAGGTGGCGGCCGAGCGGTCGGCGGCGTCGCTGTACTGCGCCGCCAGGAAGGTGGAGATGGGAGTGCCAGCCCCGGCGATGTCGTCCTCCACCAAGGTGAGTGCGGCCGTGCCCGCGGCCGTCGGCGCGTCATTCAGCGCCCCCACCGTCAGCGTGAAGCTGCGGCTGCTGGACAACGCACCGTCGGCTGCGGTCACGGTGATGGTCACCGGCCCGAACGCGTTCGCCACGGGGGTGATCGTCAACAAGCGGTTGGCCCCGATACCGCTGAAGACGAGACCGCCCGGCGCCACGACCGAGGCGTCGCTGCTGGTCGCCGTGAGCACGACGTTGGCAACCTGACCGTCAGGGTAGGAGAGCGTGATCGGCAGCCCGGCGAGCGCCGTGTCCTCGTCGGTGGCCTGGTTGGCGATGGCTGCGATCGCTGGCGCGGAAGGCAGCAACGCGTTCCACTGCTGCCGAGCCTGCAGGCTCGGCGCGATGGCCGCCTGCACCGGTCCGGTCTGCACCTCCAGCACCCAGTCCCCACCCAGCACCTCGGCACCGGTGGCGTCTTGGCTGGCCGCGACGTCCGCGCCGGTGAGCGCAGCGAGGTCGGCCACGAGCTGGCGCCCGGCTTCGCTGGCAGCGACATCGCAACCGTAGATCAGCACGTCGGCGTCTTCGCTCAGCGCCCGCCCCCACTGCGCGATCTCACCCGCGCGCGCGAGCAGCGTGGCCGCATCCAGCCGCACGCCACCGAGCTGCACCACGCCGTCCGCGCCGTGGCCGAGCACGTGCAGCGCCCCGATGTCCTCGCGCCCGAGGAGCAGCGCACTCAGCCGCGCGATGCCGTCCTCGCCGGCTTGCAGCGTCACGATCTCGAGTGGCCGTCCCGCCTGCTGCTGCAGGCGCAAGTCCGCGATCAGCGAGGCTGCGTCCGGCACGACGGCATCGATCACCACCACCTCCACCCGCGTCGTCGCCTCGTGCGTCACCGGCGACACGGCCAGCATGTCCACGCGCCCCTCCTCCACCGGCCGCAGCGAGCGAAACGCGTCGGCCAGCAGCGCGGTGGCGAAGTCCGCGGAGTACAGCAGCCGCGGCTCGATCGCTTCTATGAACGGGCGGCGGCTCATGGCCTGGGGGGCGGATGGCAGAGGTGCGCGACCTCAGCCCGCGGGCGGGCGGGCCGGGGACGGAGCCGGTGCCTGCGCAGCCGAGCCCGCGTCCTCGACCGCACAACGGGCACCCGCAGGCAATCGCTGGTCGGGGTTGGGCAGGCTCAGGCGCACCCGGAAAGTGTTGCTCGCCGCATCGATCACGCGGTCCACGTGGGTGACCTGGGCCGTGACGGGTTTCACGCCCGCGAGCTCCGGCTGCAGGCGCAGGCGGTCGCCCACCGCATACAGGCCGAAGCGTGCGGCCGGCACGATCAGGTCCACGCGCAGCGGGTCGAGCGAGGCCAGGCGCAGCAGCGGACGGTCCTCCACGCGTTCGCCAGGCTGGCGAAAGCGCTCGACGATCGTCCCGGCAAACGGTGCCCGCACGACGCGCTGGTTGACCTGCGCGCGAACCACTTCGAGGTCGGTGGCGAGCACCTCGCGCTGGCCCTTGCTCTGCACGAGCTTCTGCTCGGCCACCTGCATCTCGGTGAGCGCCTGCTCGACCGCCTGCGGGGACAGGAATCCCTGGGCCTGCAGGTCGCGCGCGCGCTGGTGGCGCTGGCGGGCCAGTTCGAGCGACGCTTCGGAGGCGCGCACCTCGGCCTCCACGCTCCAGCGCGCATGCGCGGCGCGCTCGCCGGCACTCTCCACCTCGCTGCGCAGCATCACCAGCGTCTGCCCCTGCCGCACCGCATCGCCCACGTCCACCGTGATGCGCTCGACGATGCCCGTGACCGGCGAGCCGATGTCGGCGATGCGATTGGGGCTGATCAGGCAGCCGATGGTGGGCGCCATGGGCTTGGGTACCGGGCGCGCAGCGGCTCCCGCCGGCACGAGCGTGCCCTGCATCAGGGTAGGCGTGCCCTTGGCGGCCGCACCGGCCGCGGCAGGGGCGGAACCGCCTGCAGGCGCAGGCTGCTGCGCCGATGCGGCCGAAGCCCAGGCGCCCAGCAGCAAGCCGGCAACCACGCCGGCTCCGTGTCGCGCGCGGCGCCGCCCGGCGGGCCGCAGGGTAGGGCCTGTGCGGGACCACGATCCGGACAACCCGGCGGCCGGCTGGGCAGCCGGCCCGCTCTGCGTCTTCGATGCCAGGGCTGCCGGTGCGACCGCACGCGCCATGGCCGCGGGCGCGTGTCCCGCTGCGTCGTCGTTCATCATCTTCAAAGCCCCTGTGCCAGCGACTTGCCGGTGCGGTGTTGCCACTCGAGATCCTGTTCCACGCTCGCTCGGCGCAGCTGCGCCTGCGCCGTCTCCTCGCGCGCCTGGCGCCACGCGAACCAGCGCGCCGCCCAGCCGGTCACGGCGAGCCCGGGCTCGCCGCCTCGCGCCAGCGCGCGCAGCCAGCGCGCGCGCAGCCAGCGGTCCACGCTCGACGCCCAGCCACGCCCAGGCTGCCAGGCCTTGGCATCCAGCGCACGCCACACCTCGGCCACGCCCGGCTCGCCGCGCCGGCCGGCACGGCCGATGACCTGGCGGTCCAGGCGTGCGCTCGTGTTGTCCTGGCAGCACAGCACATGCAGCCCGCCGCACGCGGCCACGCCCTCGCCGAGCTCGATGTCGGTGCCGCGGCCGGCCATGTGGGTCGCCACCGTCACCACGCCAGCATGGCCGGCGCGGGCGACGGTTTGCGCTTCGGCCGCGTCGTGGCGCGCATCCAGGCGCGCGTGGCGCACGCCCGCGCGGCCTAGGGCCTGGCTCATCGCCTGCGAAGCCTGCACCGAGCCAGTGGCCACCAGCACGGGGCGTCCCTGGCGCTGCAAGCGTCGCACGCGGCGCACGGCCGCCTGCAGCCGCTGCGCGTCGGTGGCGAAGAGCCGGTCGGCGCGCCGTTCGAGCCGGCTCGGCTGGCGATGCGGCACCGGCACCACGCGGCAGCCGTAGGCTGCCCGCAGTTCGCCCGCGCATTCGCGCAGCGTGCCGCTCATGCCGGCCAGGCGCAGGTAGCGGCCGAAGAAGCGCTGCAGGCTCAGCCGCGCCGAGACCTGCGTGGGCGGGCTCAGCTTGCAGCCTTCCTTCATCTCCACCAGCGCCTGCAGGCCGCGCGACCACACGCGGCCTTGCGCCGGGCGGCCCGTGACGGGGTCCAGCAGGTGCACGGCCTGCTCGCGCACGACGTAGTCGCGGTCGGCTCGCAGCCCGTGCAACGCGTGCAACGCGCTGGCCAGCAGGTCGCGGCGGTGACGCCGGTTCATCCACACGCCAGCCAGCGGCGCCGCCAGCGCCTCCACCCGCGCTTCGCCCTCGGGCGTCCAGCGCACGCGGCCGTTGCGCGCGCTCAGCTTGAAGTGCTCGCCCTGCACGAGCTGGCGCGCGAGGGTGAGCGACTGGAACGCGAGCGCGCGCTGCCGCGCGGCCGCCTCGCCCCCGTCGCGGCGCGGATCGAGCTGCTCGCTGAGCAGCAGCGGGAGCGCCGCCTCGTCCACGAGCAGGCTGTCGGCCTCGTCCACCACCGCTGCCCACAGGCCGCGCAGGAGCGGCGGCTCCTCGCCCGGTGGAGTGGGAGCGCCCTCTTCGGCGCAGGCCTCCAGGCGGCTCACCCGGCTGTGCAGCGCGCTGCGAAACGCCACGCCGCGGCGCACGTCGCGCAGGTGATCGAAGGCCACCTCGCGCGCCGTGCAGTAGGTCACGTCGCAGCCATAGGCGGCACGCCGCTCGGCCGGCGTGCTGGACGCCACGACCCAGCCCACCGTGAGGCCCAGCGCCTCGAACATCGGGCGCATCTGCGCCGCGTCGCGCTGCACGAGGTAGTCGTTGGCGGTCATCAGGTGCACCGGCCAGCCCGCCAGCGCCCATACCGCCGCACCAAGCGCGGCCGCGTAGGTCTTGCCCTCGCCGGTGGCCATCTCGGCGAGGTCGCCATCCAGCAGGATCAGTGCGGCCTGCAGCTGGGTCGAGTACGGCGTGCGCCCCAGGGCCAGGCGCCCGGCACGGGCCACGGTGGTGAGGGCGGGCACGCGCTGCGCGGCGCCGAGACCGTCTCGGCGCAGCAAGGCGCGCAGTTCGGCCAGTGCGTGGGGCTGCAGCGCCTGGGTATCGGCCTGTCTGACCTTCTCGGCCGCCGCGGCCACCCCGGCCGACTGCAGCGACTCGGCGTGCAGCGCACGCTCGACCGCGCCGGCCAGACGCTTGTACCGGGTGCCGCGCACGCCCCAGCCTCCCCACGCCGCCGCGCGTCGGGCCAGGCCCTGCAGGCGCCGCGCGCACCAGCCCGCCAGCCCGAGCGAAGCCTCGGCGCGCGCATCAGGGCGCTGCACGTAGGGCCGGGTGTCGAAGGCTTCCAGGGAGGAGGCACGCATCGCCTGGTCTCAGTGCCCGGGGGAGAAATGCACGAGCAGCCCCTGCTGGGCACGCCGCGCGAGGGTCCAGCCCAGCGGCTTCAGGCCGCGGTCGAAGCGCACCCACACGCGCTGGCCCACCGGGGGACGTGCGGTGTCCACCGGCGCGGCCACTTCCAAGGCGAGCAGCACGATGTCGCGCGCGGCCAGTCGCCCCTGTGGATCAGCCGGGTCGGTGAGGATCGGGCCGCCGAAGCGGTCGCCCAAGGCCGGGCTCGGCAGCTCACGCGTCGCCGCCCTGGCGTCGCGCGTCAGGCGCGCAGCCACCGACGTGGCATGCGGGACGTCGAGCTGAACGCGGATATCCGCGCCCTCGGCGCCGTCCAGATCGGTGGCCTGCTCGGCTTCCAGCGCCACGCGAACCTGCCAGTTCGTGCCGGCACGGACGAGGCTGACGCTCGCGGGGTCGGCTGCGGCGGGTCCGGCGGCCCGGGAGGTCTGGCTGGCGGAGGGCCGGGAAGCCTGGTCTGCCTGGACAGCCGGCGTCTCGCCCCCCCGCACGAGCGTGGCCAGCACCGTGCCCTGAGCCAGGTGGCGGCCCGGGAGGTCCTGTGCGCGCGGCAGGTTCAGCACGCCATCGGCCGGCGCGCGCAGCACCAGCTGTTCCAGGCGCTGGTCGACGCGGGTACGCGCCGCCTCGGCCGCTTCGATCTGCTGGCTCACGCGCTGCGCCTTGGCGGGATCCTCGGCGTAGGCCTGGTGCAGTTCCACCCACAGACCCGCGATGCGACCGTCCACGTCCAGCGCCTCGGCTTCGAGAGCAAGGTTGGACAGCCGCGCGATCGGATCGCCCGCGCGCACCGGCTGGCCGTCGCGAGCCAGCACCTCCTCGACGAAGCCGGAGGTTCCGGCACGCACCATCGCGTCGTCGGGCAGCCAGACGATGCCGCGTGCCATCGTCACGTCCGGCAGCGGCACGGCCAGGAGCAGCGCGGCGAGCACCGCCGCGGCTGCCCCTGCACGCGCGCGGCCGCGCCGCGCCTGGTCGGCGCCGAGGCTCAGCCCCCACAGGAAGCGCACGGCGCGCAACGCAGGCACCACCAGCATGCCCCAGGCAAGCACCGCCGCCACCGCCACGCCGAGCCAGAAGTGCCGGGAGCCGAGCCAGGCGACGATGCCCACGCACAGCACCACGCGGCACGCGAGCGAGGCCGGCGCATACAGCCACCACCACGCCAGCTCCCCCGGCGCGGGCTGCAGCGCCTCACCCGCGGGCAAGCCCAGCAGTCGGCGCAGCTGGCCGATCCAGTGCCGCGCACTGCGCGACGCGAGGTTGGGCAGCTGCAGCGCGTCGGTCAGGGCATGGTAGCCGTCGAAGCGCAGCAGCGGGTTCGCGTTGACCAGCAGCGAGGTGAGCGCGCCCATCACGAACACGAGCAGCAGCAAGTCGCGCAGCGCGCCCGGCTGCAGGAATCCCGCGGCGACGAGCGCGAGCGACGCCAACGCAAGTTCGACCATCGCTCCCGCAGCGCTCACGACGAGCCGCTCGCGCCGCTCGGCGAAGCCGTCGGCCGCGCTGGCATCGACGTAGGGTACCGGCGTGAACACCATCAGCGTGATCCCCCACTCGGGCACGCGGCCGCCGTAGCGCCGCACAGCCAGCGCATGCGCGCCTTCGTGCAGCAGCTTGAGCAGCGGGAACACCACCCAGGCCATCAGCATCACGTGCGGCGTGTGCAGCCAGCGCCCGGTGAACTCGGCCACGCGGCCCGCCTGCTCGACCGCTGCCAGGCCTCCCATCAGCATCAGCCCGACGAACAGCAGCGCCCCTGCGCGGCTGAACACGACTCGCGCCAGCGGCAGCAGCGGCTCGAGCACGCGCTCCGGGCTGCCCAGCGGCACGCGCCAGGCCAGCACCGAGTTGCGCGCCGCCGGCGTGGGCGTGGGTGCTCCGCCTTCCAGCGGCGCCATCGCGCCGAAGTCGGGCTCGACGTCGAAGACGAGGAAGCCCTCGCGGTACAGGTGCATCACCTGCAGCACGAGTTCGTCCTGCGTCGGGGCATCGTCCTGGCGCTCGCGCAGCAGGATCTCCCACAGCTGCTGCAGGCTGCGCGAACCGTCGCAGCGACCCACCAGTGCGTAGGCGGCCAGGTTCAGCCGCACACGGCGACGGCCATCGGGTGCCGCCATCACCATCCAGGGTGCACCACGCACCAGCACGCGCTCGGCCTGCACCCCCGCGTTCAGGCGCGGGCGCAGCGACGCCACACGGAACCAGTGTTCGGACAGCAGCGGCTGGGCCTCGGGAGCCAGCTCGCTGAGCAGCGAGGTGGCTCCGCTCATCCCCACAGTCTCCACCACGCGCGGCGCAGCCACTGCCCCGCATCGGCGGCCCACCCCGCCAGCAGCGGACGCTGCCCGACCTCGATGCGCCCGCTGCCGGACAACCCCGGCCGCAATTCGGCCGGCGGCTGAGGCACCTCCGCCTCGACCTCGAAGACGTTGCGACCCTCGGCCGTCGTCGCCATCGGAGAGACCTGGCGCACCGCGAGATCCAGCGTCTGCCACGGCAGCGCGGCCAGCGCCAGAGAGCCCGCCTGGCCGGGCTGCACCCGCAGGATGTCGCCCTCGTCGACTTCCACGATCACGCGGTAGCGCCCCAACGGAGCCAGCGTGAGCAGCTCCTCGCCCTCCTTCACCGGCGCACCCAGGCGCTGGCCGAGGTCGCCGTGCACGACCACCGCGTCGAACGGGGCGTGAAGGCGGATGCGCTCGAGCTGCGACTCCACCAGCGCGAACTGCGCGCGCGCCTGCTGCAGCCGCGCCAGGTTGATCATCACCTGAGCACGGTCGGACTTGGCGTTCGCCTCGGCCAGCGCGCTCTCGAACTGCGTAGTCTGGCTGCCCAGGCGTTCGCGTTCGAGCAGGAGGTCCTCCTCGGCCATCTCGACCAGCAGTTGGCCAGCCTTGACCGTGTCGCCGGGGCGCACGTGCGCCTGTTTCAGGAAGCCCGGGGCCGGGGCGACGAGCACGCGCTGCACGGCGCCCTCCACCCGGGCACGCCCGCCCACCTCATGCGCCACCGGCCACAGCACACCGGCGGCCAGCACGAGGGCACCAGCGGCTACCGCAGCCTGGCGCAGCCGCCGGTTCGTGCCGCCCGGCAGCGCCTCCCACCGGCGCTGCAGCTTCCAGCGCAGGCTGCGCTCGCGCTCGTGCAGCAAGCCGAGCACGGGCGCCGCGAAGGCGACTGCGTGCTCGAGCCAGGCCAACTCGCGTTCACCGATGGGGCGGGCCCCGTGGCCTCGCCTCCACACGCACAACACGCCGCCGGGCACGAGTCCCAGCGCGGCATCCCCTTCCCGCCGGCCCGGGCAGCCGAGCAGGAGGCAGGCCACCGAGCCGCCGTCGGGGCCGAGCAGGCGTTGCTGGGCAGCGCGGATGCGGGGCACGGGCTCGTTGGCGTGGGCCGGGCTGACGACAGCCGCGCGCTGGTCGAGCGCCTCGTGCATCACGGCCAGCAATTCGCGGACGACGGGCAGCGCGGCATCCGTAGGCGCCCCGGCCGAGCGGACGAGCCCCTCCAGGCGGCCACCCCGATTGAACGCCACGGCCACCTCGTCGTACTGCAGCGACTGCGCGAGCCGGTCGACCAGCCGCGTGGCGCCATGGCGCCGGTCGCGCGCGTCGATGAGCGCAGCCTGTACCTCCAGCAAGCGCTTGAGGGCACTCGCGTGGGCGCGCGCGGCCGCCGCCGCGTCGTGTCCACTGGCGGACGCGACGGCGGCGTCGAGGCGTGCCCCGGAACGGGGCTCGACGGCTGCAGGGTTCATGGGCGGGTGGGCGCCCCGGCGTGACAAATTGCCGGGCGACCCAGTCTCGCCTGCGCTGCAGGGGAACTAAAGCGTGATCAGCACGGCCTT
>JBDKFA010000046.1:0-24729 GCA_039798945.1 Pseudomonadota bacterium
GCGCCCGACAGATTGGATTGAACCAGGGAGTCAGGAGCGAACTCCAGACGGACTGCATTGGCGGTTCGAGCGTTGGGCATCGGATGTATCTCCAGAGGGTGACGTGCCAAGAAGGCTTGCGCGCTTCAACGCGTGCCAGTCGCAGCCGCCAAACCCCGAAGTGTGCGGCCGAAGCCTCCGCCTGAGTTCAGGTTTATCCGATGTTCGAGTTCTTGAAATGCTGCTTTTCCAGAACTGCCAAGCGCCTCACATTCCGGGCGTCCCTCAACCGCCGGAGGTCCGTGATGCAAGTGCTCTTCAAGTCCCGCCATCCGCAAGCCACTGACCTGCGCGACCTGACCGAACGCCGCGTGCGCTTCGTGCTGCGGCGCCTGGGCTGGCTGGTGCCACGCGCCGAGGTGCAGATGTCTGACGTGAACGGGCCTCGCGGCGGCATCGACAAGCGCTGCCAGGTTGAACTCCGCACCGCTGGCGCAGGCTCGGTGGTGGTCGCCTCAGTCGCCAGCGAATGGCGCACAGCGCTGGACAACGCGCTGACACGCGCTGCGCGCTTCCTGATGCGGCTGTGGCGCCGCGGCAGTGACACCCGCCGCCTGCGCCAACGCGTGATCAGTCGCGAACGCTGACGTCGAACGCATCCAGGACTCGACACCATGAACGCCATGACGCCCGTGCGAGCCGGGTGCTGCGCAACCAGTCGCATCGTCACCGGCGGCGAGACCCATTACGTGCTGGCCACCGTCTGTCTGTACGTGTCGATCCTCAACCTGTTCACGAACCTGCTCAGCCTGTTCGGCTTCGGCAGCCTGGACAACTGACCCTCACCAGGAGTCCGTCATGAAATGCCCCACCTGCACCGACACCGCACTGGTGATGAGCGACCGCCAGGGTATCGAGATCGATTACTGCCCGCAGTGTCGCGGCGTCTGGCTCGACCGCGGCGAACTCGACAAGCTGATCGAACGGTCGGGCGCGACGACGCCCGTGGCTGCAGCCAGCGCATCCGCGCAGCCACAGCCGCAGTTCGAAGACTCCGACTTCGGGCACGGCCGACGCCCGACGGGCAACCGCAAGAAGTCCTGGCTGAGCAACATCTTCGACTGATCCGCGACGCACGGCTCCCACGGGACAGCCATCACGCGCAGGGCTCGCGCGTACAGCCCACGAGCAGACGGCCGGCGGCCAGCGGAAGCCGGCCGTCGCCCCCGACCCGAGGGACTCGCCCCGCCTGGGCACTCCCCCGGTGGGCGTCCGTGCGTTCCACGACGAAAGCGACTTGATGCCGCGAACGGAGGTCCGTCCATCGGCCGGTCGGGCTCATCCAGCACGGCTTGACCGACATCCAGGCGCTTGGCCGGCGGGGCCCGCAGCGCGACTCGGGCTCCGACGCGACCGCCGACGCGCCTGCGGCTTCGCACCGGTCGGCGTATCCCCCTGAAGGGGGTACACCCAGGAAACCCTGATGCGGTCGCGCGAGCGGGCCCCTAGGGTACGGTCTCGGTGAGCAGCCTGCCAATCCACGCCGAAATCCCCTGTCAGGCTCGCCAGCCGGTGGGCAGGCGCAGCCTTCGACTTGTCGAGGGCCGACTACTGGGAGGGCAAATCTGCCAGCGCGTGAAGTGCCGATGCATGGCCCCTAGGCGAGGGTGCGGGACTGTGCATCGACTTCCGTCGTCATCGCATGCACTCCATGATCAGGATCACCGCGTTCAGCCTGTGCCTGCTCGTGTCGATAACGGCCGTGGGCATGTGGGCCCTCTCTCGTGCGGCTCAGTCGCAGGCCAGGAACAACTGCGATCCCACCACGGCCACCGAACAGGTCAGTTACCGCGACTTCCAGCCCTCACGGCTGACGGTGACGCGCCCCTGCAACGACACGCCAGACAGTCCCTACGTGGTGTTCGTCAGTTACCTCGGGCTGACCGATGGCGACTACTACACGGGTCGCAACCCCGAGAAGGCGCTGCTCACGCCCCCCGACAGTCCGCACTTCCTGCATCGATACCTGGCCACCAGCCTCGCACGGCATGGCGTCGCATCGGTGCGCTATGACCCCTTGGGCGTGCGGTCGCGCCCTCGAGAGGACGGCGCCTTCTCTGGCGCCACCGTGTCCCAGGATGATCTGATGCGGCTTGAACGCTCAGACTTCGCCGGTCTGCTGGAGAGCGTCATCAGTCGTGCAGACCCTAAGCTCGGTCGCAGCCGGTCGGCACCGGTGATCTTTGTCGGCCACTCCGGCGCCGCGTTCACGGTGGGTGACTACCTAAACGCCCTTGAGCCGGACCATGCCGCGTCCGCAAGTGGGCGTCGATTCGGTTTCGTCGGGTTGTCTGCCGCGCTGTCCGATGCCACAGGCATCCAGCAGACCCACCGCCACTACTGGACCCGACTGCTGCGCAACTGCCTGCGCGATTCGCCTGCCACCACCTGCCGAGAACGGGTGCAGTCCGACCCATTCTTCAGCCGCATGTTGAGAGACCCTGCCCTGCAACAGCGCATCGACAGCCTCCTGTCGCAGACGCTGCCGCCGGATGAGCGCGTGCAGAGGCTCGACGCCGAACTGCAGCGCTTCGCCTCGGCGTTGGAGGATCGGGAGAGGTCGACCACCTCGGGTCTGGCGGTGATCGGCCAGCAGCATCGCATTCGCCAGCAGGTCTTTCACACGCTGATGTTCCGCACCCCGAGCGCGGGACCCATTTCCTGCAGGGTGTCGGCCGCGGCGCTGTTCTTCGGTGACCAGGACTTTGTCCTCGATGCGGCACACGAGTCGAGCGCCTGGGTCGGCGCCTGCGGAAGACGCGACGACATCGCCATCCTGCCGGGCCGCGGTCACCTGCTTGGAGCCGACCCTTACCACGGTCCGCCCGACCTGCAGGCACTGGAGGCCGTGACCCGGGCGGTGGTCGCAGTAGCCGCGCGGGTGGCTGCATCGGGGCCACCACCGCCCTCGGCTGGAAACCGAGGCGTGGCAAGGCCTTGACACGTTGAACGGGTCGCCCGTGCAAGGCGTTGTGCTCCTGATAACCGGCGCCCTCATCCTGGCGCACGCGCACGTCTGCGCGAGCAAGCCGGGAAGCCCGAATCCAGGTCAGGCGGGCCCACCCGAGGCGGCCGCGGCCGCCATGCCGCCCAGCCCTTCCCTGCTCAAGATCTCCAGACCAGGCTTCACCGCCTACGTCCTGCCAGAGTCCCACGTCGGAAGCCCGCTGGAGTTCGGGCCTCACTACCACTCGGCCGTCCTGCCTGCGGCGCGCCGGTCACGCGTGATCGTCCACGAAGGAGCAAGCCTCGATGCCTTCCCGGGCTCTCGCCACTGGGGCAGAACCTGCCTGGACGACCAGCCCAGGCTCGCAGCCCTGGGCCCGGAACTGGTTCGACGCATCGCCGCCCATCACCGGTACTCCCAGTGGGCCGATCTGCGTCAAGCCTTTGCCGAGCGGGGCGACGCCTTTGCCGAGGAGCAGTTCACGACTTTCATTGGAGCGCGAGGGCTGCTGCTCAACTTCCTTGAGCTGGACTCCCGCATCGGCGCACTGCTCGAGCGAGAACTGGCGATGGTGACCTCCACTGAGCCAGCGGTCACCTCGCGCGAGTACTACCCCGAGCACGGGGCAAGCAGTCGGATCACGCGAGCCGTTCCCAGGTTGAGGCGTGAGTCGATTGGGACACTTGATGACGACGCGTCGGCCATATGCGCCCTCCCTGCGGCACTTCAACATGAGGCTGTCGCACAAGCGGTCCGATCCTTCGACGGAATCATGCACGTCGCTCGTGCGCATGCGCCCGGCACCAGGTTCGAGCAAGTCGAGGCAGTCTTCCGACTGTTGGGTGCGCAACTGCGACATACCGGAATCGAGCCTTCACGGGGTATTGCTGCAGGGAAGCGAGGGGTGCAACCATCCCAGGCACGGGTCCCGGTCAACCACCTGCCCGGCCTGAGCCGCGGCCGGGCCATGGACATGCTCAAGCTCGGCCTGCGCAACCAGCGCTGGGCCGAGCGCATCGACGAGCACGCGCGCGCTCGCCGGCAGGGCCTCTTCTACGTGCTGGGCGCCGCCCACCTGCTCGACTTCGAGGACTTCGACGGGCTGCTCACGCTGCTCAGGCAGCGCGGCTTTCGCATCGAGCTCGTGCGCTAGCTGCCAGCGGGGGCTGGGTCGCGGTCGCCCGCTCCAGCCTCACCCACCCTTCTTCAAATACGTCTCCGCCACTTTCACCCAGTAGCTCGCCCCCGTGGAGAGGCACGCGTCGTTGAAGTCGTAGCCCGGGTTGTGCACCATGCAGCCGCCCTCGCTGCCCACGCCGTTGCCGATGAAGACGTAGCAGCCGGGCACCTTCTCGAGGAAGAAGGCGAAGTCCTCGCTGCCGGTCTCGGGCTGCTGGTCGAGCACGAGCGCGCCCTCGCCGATCCAGTCGCGGATCACCTGGCGGCAGAACTCGGTTTCCTTCGGGTGGTTGTAGAGCACCGGGTAGCGGCGCATGTAGTTCACGTCCGCGGTGGCGCCATGGACGGCGGCCTGGGCCTGCGCGATCTCGGTGATGCGCCGCTCGAGCAGGTCGCGGATCTCGGGCCGGAAGGCGCGCACGGTCAGGCGCAGTTCCGCCTCGCCCGGGATCACGTTGGGCGCGTCGCCGGCGAGGAGGGCGCCCACGGTGACGATGCCGGTGTCCAGCGGCGGCACGTTGCGCGAGACGATGGTCTGCAGCGCCATCACGATCGCGCTGGCCGCCACGACCTGGTCGGTTGCGTGGTGCGGGATGGCGCCGTGGCCGCCCTTGCCGCGCACCTTGATGATGCAGGTGTCCGAACTCGCGAGCGCCGGCCCCGAGACGGCGGCGAACACGCCAGCCTCTCGGCCGGGCATGTTGTGCATGCCGAACATCGCGTCGCAAGGGAAGAGGTCGAGGAAGCCGTCTTCGAGCATGCGCCGCGCCCCGCCCTGGCCTTCCTCGGCGGGCTGGAAGACGAGGTGCAGGATGCCGTCGAAGCGCTGCGTGGCCGCGAGGTGGCGCGCCGCCGACAGCAGCATCGCCGTGTGCCCGTCGTGCCCGCAGGCGTGCATCTTGCCGAAGACCTTGCTCGCCCACGGCTTGCCGCTCGTCTCCTTGATCGGCAGCGCGTCCATGTCGGCGCGCAGCCCGATCCGCCGCGTGCTGGTGCCCGCCTTGAGCGTGCCCACCACACCCGTCACGCCCAGGCCGCGGTGCACCTCGTAGCCCCAGCGCGCGAGGCACTCGGCGACGAGGTCGGCGGTGGCGTTCTCCTCGAAGGCGAGTTCGGGGTTCTCGTGGATGCGGTGGCGGATGGCCACCATCTCCGCCTCGTGGGCGCGGATCTCGTCGAGTGCGGGCAGCAGGGTGTGGGGTGCGTTCATCGCGGGGGCTCGTGGCGTGGGGAGGGCGACCTTCGGCACCGGGCGGGCGCCTGGGCTCGGGGCTCTCGTCGGAACCCGGGTGGACCTGGGTGGAACTCTTGGCCGCCATTCTGCCTCGCGCAGCCCGCCGGCCCCATGGGGAGAGCCCGCCCCATGCGCCGCATGCAGCCGGCCCGCCCCGGCCGATCGGGGTCCGGGACACCCGCACCCCGCTGCCCCGACAATGCGGCCCATGGCCCGTGATGCCAAGACCCTCTACAGCTGCCGCGAATGCGGCGCCACGAGCCCGAAGTGGCTCGGCAAGTGCCCGTCCTGCAACGCGTGGAACACGCTGGAGGAAACGGTGGCCGAGGCTGCGCCGGGCGCGGGCAAGAACCGCTTTCAGGCGCTTGCGCGCAGCCAGCCGGTGGCCACGCTCAGCGAGATCGAGGCCACTGACTTCGAGCGCACCCCCACCGGCCAGGAAGAGCTCGACCGCGTGCTCGGCGGCGGCATCGTCGCCGGCGGCGTGGTGCTGATCGGAGGCGACCCCGGCATCGGCAAGAGCACGCTGTTGCTGCAGGCGCTCGATGCGCTGTCCACGCGCATGCCGGTTCTGTACGTCACGGGCGAGGAAAGCGGCGCGCAGGTGGCGCTGCGTGCGCGCCGCCTCGGGCTCGCCGGCACACGCGTGCGCGTGCTTGCCGAGATCCAGCTCGAGCGCATCGTGGCCACGGTAGAAGCCGAGTCACCGGCCTTTTGCGTGATCGACTCGATCCAGACGCTCTACTCCGAGCAACTCAGCTCGGCCCCGGGTTCGGTGGCGCAGGTGCGCGAGTGCGCGGCGCAGCTCACGCGCGTGGCCAAGACGCGCGGCTGCGCGATGGTGCTCGTGGGCCACGTCACCAAGGAAGGCGCGCTCGCGGGCCCGCGCGTGCTCGAGCACATCGTGGACACGGTGCTCTACTTCGAGGGCGACACGCACTCGAGCTTCCGGCTCGTGCGCGCGATCAAGAACCGCTTCGGCGCGGTCAACGAGATCGGCGTCTTCGCGATGACCGAGCGCGGCTTGAAGGGCGTGGCCAACCCGAGCGCGATCTTCCTGTCCACGCATGGCGAGCCGGTGCCCGGCGCTTGCGTGCTCGTCACGCTGGAGGGCACGCGCCCGCTGCTGGTGGAGGTGCAGGCGCTCGTGGACAGCGGCGGGCCGAGCCCGCGGCGGCTGTCGGTGGGGCTGGACCGTGACCGGCTCGCGATGCTGCTGGCCGTGCTGCACCGCCACGCGGGCGTGGCCTGCCTGGACCAGGACGTCTTCGTGAACGCGGTGGGCGGCGTGCGCATTGGCGAGCCCGCGGCCGACCTCGCGGTGCTGCTGGCCATCACGAGCTCGCTTCGGGCGCGTGCGCTGCCGCGCGGCTTCATCGCCTTCGGCGAAGTGGGCCTGGCCGGCGAGGTGCGCCCCGCCCCGCGCGGCCAGGAGCGGCTGCGCGAGGCGGCCAAGCTCGGTTTCTCGGTAGCCGTGGTGCCGCGCGCCAACGCTCCGAAGAAGCCGATCGAAGGCCTGACGGTTCACGCGGTGGACCGCATCGAGCAGGCCATCGAGGTGGTGCGCGGGTTGTAGCGGGCGCTGCCCGCCAGCGGGCCCCTCGAACGTTGCGCGTTCGGGGGATGCGCCCGCGCGGGGTGTCACCCGAGCGTGAGCTCCACCGCAATGTTCCCGCGCACCGCGCGCGAGTACGGGCAGGTCTCGTGCGCGGCGTCCACCAGGGCCTGCGCGGTTGCCCGGTCCATGCCCGGCAGCGTCACCTTCATCCGCACGGCCAGGCCGAAGCCCGCGCCGGCCGGGCCGACATCGCACTCGGCGTCCACCGACGCGTCGGCCGGGAAGGCGAGCTTGCGCGCGCCGGCCTGAAAGCGCAGCGCACCGATGAAGCAGGCGGAGTAACCGGCTGCGAACAGCTGCTCGGGGTTGGTCGCCGCGCCCTGGCCGCCCATCGACTTGGGCAGCTCGAGCGCCACGTCCAGCAGCTTGTCGTCGGAGGTGGAGCGGCCGTTGCGCCCGCCGGTGGTGTGGACGCGCGCGGTGTACAGGACCTTGTCGATGGTGATCATGGAAAGCTCTCTTCGGGAAAAGGGGGAAGTCGGCGGGGCCGGCGAGGGGGCCGGAGTCGCCCGTGCATTGTCGGCCTTGCCGGGCGCGGCTGCGCACCGGGGCTCGAGTGCCCTGTCCGCCGCATCGGGTGCATCGGGTGCATCGGGCTCACCCCCGCCACGCAAAGGCCGCTGCGGTGCAGGCACGGGCCTGCCCGTGGAGAATCGCGCCCATGGGTGCAACATGGGGTTGGGCACTTGCCGTGGTGGCCGTGGCCGCCGGCTACGTGCAGTGGGGCTGGCAGGGCGTGGTGCTGGCCGTGACGATGATCGCCTTCTGGCTGCTGCTGCAGTTCAACCGGGCGCTGCGCGTGATGCGCCAGGCCGGCGCGGCACCCGTCGGGCACGTGGGAAGCGCCGTGATGCTGCACGCGCGGCTCAGGCGCGGCATGCGGCTCATGGAGGTCATCCCGATTTCGCGCAGCCTCGGGCGCGCCGTCGAGCCCGACCCGGCCGCGGGCTCGGGCTTCGGTGCGCGCGAGGCCTTCGTCTGGGGCGACGACTCCGGTGCCTGCGTGCGCGTGGACCTGGTGGGCGGGCGAGTCGTGCGCTGGGTGCTGCAGCGGCCCGAGGAAGGCGTCCCGTCCGACGCGCCCGCGCCGTCGGCGCCCGTCTAAACTACGGGTTTCCCTGGCCGTTGCGGCGCGCCCCGTTGGCGCGCCCCGGCCCGTGAAGCGACGTGATGCGACGGGAAGCGAGGTACTGCAATGTCGATGTCCGACCGTGACGGCAAGATCTGGATGGACGGCCAGCTCGTGGAGTGGCGCGAGGCCAAGGTCCACGTGCTCACGCACACGCTGCACTACGGCTGCGGCGCCTTCGAGGGCGTGCGCGCCTACAAGACCACGAGCGGCACGCAGATCTTCCGCCTGCGCGAGCACACCGAGCGGCTGTTCAACAGCGCCAAGATCCTGCGCATGCCCGTCCCCTTCAGCGTCGAAGAGGTGATGCAGGCGCAGCGCACCGTGGTGCGCGAGAACAAGCTCGAGAGCTGCTACCTGCGCCCGCTCGTGTGGATCGGCGACAAGAAGCTCGGCGTGAGCCCGAAGGGCAATACCATCCACCTGATGGTGGCGGCCTGGCCCTGGGGCGCCTACCTCGGCGAGGAAGGCCTGGCGCGCGGCATCCGCGTGAAGACCTCCAGCTACACGCGCCACCACGTCAACATCACGATGACGCAGGCCAAGGCGGTGAGCAACTACACCAACTCCATCCTCGCCAACATGGAGGCCACCGACGAAGGCTACGACGAGGCGCTGCTGCTGGACCCGGCCGGCTTCGTGGCCGAGGGCGCGGGCGAGAACATCTTCGTCGTCAAGAAGGGCGTGCTCTACACGCCCGACCTCTCGGCCGGGGCGCTGAACGGCATCACGCGCGACACCATCTTCGCGATCTGCCAGGACCTGGGCCTGAAGCTCGTGGAAAAGCGCATCACGCGCGACGAGGTCTACATCAGCGACGAGGCCTTCTTCACGGGTACCGCCGCCGAGGTGACGCCCATCCGCGAACTCGACCGCATCACCATCGGCGCGGGCTCCCGCGGCCCGGTCACGGAGAAGATCCAGTCGGCCTTCTTCGACATCGTGGGCGGGCGCAACCCGAAGTACGCGGGCTGGCTCACGCCGGTGTGAGTGCGGCCGTCAGCAGCATCTGCAGCATCAGCAACATGAGCAACTCGCCCAAGGCCGTGGTCGAACTCACGGCGAAGGACCTGCAGGGCCCGGGGGTCACGCCCTGCCCGAACCCGCGCATGCCGCTGTGGTCGAACCACCCGCGCGTCTTCATCGACGTGGCCACGACCGGCGAAGGCGCGTGCCCGTACTGCGGCACGGTGTACCGCCTGAAGGCGGGCGAACACCTCGCGCATTCGCACTGAGTCACCGAGGTGCGGGTCGGCATGCCCGGCCCTGCCCGCCGCCGCACCCCATGTCGCGCACCAAGCCCCAGACCGCTGCACTGATGGCCTCGCCCGACGACATCGAGGCCCAGTTCTACGAGGCGCTGCAGCGCGGCGACATCGAGCGGCTGATGGCCGTGTGGGCCGACGACGACGAGGTCGTGTGCGTGCACCCCGGCGGGCCGCGCGTGATCGGGCCGGCGGCCATCCGCGCGAGCTTCGAGGCCATCTTCGCCAGCGGCGCGATCCCCGTCGTGCCCGAGCAGGTGCACCGGCTGCACACGATCGGCAGCGCCGTGCACCACCTGGCCGAGCGCATCACGGTGCAGACCAGCGAGGGCGCCCGCACGGCCTGGGTGCTGGCCACCAACGTGTACATCAAGACCGCCCAGGGCTGGCGCATGGTGGCCCACCACGCCAGCCCGGGCACGCTCGGCGAGGCGAGCGCCGAGGAGGGCCCGGCGCCCTCCACGCTGCACTGAGGCGCACGGCCATGGAGGCGCCCGGGACATCGGGTGTGCGCGCCACGCCGGCAGGGCACGGCTTCGGCGGCTACCGCGCCCCCGCCTGGCTACCCGGGGGCAACCTGCAGACGATCTGGGCGGCGCTCGGGGCACGCACGCACCGGGGTGCGGCCCCGCGCTTCGTGCGCGAACGCTGGGCCACGCCCGACGACGACTTCATCGACGTGGACTTCCTTGCGCCCGAGGCGGGCCGCGCGGCGCGCCAGGCGCCCGATGACCGCGAGGCCCCCGCGCCCCGGGACGGCACCGAGCTGCTGGCCATCTTCCACGGCCTGGAGGGCTCCTCGGCGAGCCCGAACGTGGTGGCGCTGGCCGATGCCGCACGCCAGCGTGGCTGGGCAGTGGCGGTGCCGCACTTCCGCGGCTGCTCGGGCGAGCTCAACCACGGCCCGCGCGCCTACCACTCGGGCGACCATGCCGAGGTGGGCTGGATCCTCGCGCGCCTGCGCGCACGCACCGGTGCGCCGCTGCGCGCGGTGGGCATCTCGCTGGGCGGCAACGCGCTGCTGCGCTGGGCGCAGGAAGCGGGCGCCGCAGCGCCCCGGACGGCCCGCGCGGTGGCCGCGGTGAGCTCGCCGGTGGACCTCGCCGCTGCCGGGCGGGCCATCGACAGCGGCTGGAACCGGCTCGTCTACGCGCGCATGTTCCTGGCCACGATGAAGCCGCGTGCGCTCGCGCGCCTGGCCCGCCACCCGGGGCTCTTCGACGGCGAGCGCGTGCGCCGTGCGCGCACGATCCGCGAGTTCGACGACGCCTTCACCGCCCCGCTGCACGGCTTTGCCGGGGTGGATGACTACTACGCGCGCGCCTCGGCCAAGCCCGGCCTCGCGCGGATGCCGTTGCCCACGCTCGTGCTCAATGCGCGCAACGACCCGTTCGTGCCAGACTCGAGCCTGCCCCGTGCACACGAGGTGAGCGCCAACGTCACGCTGTGGCAACCCGCGCACGGCGGGCACTGCGGCTTTCCGGCGGGGGCGCCGCCCGGGCACGTGCACGCGATGCCCGAGGCGGTGCTCGACTGGCTGGCGGCGCAGGCGTGAGACGAGGCAGTGGTGACGCTGGCGACCACACCTGGCCCCGGACACTGAGCCGCATGGACGAACTCGTTCGCGCAGCACTGCGCAAGTGGCCCGATGTGCCGCACTGCTACGGGTGGCTGGCGCTGGACGCGCGAGGCCAGTGGTACATGCGCGACGAACGCGTGCAGGCCGCCGGGCCCTTTCCCCAGGTCAAGGGCAGCCGCATCACCCACGACAAGCTGCTCGGCTTCATCCACCGCAACTACACCCGCGACGAGCGGGGCGCGGCCTACTTCCAGAACGGCCCGCAGCGCGTGTACGTCGATCTCGAGGCGGCGCCTTACGTGTGGCGGCTGCAGGAGCAGGCCACCGGCGCAGGCGCTTCAGTGCAAGTGAGCGCCCACACTGGAGAACCCGCCCAGTTGAAGAGCTGCTGGCTCGACGACGAAGGAAGGCTCTTCCTCGAGTGCGACATCGGCCTGGGCCTCGTGCACAGCCTGGACATGGCGGTGGCGGTAGAGGCCGTGGAAGCCGGCACGTGGGTGCCCGAGGAGGTGCCGTTCGCGCAGATGCCCGCGCGTTTCGGCTATGTGCTCACGCCCCGGCGGTGAGGCCTGCCCGACTGGGGGCTTCCCGCCCGGACACGCCTGGCCACGCCAGGCGCGACCGCTCAGGTGCTCACTTCGGCGCGCTGGCGGCAGCGGCCGGCGCCTTCGGCTCGGCGAGCTTGCCGCCGCTCTGGTTGGCCAGGTAGACCACCGCGCGCGCGATCTCATAGTCGGAGAAGTCGCCGCCGCCTTGCGCCGCCATCGCGCCCTTGCCCTTGAGGGCCGAGTTCAGCAGCGCGTCGTAGCCCGTCTTGATGCGCGGGGCCCAGGCCGCGGCGTCGCCGAGCTTGGGCGCACCGGCTGCACCGACGTTGTGGCACGCGGCGCACTGCGCCTGGTAGACCTGGTCGCCCGTCTTCAGCGCGGCGGCGTCCGAGGCGTCCTTCAGTTCGACCCTGGCCACTGGCGCGATGCGCTTGGCCACGGCCTCGGCCTGCAGCGCCTGCGTGCCTGCAGCCGGCTTGTCGCCCAGCGCCACGAAGTTCACCAGCAGGATGATGACCAGCACCGGCAGCACGAACGACAGCGCAACCGTCCAGATCAGCTGCTTGGGCGTCTTGATCGGGCCCTCATGGGCTTCATGGGCGCCGTGACCGGCGGAGTCGTGCGAATCGCTCATGGCTTCCTCGGGAGTCGGCGGGCCGGCTGCGCAGCGCGCGCGGCTCTTCTGTACAACCTTCGATTATAGGGCCCGCCCCTCGCGCACCACCGACACGGTGGCCACCCGGGGAGGGGCGACAACGCCCCAGGCGTTAGAATGATCGCGCTGGCGACCGTGGTGAAGTGGATATCATGCGGCCCTCCGAAGGCCGCGTCGCAAGTTCGATTCTTGCCGGTCGCGCCAGACGCTCTCACACCATCCGCCGCAGCGCCTCGAAGAAGAGTTCCGACTGCAGCCGCTCGCCCTGGATCTGGTCGGCCACGCGCGCGGCGAGCGCGGCGTCCACCGGCACGAGCGGGCGACCCGTGGCCTGGGCCAGCCACTGCACCTCGCAGGCGCGCTCCAGGTAGTACAGGTCGTCGTAGGCGTGGTCGATGCGCTCGCCGCACACCACGACGCCGTGGTTGCCGAGGAACACGACGTCGGCACCCCCCATCGCACGCGCGATGCGCTCGCCCTCGGCGACGTCCAGCGCGAGGCCGTTGTAGTGCGCGTCCACCGCGAGGCGCCCGACGAAGCGCATCGCCGTCTGCGACAGCGTCGGGTCGAGCGCGCGCTCGGCGGTGAGCGTGAGCGCGGTGGCGTGCGGCATGTGGGTGTGCAGCACGCAGGCCTTCTTCGCGATGCGGTGCACGGCGGCGTGGATGAACATCGCGGTGGGCTCCACGCCGTGGCGGCCGGCGAGCACCGTGCCGTGCTCGTCGATCAGCACCACGTCCTCGGCACGCACCTCGCTCCAGTGCAGCCCGCGCGGGTTGAGCAGGAAGCGCCCCGAGCCGTCGGGCAGCTCCACCGAGAAGTGGTTGCAGATGCCCTCGGCCAGGCCGTGGTGCGCCGCTGCGCGCAGCGCGAGGGCGAGGTCCTCGCGCAGCCGCGTGACGGCGGGGCTGTGGAAGTCTTCGTCGTGCGGGGAGGGAGGGGACATCGGGGGCTCCTCGGGATCTTGGGGTCTCGTGGGTCTCGCGGTCGGTCGGCTGTGGTGTGCCGCGGGTGGCTCGGTCGCTGGCAGCGGGGTCGCTCGTGCCGACGGCGCGTCAGCGCACCGGCCGCGGATACGGCCCGGGCACGGGGCGCACGACGGGGCGTTCGCGCAGCAGCCGCTGCAGGTGGGCGAGCGCCGCGTCAAGCTGCGCGTCGCCGCCTTCGAAGGTCGCGCGCGGCGGATTGTCCACCTCCACATCGGGCTGCACGCCCACGCCCTCGATCAGGAAGCGGCCCTGCGCATCCATCTGAGCGGTCTCGGCCGCGCGCATGATGCCGTTGTCCAGCAGCCGGTTGCGGTCCGAGAGCCACACGCCCGCGCCGCTCGTGCGCCGGCCGATCGTCGTGCCCAGGCCCAGGCGCTTGAAACCCTCGGAGAAGGTCTCGCCGTCGGAGTAGGTGTCCTCGTTCATCAACACCACGAGGTGGCCGGCGAAGGCCTGCTGCATGTTCGGGTAGGGCGGTGAGCCCTCCGGCGAGCGGCGCTGCCACCACACCCAGGCGCGGCGCAGCAGCTTTTCCAGCACCCAGCTGTCGATGTTGCCGCCGCCGTTGAAGCGCATGTCGATGACGAGGCCGTCGCGGTCGGCGTGGGCGTAGAACTCGCGCGCGAAGTCGGCGATATCCGCCGGCCCCATCGCGCGCAGGTGCAGGTAGCCGATGCGGCCCTGGCTCGCCTCGAGCACGGTGCGCAGCCGGCCCTGGCGCCAGTCCTGCAGGCGCAGCTGGCGCTCGCGCGCGAGCGTGACGGCCACCACCACCGCCTGCGCGCTGCGCCCGTCGGGCTTCTTCAGCGTGAGCAGCACCTGGCGCCCGGCCTGCCCGCGCAGCAGCTCGCGCAGGTCGGCCGCCTCGGCGGCGGCGCGGCCGTTCACGGCGGTGATCACGTCGCCTTCGGCGATGTCGGTGCCGGGTGCCGCCAGCGGCGAGGCCTCGCCCGGCAGCTCGGGGTCGCCGCGCAGGATCTGTGCGACGCGCCAGCCACCCTCGGCGCGGGTGAAGGTGGCACCAAGCGCCGCCAGGGCCGGCTCCTCCGGACCACTGCGCAAGTCAGGCACACCCACCTGGCTGTGCAGCGCGCCGAGGTGGCTCACCATCTGAGCCATCAACTCGGCGAGCTCGGCGCGGTCGGTCACGCGTGCGAGCAGCGGCTCGTGCTGGCGCCGCACCGCGAGCCAGTCCACGCCGTGCATGCCGCGGTCGTAGAAGTGCTCGCGCTGCATCCGCCACGCGTCGTGGAACATCTGCCGCCATTCGGCCCGGGGGTCGGTGGCGATCGCCCAGTCGCTCCAGCGCACCTGCGCACGCGCGAGCTGCGCGGGCTCGGTGGGCAGGCGCGGGGCAGCATCGAGCAGCAGGATCTCCGGGGCTGCGCCCCCGCCGCTCGAGCCCGCCCCGGCGCCGGAGCCTGCACCGCCGCGCACGACCATCATGCGCTTGCCGTCGGCCGAGAGCTCGAGCTGGCGCACCTCTCCCGCCACCGTCTCGAGCCGCGCCTCGCCGGGCTCGAGCGCGAAGCTCTTCAGGCTCGTGCGGCGCTCGGGGGCGTACTCGGTGTCCAGCAGGAAGACGCGTCGTCCGTCGGTGCGCAGCGCGCGGTAGTTGCCGGGGGCCACGGGCAACTCGTGCAGGCGCGTGGCCAGGCCTTCCCACGCGATCTGGGCGGGGCGGGGGCGGGTGGCCGCGGCACCGCCGGCCGCAGGCGCCGCGGGCCGGCCCGGTGGCACCGTTGTGGACAAGGTGGCAGAGGCGGCAGAGGCGGCTGCGGCGCCCGATGCCGCACCGGATGCCGCACCGGATGCCGCACCGGAAGCCGCCGCCGAGACCGACGCAGCCGTGCTTGGCGCCAGCTCGTCGGGCACCGCCATCGGCGCTCGCAGCCCGGCCTGCAAGGCCAGTGCATACAGCTTCGTGCGGCGGTCGAACTGCGGGCCCAGGTTGCGGTCGCCCCAGGGGCTCGTGTTGCCGGTGACGGTGAAGTGCCGGTTCGACGCGAACAGCAGCCAGCGCCCGTCGGGCGTGAACACGGGCGAGTTGCTGTCGTAGCGGTCGCTCGTCAGCACCTGCTGCTGCCCGTCGGCCAGCCGGTGCAGCACGATCTGGCTGCGCCCGCTCGTGCTGCGCACCTGGACGAAGGCGAGCGCCGTGCCATCGGGGGACCAGCGCAGGTCCTCGAACCAGCCGCCCACGCGGCTGTGCTCGATCATGCGGGTCGGGGGCAGGCTGTCCGTCTTGGGGTCGGCTTTCGGGTCGGCTGGCGGGTCGGCTTTCGAGTCCGCCTTCAGGTCCGTCAGCCACAGCCGCCCCTCGCGGTCGGTGTGGGCGAGCCAGCGCCCGTCGGGCGAGGCGCTGAGCGTCTCGCGCTGGGCGGTGGCCCCGCGCGTGAGCGCCACCGGCTCGCCCAGGCCGTTGGCCGGCAGGCGCCAGACCTCGGGCTCGCCGCTGAAGTCGCACAGCGCGTAGACCTGCCGTGCGTCGTGGCTGAAGACGGCTTCGCGGCAGCGCCCGTCAGCGGGCTGACGCAACTCGGCCCGGCGCAGCGCCCCCGTGCCCTGCGTGGCGAGCCGGCCACGCGCGGCCAGCAGCACGCGCTCGCCGTCGGGCGCCATCGCCACCGTGGTGAGAAAGGTCTGCGGCCGCGTGACCCAGCGCTCGCGCTGCGCGTCGAAGTCGCCGCCCAGGCGCACCGGCACGAGGCGGTCGCTGTCGCTCGCGAGGTCCACCACGCGCAGGTCCGCCC
Source organism: Pseudomonadota bacterium (assembly GCA_039798945.1). GTDB lineage: Bacteria > Pseudomonadota > Gammaproteobacteria > Burkholderiales > Burkholderiaceae_C > Rubrivivax. The sequence goes on from JBDKFA010000046.1 coordinate 15,936, forward strand.
CCAGCGCGTAGGCCACGCGCGTGCCGTCCAGCGAGGCGTGGCGGATGTCCCAGCCGCGGTGGCGCGTGTGCGCGCGCAGGTCAGTACCGTCGGCCCGCACCGACCACAGGTTCACGCTGCCGTCGCGGTCGGAGAGGAAGGCCACGCGCTCCTGCCCGCGCGCATCGCGGTAGGGCATCGGCCGGCGGTCGTTCGCGCCTTCGGCCACCAGCGGCCGCGCCTCGGCACGGCCCTCGAGCTCGAGCGCCCACAGCCGCGCGACGGCCCCGCCGCGATACTGGCGCGCGTTGTCCCCGCGCAGCCCGTTGCGCGTGAAGTAGAGCCGGCGCCCGTCGGCGCTCAGCGCCCCGTCGCTCGCCTGCGCCACCGGCAGCAGCCGACGCGCAAGCGTGCGCGGGTCCACCGCCTGCAGCTGCGTCGTCGGGTGCCCGTGGCGTTCCGGTACCGAGACGATGACCTCGCCCGTGGCCGCGAAGCCCCACACGCGCACGCCGCCGCCCTCCCAGGTCAGGCGCCGCGGAACGCCGCCGGCGGTGGGCATCACGTAGGCGTCGCCCGTGCCGTCGTAGCTCCCGACGAAGGCGAGCAGCCGCCCGTCGGGCGACAGCGCGGGCCACTGCTCCTGCCCGGGGTGCGTGGTCAGGCGCTCGGCGCGGCCACCCTCGCTGCCCACGCGCCAGAGGTCGCCCTCGGCGACGAAGACGATCTGGGAGCCGCGCACCGCGGGCTGCCGGTAGAAACCGTTCAGGCCATCGGGGCCCGGGGTAGAGGTGGCACGGGCGCCGCCCGCAGCCACGGCGAACGCGGCCAGGCTCGTGGCCAGCCACCGCATCGCGCCACTGCTCGGGCGCAACCGGCTCGGCCAAGCGGGCTCGCGGGCCTCAACGTGGCGACTGTCCGCGGCGGGCGTAGGTGTCCTCATCGTCTCTTCAATCGTTCAGGGGCCGCGCCAGGTACACGCCCTCACGTCCGGGGATCGGCTCGCGCGTGGGCATCAGGATCGTGCAGCCCGGACAGGGCGCGCGGATCTCCTCCTCACCATCGATGGCGATGAGCTCGCCCTCGGCGTAGGTCTCGAAGCCGAGCACGGGCCGCGTGAAGCGGAACTCGGGTGTGCGCACGACCACCGTGCGCAACAGCTCCACCCGCGTCTGCGCAGCCCCGCGCGCACCGGGCGGGGGCTCGCGCTCGACGAGGCCGAAATGGGCCAGGAAGTCGAGCGTGACCTCGATGGCGAGCTCGGACGTGGCGCGCAGGAAGTGCTGCCCGCACTCGGCCACCACGGCCACCCCGCCCTCGCCCGGCGCACCATCGGCCAAGCCGTGCGCCCCGTGCTGGATGAGGGGCACGCCCGAGCCGAGGCCCGCGGGCATGACCAGGTGCACGGCAGGCCGTCCGATCGCCCGCGCGGCCTGCGCGTTGCGCCTGCGCTGCGGGTAGACCCAGAAAGGCTGCACCGGCTGGCTCGTGGAGTGCAGGTCGAGGATGTGGTCGGCCGCGGCCACCGCCGGGCGCAGCGCGCGGGCGCGGCGCAGCTCGGGGCTGTCATCGGGGCCGTCGAGCCACTGCGCCGACCAGATGCGGTTGAGGTTGTGCACGAGCTGCCGGCTCTCGAAGGGGCGCGCCGGATCGAAGCTCTCGTAGGCCTGCACGTTGGCAAAGCTCACCGTGAGCGTGCCGCACAGCGGCCGCACGCCGCTGTCGAGCAGGTGCGTGGCCGCCACCATCCCGCAGAACTCGTTGCCGTGCGTGAGCGCGTTGACGAGCACGTGCGGCCCGGGCCAGCCGGACTCGAAGCGGTGCACGTAGTCGATGCCGGTGTTGCCGCGCCGGTAGGGCGAGAGGTCGCGCGGCATGACCTCGATTTCGGGCAGGGGCATCTCGGGCATGGCGCATTCTGGCAGCGCGCCGCGCTATCCTGCAGCCCGTGCGGACCCTGGCAGGACACGCCGAGCCAACGGCGATCGAGCAGCCCCCGCGGGACACCGGCCCGGGCGCGCTGGCCCGTCGCTCGACGCTCTTCGCCCTGGGCAGCGCAGCCCTTGGGCTGCTGGGTGCCGGGTGCGCCACGCGCCAGCCGGACACAGACGGGCTGCCTGCCTCCATACCCTCCAACCTCGAACGCACGCCCGACGCCGTGCCGCGCGTGGAGCCCATTCGGACGGGCGGCCCGAACAAGCCCTACGAGGTCGACGGGCGACTGTACGTGCCCTTCACCACCGACCGGCCGCTGCGCGAGGTGGGCGGCGCCTCGTGGTACGGGCGCCGATACCACGGCCGGCCCACCTCGCTGGGCGAGCCCTACGACATGTTCGCGATGACGGCCGCGCACCCGACGATGCCGCTGCCGAGCTACGCGCGCGTGCGCAACCCGGCCAACGGCCGGCAGGTGATCGTGCGCGTCAACGACCGCGGCCCCTTCGTGCCGGGCCGCGTGATCGACCTGAGCTACACCGCGGCGCTGCGGCTGGACGTGCACCGCGGCGTGGCCACCGTCCAGGTGGAGCGGCTCACCTTCGAGCAGATCCGGCGCGGGGCCATCGGATGAGCACGCCCGAGCACGTGCTGCAGGCGTTGCGCGCGCAGATGCGCCGCGCCGGCCTCACCTACCGCACGCTGGCCGAGCGCGTGGGCATGAGCGAGTCGAGCATCAAGCGCCTGTTCAGCCAGGGCGACATGGGCCTGGCGCGCCTGGAGCAGTTCTGCCAGGCCGTGGGTGTGCCGCTGCACGACGTGCTGCAGGAGGCGCTGCAGGCGGCCCCGGGCATCGACGAGCTCACGCTGGAGCAGGAGCGCTCGCTCGTGGCCGACCCGGTGCTGCTGCTGGTGGCGGTGTGCTGCCTGGGGCATTGGAGCTTCGAGCACATCGTGGAGACCTACCGGGTCGACGCCGCCCCCTGCACCGCCGCGCTCGTGCGGCTGGACAGGCTCGGGCTGATCGAGCTCAAGCCGCTGAACCGCTACCGGCTGCACGTCTCGCGCACCTTCCGCTGGCGGCCCGACGGGCCGGTGCAGGCCTACTTCCGGGAGCACGTGGTGGCCGACTACTTCGGCGGGCGCTTCGACGGGCCGGGCGAGACGCTGCTGGCGGTGCCCGCCAGGCTCTCCAGCGGCAGCGCGCGCCAGGCGCGCCAGCACATCGAGCGCCTGGCCGAGGAGCTCTCGCGGCTGCACCAGGACGACGCCCGGCTGCCCATCCACGAGCGTGATGGCTACACGCTGGTGGTGGGGCTGCGCTCATGGGAACTGGCGGCCTTCACGGCCATGCGGCGGGCGGCCCCGCGCGCCTGAGAGGCGCGGCGGGCTGAGCCGCCCCTGCGGGAGCAGCCAGGCCGCGCCCCTCAGGAGCCCCGAGGGGCGGCGCGTGCATCGAGCGTCACGCGGACGCGGCCGCCCGTGGTAACGAGCGTGACAGTGTCGCCCGGGCGGAAGGCCTCCGCGCCCTTGGCCTGCACCACCGCGCGGCGTTCGCCGCCGGCCAGGCGCACGATGATCTCCTGGGCTTCCTCGCGGTTGGCGTTGCGCTCGATGGCGTGGCCCAGGACGCCGCCGAGCACGGCCGCCAGCGTGCCGACGGCCACCTGCTCGCGCTTGCCGCCGACGCTGCCGCCGGCCGTGCCGAGCACGATGGCACCGGTGGCCGCGCCCACGGCGCCCGTGCCGCCTTCGACGGTGACGTCGCGCACGCTCTCGACGGTGGCGCTGAGCACGGACGACAGGCGTTGCGCGTCATCGCGGCCGATGACGTCCGGACTGGTGGTCGAGCAGGCGGTGAGCACGGTCGCGCAAGCCAGGGCGATCAAGGTCTTGGTCATGGATCTCTCCTGTTCGTTCGCATCGGGCGCGGGCTCAGAAGCGGTAGGACACGCCCACGCTGAAAAGGTCCGCCTTCGCCTTCGTCGATGTCGTGACGCGGGCGGGCAGGCGGTCCCAGTCGGCCTGCAGCGCCCAGTTCTTGTTCAGGGCGTAGCTGGCCCCGAGACCCCAGACGGCCGAGCGCTCGCGCACGGTCGTGTTGCCCGGGACGACCGCGCCGACGGAGGACACGTCAAGCGCGGTGCGCGACTTCGTGCCCAGGGCCACGCCCAGGCGGGCGCGCAGCGTCCAGGCGTCGATCTGGGTGCGCGCCACCCCGACCAGGCCCAGGCCCTCCGAGCGCGTGGTGGCAGGCAGCAGGTTCGTGCCCAGCAGGCCGCTGCCCCGGGCATCGCCCAGGCGCCAGGCCATGAGTTCGGCGCCCAGGTGCTCGGTGGGCTCCACGCCCAGGAAGACCTTGTAGCTGCCCGAGGCCGTGCGGTCGCAGGGCTGGCCGGCGGCGCAGGGCAGGCCGACGCGGGCGCTGCCCAGGCCCAGGCCGACATAGGTGTCGGCAGCCTGGGCCGTCGAGGCGGCCAGCGCGGCCCAGGCGAGCCAGCCCAGCTTGCGGGCCGTGACCCGCCGGGAGAAGGGGGCCGCGCTCGGCCGGACGGCTTCGGAGGTCGATCGGGGAATCATGTTGCGGGTACTCCAGGGAGCAGTCATGGGAGCCCGCACTCTGCGCGGAGGGACCGCTTTGCGCTACTGAATCATCTTTGGTGCCACTTTTCGGTACCTCTCGTGCTTCCAGACGGTACGCAGCGGCCACGCGCTGCCGCCAGCGGCCTCACCAGAAGGGCCCCAGGAACACGTAGACAGCCTGCCCGCCGCGGTTCGTGGCGCCCAACGCGAAGTACACCGGGCCGAAGCGGGTGTCCACCGAGACGAAGGCACTGCCGGCCTGGCGCAGGTCGGCCAGGCGGCGCCCCTGGCCGGGCGGAAAGAGGCCGCCAAGCTCGAGCGAGAAACCGGCGCGCACCGGACCGCCCAGGCCGATGGGCATGTGGGCGACCGGCACCCCCATGACGACGCGCCCGAAGAGGCTCGTCTGCCCGCTCAGTGAGTCGATGGGCGTGCCCGACAGGCGCAGGAATCCGCCCAGCGACAAGGGCGCGGAGCCGCTGCCGCCGTGCGAGGCGTCGGCGTAGAAGTGGCCGCCCCACCTCCCCATCCGAAAGCCCGTCATGGCACGCGCCTCGACCTCCCAGCCCTGGGGAGTGTCTCCGCCGTGGCGCGAACGCCAGAGCACCTGCGCCAGGCTGCCGCGGGTGGGGAAGGTCAGTGAGTCCAGGGTGTCCAGGCGCAGCTGTCCGTACAGCTGCCGCGTGCTCAGCGACGCCGCGCGCTCCAGGGGCGAGCCGCTCAGGAACGGCGACACGCCGAGGCGCCAGCTCTCCAGCCCGAACTGCACATCGCCCACGCGCCCGATCGACAGGCCCGCTCCCAGGCGCCAGACGGCCGCCGAAACGCCCACCCGGGTGACGCGCTGGCCGCCCTCGAAGATGTCGCGCGTGTCGGCATCGCGCCGCCACGAGGTGACCCCGAAGAAGGGGCTGCCGGCCCCCAGCGGCTGCCACCACTCGCCCATGACGGTGGTGGTGGAGCCCAGCCGCAGCAGCGTCCGCAGCTCCCCACCCCAGGCGTTCAGGGCGTCGAAGGTGGTCATCGCGGTGGCCGTGAAGCGCGTGGCGTCTTCACGGCTGCCCTGCTCGGTCTGCAGCTCCAGGCCCACGCGCAGCGGGTTGCGACGCCAGGGCGCCTCCACTGGCACGAGGATCATCGCGCGCCCGTCGGGCAGCACGGCCGACTGCACCTCCACGCGCTCGAAGTCGCCGCTGGCGTAGAGCCGGTCGGCCGCCGCGCGCGCCTGCGCGCCATCCACCTGCTCTCCCAGCCGCGCCCCGGCAGCTGCGGCCAGAAGCTCGGCGGTGAAGCGGCCCGTGGGCCGCACCAGCAGCCGTCCGCCGGAGGCATCGACGCCCAGAGCCGCGCTCTGGCCAGTGCGCACCTCTTCAAAGGCGGCCCAGGCCGGCGCTGCCACGGCCAGCGTGGCCAGCCGGTCGGCCAGCGCGCGCGCCGCAGCCTCGCCGGCAGCGATGGCACGCGGCGCGCCGGTGGCCAGCGCGCTGGCGTCCAGCCCGTCGAGCACGGGCTGGATCAGCACATCGCCCGGGCCCAGCTCGCGCAGCGAGCGCTGTGCGTTCTGCTCGGTGAGCAGGTTGATCATCTGCTGCGCCACGCCCAGCGCGCTGCCGAGCTCGCGCACGTGGTCCACCGGGGTGCCCACGTTGACCACGATCAGCACCTGCGCGCCGAGCGCGCGGGCCAGATCCACCGGCACGTTGCGCACGAGGCCACCATCGACCAGGATGCGCCCGTCGCGCGCCAGCGGCGGAAAAAGGCCTGGCACGGACAGCGAGGCGCGCAACGCAACGGCCAGCGGCTCGTCGGCGAGCTCCACGAGCTCGCCGGTACGCAAGTCGGTGGCGACGGCCCGGAAGGCCAGCTGCAGGCGCCCGGCCGGGCGCTGCGCCATGCCGGGCGGCAACAACTCCTCCAGGGCCCGCTCCAGGGCGTGGCTCCCCGCGACCGAAGGTGGCCCGCTCAGGCTGCCGCCACGGCCCAGCCCGAGTTCGAAGCGCGAGGGCACCTCCAGATCGGCCTGGCGACGGCGGAAGTCGCCCTCGCGGCGCGGCGGCCGGTCGGCGAGCACGGCCGGCCAGTCGGTCTCCTGGGCGAAGCGCTGGAGCTCCGCGGCCGTGCGCCCGGCGGCAAAGGCCCCGCCGACGACCGAGCCCATGCTCGTGCCCACGACGATGTCCACCGGCACGCGCAACTCCTCGAGCACCCGCAGCACGCCAATGTGGGCAAAGCCACGTGCGCCGCCGCCCGAGAGCACGAGGCCCACGCGCGGGCGCGCCACACCGGTGGGCGCGGAGGCCGCGACCGCCTGCAGGGCCTGTCCGACCGGCGCGACCTGTGCGACCGGGGCGGGACGGGCGGTCTCGACCCGCTGAGCCTGGGTGCTCTGCGCCAGCACCAGCGCGGCGCCGCCCAGCCACGCGGCGGCCCTTCGTCTCCAAGCGGCTTGGCCGCACCCGAGCCCGGCAGAGCGATCCCCGATCGGGCCGCGCACCGTGGCGGCCCGGCGCTCAGCGCCCGCCCGTGACATCGATCACCGCCCCAGTGACGTAGCTGGCCTGCCCCGACAGCAGCCACACCACCGCCTCGGCCACCTCCTCGGCCGAGCCGGCGCGCCGCATCGGCACCTGCGGCGCCATCTGCGCGGCGCGATCCGGTTGGCCGCCCGAGGCGTGGATGTCGGTGTCGATGATGCCCGGGCGCACCGCGTTCACGCGCACGCCCTCGGTGGCCACCTCGCGCGCCAGGCCGAGGGTGAAGGTGTCGATGGCCGCCTTGCTCGCCGCGTAGTCCACGTACTGGCCGGGCGCGCCGAGCTTGGCGGCGGCCGAGCTCAGGTTGACGATCGAGCCGCCCGCGCCGCCATGGCGCGTGCTCATGCGCCGCACGGCCTCGCGCGCGCACAGGAACGAGCCCGTGAGGTTGATGCGCCACATGCGCTCCAGCCGCTCGAGGCTCATCTCGTCCACGCGCGCGGCCACATCCACCACGCCAGCGTTGTTCACGAACGCGGTGAGCCGGCCCAGGCTCTCGTCCACCGCCCGGAACATGGCCAGCACATCGGCCTCGCGGCCCACGTCGCCAGGCACGACGAGGGCGCGCCGCCCGAGCGCGCGCACCTCGGCCGCCACGGCCTCGGCCGCGGCGGTGTCGCGCACGCAATTGATGGCGACGTCGTAGCCGGCGCGGGCAGCGAGCCGGGCCGTGGCGGCACCGATGCCGCGGCTGCCGCCGGTGACGAGGACGATGCGGGGGCTGGGAGGGCTGGCGGGGTCGATCATGGGCACGGGCATCGGTGAGAGAAGGCTCGATCGTAGGGTCTTAAGGCGCAGGCTACAGTGTCAGGTTTCCTGGCGGCTGCGCGCTTGCGCCCGCCGCGCCAACCGCAACGGGGCACCCCAGCCGCTGCGGCCCGACCGATTCCATCCCGAGGAGACCCCCGATGTCGATCACGCGCCGCCACCTGATCGCCGCCACCGGCGCCACGCTCGCGCTGCCGGGCTTGGCACTCGCCCAGCTCGAAAAGCCCAAGCTCACCATCGCCGTGGGCGGCAAGAACCTGCTGTACTACCTGCCGCTGACGATTGCCGAGCAGAAGGGCTACTTCAAGGCCGAGGGGCTGGACGTGACGATCGTGGACTTCGCCGGCGGCGCGCGCGCGCTGCAGGCGGTGGTGGGCGGCAGCGCGGATGTGGTCTCCGGCGCCTTCGAGCATACGGTGAACATGCAGCACAAGGGCCAGCGCATGCGCGCCTTCGCGCTGCAGGGCCGCGCGCCGCAGATCGTGCTCGGCGTGAACCCGAAGACGATGGCCAGCTACAAGACGGCGGCGGATCTCAAGGGCAAGAAGATCGGCGTGACCGCGCCGGGCTCCTCCACCAACGTGATGGTGAACTTCATCCTCGCCAAGGCCGGGTTGAAGCCGAGCGACGTCAGCATCATCGGCGTGGGCGCCGCCCAGGGCGCGGTGGCCGCGATGCGCTCGGGCCAGATCGACGCCATCAGCAACCTCGACCCCGTCATCACGCTGCTGCAGCGCTCGGGCGATCTGCGGATCGTCTCCGACACACGCGTCGTGGCCGAGGCCGACAAGGTGTTCGGCGGGCCGATGCCCGCGGGTTGCTTCTACGCGCCGCAGGCGTTCATCGACAAGCACCCGGCCACGACGCAGGCGCTCACGAACGCGCTCGTGCGTGCGAACAAGTGGATCCAGGGCGCCGGCCCGAGCGACATCATCGCCACCGTGCACGAGTCCTTCCTGCTCGGAGACCGCGCGGTCTACATCGACGCCTTCCTC
>JBDKFA010000047.1:0-7412 GCA_039798945.1 Pseudomonadota bacterium
ACTCGGCGCAGCTGCCGGCCCCGCGCCGACACGTCGAGCTGCGCGTGGTGCCGCGGCAGTCGCCCGAGGAGGGCGAGGTCATCGAGTTCAGCGTCACCGACGCCGGGCCCGGGCTGAGGGAAGAAGTGGTCGGACGGTTGTACGAAGCCTTCTTCTCGACCAAGGCCGAGGGCCTGGGCATCGGGCTGAACCTGTGCCGGTCGATCGTCGAGTCCCACCAGGGCCGGATGCGGGCCCAGAACCTCTACAATGGTTCGAGCGTGGTCGGATGCACGTTTTCGTTCACGCTCCCCCTGGCCAAAGGCTCGTCCGGTGAAGGCGGCCCCGAGAGCGCGCCCGCCGTGAACAGCCCTCCCATCACCCCCACCATCACGCTGTCATGAGCCTGATCCCCAAGCGAGGAACCGTCTACGTGGTCGATGACGACGAGGCCGTGCGCGACTCGTTGCAGTGGCTGCTCGAGGGCAAGGACTACCGGGTGAAGTGCTTCGACTCGGCCGAGTCCTTCCTCGCCCGCTTCGATGCGCGCGAGGTGGCCTGCCTGATCGCCGACATCCGCATGGACGGCATGAGCGGGCTCGACCTCCAGGACCGCCTGATCGAACGCCGCAGCCCCCTGCCGGTCGTCTTCATCACCGGCCACGGCGACGTGCCGATGGCCGTGACGACCATGAAGAAGGGGGCGATGGACTTCATCGAGAAGCCCTTCAAGGAAGAGGAACTGCTGTCGCTGGTGGAGCGCATGCTCGAGCAGGCGCGCCAGGCCTTCACGCAGCACCAGGAGGCGGCCAGCCGCGATGCGCTGCTGTCGCGCCTGACCACGCGCGAGGCGCAAGTGCTCGAACGCATCGTCGCGGGGCGGCTGAACAAGCAGATCGCCGACGACCTCGGCATCAGCATCAAGACGGTGGAGGCGCACCGCGCCAACATCATGGAAAAGCTGAACGCGAACACGGTCGCGGACCTCCTCAAGATCGCGCTGGGCGCCACCGCGAAGGCTTGAGGCCTGCGAGGCGCCGGCCGGATGAGGCCGGCACGCGTCACCCTTCACATGCTCCGGCACCCTGAACTGGCGAGCCTCGCATGACTGCCCATCTGATCGACGGCGTGGCGCTGTCACGCCATCTGCGCGCCGATGTTGCCGCCCGCGCGGCCCGGCTGACCGCCCTGGGCATGCGGCCGGGGCTGGCCGTCATCCTGGTGGGTGACGACCCTGCGAGTGCCGTGTACGTGCGCAACAAGGTGCGCGCTTGCGAGGAGTGCGGCCTGCACTCGGTGCTCGAGCGCTACGACGCGAGCCTGTCGCAGGCGAATCTGCTCGCGCGCATCGCCGCCCTCAATGCGGACCCCGCGATCCACGGCATCCTGGTGCAAATGCCGCTGCCGGCCCACCTGGATGCGCAGCGCGTGATCGAAGCCATCGCCACCCACAAGGACGTGGACGGTTTCTCGGTGCACTCGGCCGGGGCCCTGCTGACCGGCCTGCCGGGCTTGCGGCCCGCCACGCCGGCAGGCTGCATGCGGCTGATCGAGAGCACCGGCCAGCCCGTTGCCGGCCGCCATGCGGTCGTGATCGGGCGCAGCAACACGGTGGGCAAGCCGATGGCGTTGCTGCTGCTGCAGGCCGGCGCCACCGTGACGATCTGCCACAGCCGCACGCCGGACCTCGCCACCCACACCCGGCAGGCGGACATCGTCGTCGTGGCCGTGGGCCGGCGCGACACGCTGCGGCGCGACATGGTCAAGCCCGGCGCGCTCGTCGTGGACGTCGGCATCAACCGGCGCGAGGACGGCACGCTGTGCGGGGACGTCGACTTCCCGGCGGTGCGCGAGGTGGCCGGCTGGATCACCCCGGTACCGGGAGGGGTCGGCCCGATGACGATCACGATGCTGCTCGTGAACACGCTCGAAGCGGCCGAGCACGCGCAAGCCCGGGCCGCCCCAGCCCCCTCGCCCCCCCCCCTGAGAGCCGTCATGAACACCCACACCGACAACCCGCTGCTGCGTGGCGACGCGTTGCCGCCCTTCCCCGAGATCGAGCCTGCCCACGTGTTGCCGGCGGTGCAAGCGCTGCTTGCCCAGGCCGAGGCAGCGCTCGAGCGTGTGGTGGGCCCCGAGGTGCCGGATGACTGGGATGCCGTGTCGGCCGTGCTGGATGTGGCCACCGAAAGGCTCGGGGCCGTTTGGCACGTCGCGCAGCACCTGAACAGCGTGGCCGACACGCCCGAGATGCGCGCAGCCTTCAACGCCGCACTCGGCCCGATCACCGAGTTCCACACGCGGCTGGGTGCCGACCGCCGCCTCTACGCGAAGTACCGCGGGATCGCCTCGGCGCAAGCCGATGCGCCGGCCCCACTGGCCCCGGAGCGGCTGCGCGCGCTCGACAACGCCATCCGTGACTTCGTGCTCTCCGGAGCGGCTCTGGAAGGCGAGGCCCGTACCCGCTATGCCCGCATCCGCGAGCGCCAGGCCGAGATTGCCCAGGCCTTCTCCGAGCACGTGCTCGACGCCACCGACCGCTTTGCCCTCGATGTCGACCCGGCCCGGCTGGACGGCCTGCCGCCCGACGCGCAAGCCGCTGCACGGGCCGCTGCCGCACGTGCGGGCGTGCCGGGGGCGCGGCTGACGCTGCACGCGCCCAGCTACGTGCCTGCGATGCAGCACCTGCGCGACCGCGCGCTGCGCGAGCAGCTGCACACCGCCTACGTCACGCGGGCGAGCGAGCTCGGCGACCCCTCGCTCGACAACACCGCACTGATCCGTGAGCTGCTGCAGTTGCGCGAAGAGGAGGCGGCCCTGCTGGGCCATGCCCACTACGCCGAGCTCTCCCTGGTGCCGAAGATGGCTCCCTCGGCCGCACGGGTGCTGGGCTTCCTGCGCGACTTGGCCCGGCGCGCGCGGCCGCAGGCGTTGCGCGACGTCGAGGAGTTGCGCGCGTTTGCGCGCGAGCAACTGGGGTTGGCAGACCTGCAGCCCTGGGACCTCGCCTTCGCGGCCGAGCGGCTGAAGGAGTCGCGCTACGCCTTCAGCGAAACCGAGCTCAAGGCCTACTTCACGCTGCCGCGCGTGCTGCATGGGCTCTTCCACATCTGCGAGACGCTGTTCGACATCGCCATCGAGGAGGACAGCGCACCGACCTGGCACGACAGCGTGCGCGTGTACCGCATCGCCCGGCGCGACCAGTCTTCGCACACGCTCGCGCGCTTCTACCTCGACCTACACGCGCGGCCCGGCAAGCAGCCCGGCGCCTGGATGTCGCCCGCCCGCGGCCGCTGGGCACGCCCGGACGACGCCGGTGCGGTGCAGCTGCCCGTGGCCTACCTCGTGTGCAACTTCGCCTCGCCGCAAGGTGATCGGCCCGCCCTGCTCGCCCACCGCGACGTCATCACCTTGTTCCACGAGTTTGGCCATGGCTTGCACCACCTGCTGACTCGGGTGAACGAACTGGCCGTGGCCGGTACAGCCGGCGTCGAGTGGGACGCGGTGGAACTGCCCAGCCAGTTCATGGAGAACTACGCCTGGGAGTGGGAGGTGCTGCGGCGCCTGACGGCGCACGTGGACTCGGGCGAGCCGCTGCCGCGCGAGCTCTTCGAGCGCATGGTCACCGCCCGCAACTTCCACAGTGCGCTGGCCATGCTGCGCCAGATCGAGTTCGGACTGCTGGACATGCGGCTGCACACCGAGCCTGGCAGCGCCGCGCGGGTGCTGGATCTCGCGCGCGAGGTGCGCGACGAAGTCGCGGTGGTGCCCGCCGCCGACTTCACCCGCACGCCGCATGCCTTCTCCCACATCTTCGCGGGCGGCTACGCAGCGGGCTACTACAGCTACAAGTGGGCCGAGGTGCTGAGTGCGGACGCCTTCGCGGCCTTCGAGGAGGCCGGTGTGCTCGACCCGGCCACCGGCAGCCGCTACCGGCGCGAGATCCTGGAGGTAGGCGGCAGCCGCCCCGCGATGGAGAGTTTCCGTGCCTTCCGGGGGCGTGAGCCGACACTGGACGCGCTATTGCGGCACCAGGGCCTGGTCTGAGCGGAACGCGGCGCCGACCGAATGCCTGCCGCCTGCGCGCCTGGCCCCGTGACCACCGACGCCATGCGCCGGGCCTTGCTTGCGGCCTCGCTGGCACTGTGCGCGATGCCGGCCCTGGCGCTCTACAAGGTGGTCGGGCCTGATGGGCGAGTGACCTACACCGACCGGCCGCCCTCCGGTGCACCCGCGGTTCCCGTGGGCGCCACGAGCGCCCCGCGCGGTGCAGCGGCAGCCTCTGCAGCAAGCGCAGACGCCTCGGCTACGCCGGCTGCCGATGCGCGAGCGATGGCCAGCTGGCCACTCCCGCTGCGCGAGGCGGCGACGAAGTTCCCGGTGACGCTCTACACCGCCGCCGGCTGCACCCCTTGCGACGACGCCCGCCGCCTGCTGCAACGGCGCGGGGTGCCGTACAGCGAGCGACTGGTGCGCACCGAAGAGGATGCCAGGCGGCTCGAGCAGCTCACGGGCGCCCGCCTGGTTCCCGCGGCGCGGGTGGGACGCCAGGCGCTCAGCGGCCTGCAAGAGCAGGACTGGCAGGCCTGGCTGGACACAGCCGGCTACCCGCGCACCCGGGTGCTGCCTGCGAGCTGGCAACCCGGCCCGGCCACCCCGCTGACCCCGCCGGGCCGCGCACTGGCCACAGCGCCCGGGGCATCGGCCGCGGCTTCAGCGGCAATGCCGCGCCCAGCCACCCGGTTGCCGGTGGCCGATCCCGGCCCCGGCCCCGCGGGTATCCGCTTCTAGCGGGGCGGGGGCGGCTGCAGGCGCCGCGGCTCCTGCAGCCGCGTGGCCACCCAGGCCCCTGCGGCGCTGCAGCCGCCGACCACCCAGAAGAGCAGCCCCGGCCCGGCCACCGTGCCCGCCAGCCCGAAGACCAGCGGCATCGCCGAACTCGACAGGTTGATGGCCATCGAGCGGAAGGCCAGCGCCTCCCCGTGCCGGTCGCCCGGCGTCAGGTGGTGCAGCGTCGACAACACCATGGGCTGCGACGAGCCGAGCGTCACCCCCAGCAGCGCCGACAACGCGCCCATCGCCCACGCCGACTCGGCCAGCGGATACAGCGAGAAGACCAGGGCCGTGCCCACCATCGAGGCGCTGACGGCCGTGACCTCGCGCACGCGGTGTGCGATCGCCGGGATCGCCATGCGCACGAGCGTCACGCTCAACGTGAAGGTACCGACGATGAACCCGATCGTCGAAGCCGTGAGGCCTCGGTCGTGGCCGATCACCGGCACGGCAAACGCGTGCACGTCCCAGCCGGCGGAGATGACCCAGCTCACGAAGAGCAGCCTGCGCATGCCTGGCACGTGCAGCAGGGTCCAGGCCGAGGCGCCAGCCTTGTGTGCCGACGGCGCCCGCGGCGGCCGGCGCGGCACCCGGCGCGCGCAGGCCAGCGTGAGCAGCGGCAGCACCGCCAGCACGCCGTAGGCTGCGGCGAACCCCACCAGGTCGATCATCAGGCCTGCGGCCACCGGGCCGACGACGTTCGAGAACGACGGTGCAACACCGAGCCAGCTGAACACGCGCACGCGCTCGGTGCTGTCGCGCGCCTCGGCCCCGGCCGTGTGCTGGATCGCGAGCATGCCCATGTTGGCACCGGCCCCGGCGAGCGAGGCCGCCACGCACAGCAAGCCGATGTGCGCCCAGCCGTCGACGGCGGTGGAGAGCACCGCGCTCACGCAGCCTGCGGTCACCAGCCCCACCGCGAGGTACACGGGCCGGTGGTAGCCGTGGCGGTCCGCCAGCCGGCCCGCCTGCAGCGCCAGCAGCACCGCCGCAACGGCGAAGAGGGCCAGCAGCAGCCCCACCGTCCACGGTCCGTGGCCCTCGCGCAGGACCTGCAGCGAGGCGGCCATGCGCAGCCCGGCCATCGGCGCGTGCACGCCCAGCTGCCCCAGCACCAGCGCGCCCAGCACGCGGGCGTCTATCCGTGCCCCCTCGCCAGGCGGCGGCACGGGAGCCGGCGGGGCGGCGGACTCAGGCGCGGGCATCTCGCTGCCGCGCCACGCCGGGCGCTGCGTCGTCCTCCAGGCTCGCGCCGGGGAGGGGGGCATCCTCATCGGGCACGGCAGACGCGGCAGGCAGCCAGGCTGCGGCCTGTGTCTCAGGCAGCGCCTCGACGGCGCGCAGCTGCCGCGTCATCGCCCGCGTGCGCACCTCGGCCGCGTCGATGGTGCTGGCCGCCTCGGTGAGCTTCTTGCGCGTCTTGGCGAGCACGTCGCCGAACTTGGCGAACTCCGTCTTGACCGCACCCAGCACCTGCCACACCTCGGCGCTGCGCTTCTCGAGTACCAGGGTGCGAAAGCCCATCTGCAGGCTCGACAACGTGGCCAGCAACGTCGTCGGCCCGGCCAGCGTCACGCGGTGCTCGCGCTGCAGGGCCTCCATCAGGCCAGGGCGGCGCAATGCCTCGGCATACAGGCTCTCGGTGGGCAGGAACAGGATGGCGAAGTCGGTGGTGTGCGGCGCGGCGACGTACTTCTCGCGGATCGTTCGGGCCTCCAGCCGCAGACGCGACTCGAGGGCACGCGCCGCGGCCTCCACCGCGGCCGGGTCGGCGCGCTCCTGGGCGTCCAGCAAGCGCTCGTAGTCCTCGCGCGGGAACTTCGCGTCGATGGGCAGCCACAGCGCCACACCCGTGTCGCCACGCCCCGGCAGGCGGATGGCCACCTCCACCCGCGCGCCGCTGCCGGGCACGGTCTCCACGTTCGTGCCGTACTGCTCGGGCGTGAACACCTGCTCGAGCAAGGCCACGAGTTGCACCTCGCCGAAGATGCCGCGCGTCTTCACGTTGGTCAGCACCCGGTTGAGCGCGCCCACGTCGCGCGCCAGGCCCTGCATCTCGCCCAGGCCCTTGTGCACCTGCTCGAGCCGTTCGGCCACCTGGCGAAAGCTCTCGCCCAGGCGCTGCTCGAGCGTGGCGTGCAGCTTCTCGTCCACCGTCGCGCGCATCTGCTCGAGCTTGCGTTCATTGCCTTCCTGGAGCGCGGCCAGGCGCGCCTGCACGCCTTCACGCACCTCGGTGAGCTGCTGCCGGCTGGCCTCTGCCATCCCCGCCAGGCGCGCCGCGAGCTCGGCGCCGAAGGCACGCAGTGCGGCATCCTGCGCCTCGCGCGCCGCCTGGGTCTGCTCGTTGTGGGTGCGTGTGGCTTCGCTCACCTGGGCCAGCAGCAGCTGCTGCAGGCTGGCCAGGTCGGCGCGGTGGGCCTGCCCCTGGCGGCCCAGCTCGTCGCGCAGCTCACGCTCGACCCGCTCGAGGGCCTCGCGCACCTGCACGCCGGCCTGTTCATCCGGAGGGGCGCGTCGGGCCAGCCGCCGCGCGAGCAGCAGCAAGAGGAAGGCCAGCGCAAACAGCGCCGCCACCGACCAGGCCACCGAGGCTTCGG
>JBDKFA010000048.1:0-2759 GCA_039798945.1 Pseudomonadota bacterium
AGGCTGTCGTGAATCACGACGAGTGATCGTTGGGTCAGAGCGATCGATTCGGCAATCGATTTGATTTGCCGATTTCTTCAGAGTTTCAATTTCAAGCGATTCGAGCGAGGAGCTTCATGCATCGCGCGTGGCGTTGTTCAGCATGTCTGGCGGGTTGGTCACAAACCGTTGCCGTGTGCGTTCTATCGCGAGTGCAGACCTGCTGTACTGCTGTGATGACAAAGGGTGGATGAGCCTTCACTCATGCGCTCTTGCACTCACTTCAATGGAGGTGCCTCATGTGGCTCGTGATTCCTCGCCGGGAAAGGCCGGTGATGCCGTATTGGCCAGGTCGCCGTCTGCTGGGTGCGATCGATGCGCTGTTCTGGCCGGTCTTCTGGGTGGTGATGCTCTGGCGTGTCGATGCACCGATGGGCGGCGTTCGGCCTTTGCTGACGACCGTGCTGGCCTGGTGTGCTTTCTCGCGGGTCTGGCGGGCGACGTTCGACAACTCGGACTACACGTTCACGACCTGGCGCTGGGGCAAGGTGCTGGGCGTTCTGCTGGTGCTCAGCTGGATCTTTCGGCTGACGTCCTGGTATGCCTGACAAACGCCAAGCCGAGCAGCGTCAATGGGTGGCTGGCGGTCGCTCCGCGCTCCAGCGGTCGAGATCCGACCGGCGCCAGGCGATGGCGCGGGTCGACAGCCGCACCGGTGCCGGAAAGCGCGATTCCGCCATCAGCCGGTAGATGGTCGAGCGACCCAGACCGATCAGTCGGGTGACCGCGCCGATGCGCAGCAGCACTGCGGAATCGGGCACTGGCGCAGGGGCGGCAACGGTAGGCCGGGCTTCGTGGGAAGTGGGGCGCATGTCTGACCTCGCGTCGTCGTGGTGGAGTCGATTCTGATCACGATCGGCACCTTGTGGCGCGATGAATCGAGGGCTTGATCTGTCAATCGCGGGCAACGCCGACATCCGAGATGGGCTGAAGTCCTCTACATTCGAACGACCTTGCGATTGCCTCGGCGTTTCATTTGCAGCGCCGAGTTCTGCCATTCATCCTCGAAAGCACACGCCCATGGCCACGAAGACCCTCGCGCAGATCCAGGCGCAGATCGACAAGTTGAACCGTGAAGCCGAAGCCATTCGGACCAAGCAGGTTGCTGCAGTCGTTGAGCGCATCAAGGGCGAGATCGCGGAGTTCGGTCTGACGGCCGAAGACCTGGGCCTGGTGGCCAGCCGTGGACCGGTGCGCAAGTCACGGGCGGCAGCCGTAGAAAGCAAGGCGCCGGCCGTGAAGGGCCCCAAGTCCAAGGCGCGCAAGAAGGCGGCGGTACCGGAGAAGCCCGGCAAGGCATCCAAGCGCGCGGCAGGCAAGGCTGTGGCCAAGGCCCATGGCGCCGTCAAGTATGCCGACGACCAGGGGCACACCTGGACGGGCGTCGGCAAGCGCCCAGGATGGTTCCTGGCGGCGCTGGAGGCGGGGACGACGGCGGAGGATCTGCTGGTCAGCACGGCCGGTACGTGAGGCCTGGCCGTCGCTGGGTGGGCTCTTTCTTTCGGAACTGGTGAACGACACGGAGCGCGCGCGCATGACCGACCTAGTTCCGGACGATATCGATGACGGTGGGGCCTATGCCCATGTCCGTGCCGACATCGTCGCCTTGCTTGAGGTCGCGCGGCGCGACGCTGCACGCAGCGTCAATGCGCTGATGACCGCCAGCTACTGGGCCATCGGTCAGCGCATCGTCGCGTTCGAGCAAGACGGCCGACATCGCGCGATGTACGGCGACGCGCTCATCGAGCGCCTGGCGCATGACCTCACTCATCGCTTTGGGCGAGGCTTCAGCCGGCAGAACATCTGGCAGATGCGCGCGTTCTACCTGGCCAAGCCCGACGTTCGGATTCTCCAGACACCGTCTGGAGAATCGTCGGACCTGAAGGCCCTGGCCCAGGCGTTTCCCCTGCCGTGGTCAGCGTACGTGCGTCTGCTGTCGGTCAAGTTGGAGGCGGCCCGGGCGTTCTACGAGACCGAGGCGCTGCGCTGCGGATGGAGCGTCCGCCAGCTGGATCGGCAGGTCAACAGCCAGTTTTACGAACGCATCGCCCTGTCGCGCAACAAGGCGGCCATGCTCGAGAAGGCGGAAACGCCCGATGCCGGTGACGTCGTCACGCCGGAGCAGGCCATCAAGGATCCCTTCGTCCTGGAGTTCCTCAACCTCAAGGACGAGTACTCCGAGTCAGATCTGGAAGATGGGCTGATCCAGCACCTTGCCGATTTCCTTCTGGAACTCGGGGACGACTTCGCATTTGTCGGGCGCCAGCGTCGCCTGAGGCTGGACGACAGCTGGTTCCGGGTCGACCTCTTGTTCTTCCATCGACGCCTGCGTTGCTTGCTCGTCATCGACCTCAAGATCGGCCGGTTCAGCCATGCGGACGCGGGGCAGATGCACATGTACCTGAACTACGCCCGAGAGCACTGGATGAAGCCAGGCGAAAACCCTCCGGTTGGCCTTGTGCTGTGCACCAGCAAAGGCAGCAACGAGGCTCACTACGCGCTGGAAGGCTTGCCCAACAAGATCATGGCGGCCGAGTACCAGACGGTCTTGCCGGACGAGAAGTTGCTGGAGGCCGAATTGGACCGGACGCGACGCGAGCTGGAGCTTCGACGGTCAAAGTGATCTGTTTCGGAGGCAGTCGCTGTCTCGCGTTTCAAGGCTTCCGTGCAGCAACTCGAACGGTCTTTCCGGCCGGAGTCCGGTTCGTTCCAGCGCGAAG
>JBDKFA010000049.1:0-19339 GCA_039798945.1 Pseudomonadota bacterium
CAACCTGCCCTGGGTTCAGGCGAACCTGAGCAAGATCATCTGGGCCCTGATCATCGTGCCCGGGCTGATCGCGATCTTCGGTGCCTGGCGCGCGCGGCGCCGGGCGCTGCAAGGCGTGCGCGCCGGGGGGTAGCCGCGAGGCCTGCGCAGCCTCTCAGGTCGAGCGTCGGCGCGCCGCGACTGGCCGTCGTGCGAAGTGGCGACGGATCGCATCGGCGAGCGCGTCGGCCAGCCGAGCCTGGTACTCGGGCTCGCGCAGCAGCGCCTCTTCCTGCGGGTTGGAGATGAAGGCCGTCTCCACGAGGATGCTCGGGATGTCGGGCGCCTTGAGCACGGCGAAGCCCGCCTGTTCCACCGCCGGCTTGTGCAGCCGGCCGAGTCGGGCGAGCTGGCCGAGCACGGTCTGGCCGATGCCCAGGCTCTCCTTGATCTGCGCGCTCGTGCTCATGTCGAGCATGGCCTGCAGCAGTTGCGGGTCGCGCGCGGCCACGTTCAGCCCGCCCACCGCATCGGCCGCGTTCTCGCGCTCGGCCATCCAGCGCGCGGTCGCGCTCGTGGCGCCGCTCGTGGACAGCGCGTAGACGCTGGCGCCGCGTGCTTCACGCCGGATGAAGGCGTCGGCGTGTACCGACACCAGCAGATCGGCCTGCAGGCGCCTGGCCTTGCGCACGCGCTCGTGCAACGGCACGAAGTAGTCGCCATCGCGCGTGAGCACCGCACGCATGCCCGGTACCGCGTCCAGCCGTGCCTTGAGCAGCCTGGCCACCGCCAGCGTCACGTCCTTCTCGCGCAGGCCCGTGGGCCCGATCGCTCCCGGGTCCTCGCCGCCGTGACCGGCGTCCACCGCCACCACCACGAGGCGGTCGAGCCGTGCAAGAAAGTCACCCAGCGCATCGGGCCCGGGGGGTGCCGAGGTGGCTGGCGCGCTCGCGCCACGGGCTGCCTCGCGTGAGCCCTCGCGCGCGGCTTCGCGTCCGGCCTCGCGTGCGGATTCCCGCATCGCCTCGCGTTCGCGCAACAACGCGAGCAGCGGGTCCGGCGGCTCGACCGGGTACAGGTCGAACACGAGCCGGTGCTGGTAGGGCGGGATCGGCAGCAGGCTGAACTGTTGCGGCCGTACCCCCTGCTTGAGCTGCAGGTCCACGCGCGTGGCGCCCGGCGCACCCGGCAGCAGCCGCACGCCGGCGATGTGCGGATCGTCCGGCCGCACCTTGCCTGTGAGCTCCTGCAGGCCACGCTCGAGCGTGAGGCCGTCGACGTCGATCACGAGTCGCCCGGGCGCACCCGGCTCGAGCGTGTGCCGGGCCACGAGCGGCCCATCCGACTCCAGCGTGAGGCGTGTGTAATCGGCCGACGGCCACAGCCGCACGGCCACGAGCGAGGCGGCATGGGCGGGTGCCGTGGCCCACCCGGCTAGCACCAGCCACCCCCCGCCGCAGGCGCCCAGCCGCAAGACGCGTCTGCGCGTGCCCGGCATGCCCATCGTGTGCGGATGTTCAGGGGCCATGGCCATCGCCTCGCCGCAACACACCCAGCAGCTCCAGCCCGCGCGGCGTACGGGCCTCAGCCAGCACCCGGCGCGTGTCGTCACCGGCGTATGCCAGGCTCAGCTGCAGGTCGGGCACGGGCAGCTGCCCGCCGGCCTTGTCGGGCCATTCGGCCAGCTTGAGCCCCGGCTGGGCGAACACGTCCCGCAGCCCTGCATCGTCCCACTCCCGTGGGTCGGCGAAGCGATAGAAGTCCAGGTGCGAGATCTCGAGCCCCGGCACCTCGTGCGGCTCGAGCACCGCATAAGTCGGGCTCTTGATGCGCCCGGTCACGCCGAGCGCGCGCAGCAGGTGGCGCACGAAGGTGGTCTTGCCCGCACCCAATGGCCCGTGCAGGGTGATGAACGCATCCCGCAAGGCCTCGCAGGCCGCCAGCCGCTGCGCGCAGGCGGTGCAAGCCGCCTCGTCGGCCCAGGTTTCCTGCCAGCTTCCTAGAATCGACGCCATGACCGCACCCGGGGCCCTGGATGGGGCGCAGCTCGTCGGTGAGCTGCGGCAGTGGGCCCGCGCCCTCGGATTCTCCCAGATCGGGGTCTCGGGCATCGACCTGTCGGCTGCCGAGCCCGGCTTGCGCGCCTGGCTCGAGGCGGGCTTCCATGGCTCGATGGCGTGGATGGCCGACCGTGCAGCGCTGCGTGCGCGCCCCGCCGCACTCGTCCCGGGCACCGTCAGCATCATCACCGCGCGCATGGACTACCTGCCCCGTGACGCGGGCGAAGGCTGGGCGCAACGCGAGCGCGAGCGCCTGCTCGAGCCGGGGCAGGCCGCCGTCTCCGTCTATGCGCGCGGCCGCGACTACCACAAGGTGCTGCGCAGCCGCCTCGCCCGGCTCGGCGAGCAGCTGGCCCAGGCGGTAGGGCCGCACGGCCACCGCGCCTTCGTCGACTCGGCGCCGGTGCTGGAGGTCGAGCTCGCCGCGCGAAGCGGCCTGGGCTGGCGCGGCAAGCACACGCTGGCGCTGCACCGGGATGCCGGATCGATGTTCTTCCTCGGTGAGCTCTTCGTCGACCTGGCGCTGCCGCCCACGGCGCCGGTCACCGCCCACTGCGGCACGTGCAGCGCCTGCCTGGACCACTGCCCGACGCAGGCGATCGTGGCCCCGTACCGGCTGGACGCCCGGCGCTGCATCTCCTACCTGACGATCGAACACGAGGGGCCGATCGATCCGGCGCTGCGCAGCGCGATCGGCAACCGCATCTACGGCTGCGACGACTGCCAGCTCGTCTGCCCGTGGAACCGCCATGCGCAGCGTGCGGTGCTCCCCGACTTCGACGTGCGCGAGGGGCTGGCGCAGGCGACGCTGCTCGAGTTGTGGGCCTGGGACGCCGAGGCTTTCGAGCGCCGCACCGCGGGCAGCGCCATCCGCCGCATCGGCTGGCGGCGCTGGCGGCGCAACCTCGCCGTGGCGCTGGGCAACGCGGCCCGCACCGACGCCGAACTGCGCCCGGCAATCGTGCAGGCGCTGGCCACCGCGTTGCCCGGTGCCGATGCGCTCGTCGCCGAGCACATCCACTGGGCGCTGGGTCAGGCTGAGGTGCGCAGCGCCGACAGCGCCGACAGCGCCACCGGCAGACTCACCATGCCTGCGAGCGTCGACACCGTCACCAGCCCGGCCACGAAGCCGCCGTGACCGCCCATGCGCACCGCCAGCACGTAGGCGCTGGAAGCCGTGGGCAGCGCCGCGAACGCCACCACCACCGCCTGCTGCAGCGGGGCGAGCCCGAAGGCCAGCACGGCGGCGATCGCCGCGGCCGGCAGCACCAGGTGTCGGATCGTCAGCAGCGCACCCGCCAGGCGGGGTGCCTCGCGCAGCGCGCCCATCTGCAGGCCGGCCCCCACGGCCATCAACCCGAGCGGCAGTGCCGCGGCACCCATCCGCGTCAGCGTCGCGGTGGCCAGTTCAGGCAGCCGCAGCCCGGCCAGGTTGAACAGCAACCCTGATACGGTGGCAATGATCAGCGGGTTGCGCGCCAGCTCCCGCAGGAAGCCATGGCCGCCGTGGCGCGCCAGGGGCCACACCGCCGCCACGTTGCACATCGGCACGCACACCGAGACGATCACGGCCATCCACGCCACGCCCGCCGCGCCGCCGAGTCGGTCGGCCAGCGCGAGCGCCACGTAGGAGTTGAAGCGAAACGCCACCTGCGAGCCCGATGCGTGCAGGCGCTCGTCCACGCCAGGGGCGAGCCGCACGGCGAAGGCCAGCACAATTCCCACGGCCGTGACGGTGAGGGCGGCGCCCGCCACGGGCAAGGCCGCCCCCGGGTCCAGCGGCTGGCGCACGATCGAGGTGAACAGCAGCGCCGGAAAGAGCACCACGTACACGAGCCGCTCCACCCCGGCCCACAAGGGCCGGTCCAGCGGGGTGAAACGGCACAGCACGAAGCCCGTGGCGATCAGCAGGAAGTCGGGCAGCAGCAGCAGCGCGTCGGACATGCCTTCAGTATCGCCCGTGCTCGCCGGGGTCCGCGGCGTGGGTGCCAGCCGGCGCGAGGCATGTGTCCATCACGGGCTTCGGGCCCTGTGCCTGCAGGGCGCATCTCATCGGTGGCACACTGCCGCGCCTCGGGGCGGCCGCATCGCCTCGTCATCCCCACCTGGAGTCTGCACCCATGAAGCTCGTCAAGCTCCTCGCCGGCGCCCTCGGCGCCGCCTCCCTGCTGGCCGCCCCGCTGGCTGCCTGGGCCCAGGCCTACCCGGCCAAGCCGGTGCGGCTGGTCGTCCCCTTCGCGCCGGGCGGTACCACCGACATCATCGCCCGCGTCATCGCCGAGAAGGTCGGCGGCCCCTTCGGCCAGCCGATGGTGGTGGAGAACCGCGCGGGTGGCGGCGGCTCGATCGGTGCCCTGGAAGTCATCAAGTCGGCGGCCGACGGCTACACGCTCGGCATGGCCACCGTGTCGACCACCGCGGCCAACCCGGCGATCAACAAGCGCATCGGCTACGACCCGACGGTGGACTTCACGCCCATCATCAACATCGCTGCCACGCCCAACATCATCGCCGTGCACCCGAGCTTCCCGGCCCGCGACTACAAGGGCTTCATCGCCGAGCTGAAGAAGAACCCGGGCAAGTACAGCTACGCGAGCTCCGGCACCGGCGGCATCGGCCACCTGCAGACCGAGCTCTTCAAGAGCCTGGCCGGCGTCTTCATGACCCACATCCCGTACCGCGGCGCGGGCCCGGCGCTCAACGACACCGTGGCGGGCCAGGTGCCAATCATCTTCGACAACCTGCCGAGCGCGCTGCCCTTCATCAAGGACGGCCGCCTGATCCCCATCGTCGTCGCCGCGCCGCAGCGCCTGTCCGTGCTGCCTGCAGGCGTACCCACCTTCAAGGAAGTGGGCCTGGAGCCTGTGAACCGCATGGCCTACTACGGCATCCACGGTCCCAAGGGCCTGCCCAAGGACGTGGTCGACAAGGTCGCGGCCGCCGTCAAGCGCACGGCCGAGATGCCCGACGTGAAGAAGCGCATCGAGGACACGGGCTCGATCCTGATCCTGAACACGCCGGAGGCCTTCGCCCAGCAGATCCGCGCCGAGTTCGACGTCTACAAGGACGTCGTCTCCAGGCAGAAGCTCACCCTCGACTGAGCCGCTGCGCCCGCGCCGGGTGACGCGCGAGCATCCCGTCCTCGACCGTTTCCTCGACGCCCTGTGGGTCGAGGACGGCTTGGGGCCGCTCACGCTGGCCGCCTACCGGCGCGATCTGCGCCTGTACGCGCAGTGGCTCGCCGCCCGCGGCGGCCCGGCGCTCGAGGGCAGCCGCGAGTCCGACCTGCTCGGCTACATCGCCGAGCGCCACGCCCACACCCGTGCCAGCACCGCACGGCGCCGGCTGAGCGTCTTCCGTCGCTTCTTCCGCTGGGCCGTGCGCGAGCGCCTGTGCGTGCACGACCCGACACTCAAGCTCGAGGCTGCGCGCCAGCCGCTGCGTGTGCCGCGAACCCTCAGCGAGGCGCAGGTCGAGGCCTTGCTGGCTGCACCGGACGTTCAGGTGCCGCTGGGCCTGCGCGACCGCGCGATGCTCGAGCTGATGTACGCGAGCGGACTGCGCGTGACCGAGCTCGTCACGCTCAAGACGGTGCACCTCGGCCTGGACGAAGGCGCGCTGCGCGTGACGGGAAAGGGCGCACGCGAGCGCCTCGTGCCCTTCGGCGCCGAGGCCCATGCCTGGCTGCGCCGCTACCTGGCCGACGCGCGCGCGTCCATCCTGCACGGCCAGGCGAGCGACGCACTCTTCGTCACCGCCCGCGGCGGGCCGATGACACGGCAGATGTTCTGGAACCTCGTCAAGCGCCACGCCCGCGCGGCGGGCATCGAGGTGGCACTGTCGCCGCACACGCTGCGACACGCCTTCGCCACCCATCTGCTGAACCACGGCGCCGACTTGCGTGCGGTGCAGATGCTGCTCGGCCACGCCGACATCTCCACCACCACCATCTACACCCACGTCGCGCGCGAGCGGCTGCGGCAGTTGCACGCGCAGCACCATCCGCGCGGTTGACGCACCTCACCCCGCCGGCAGATCCGCCAGCTCCTGCGCCGTGAACCCCGCCCGCGCCCGCGCCTCGAGGTTGAAGGGCGCCTTCAGCCGCGGCGCCTCGTGCCGCGCGGCCAGCACCGCGTAGTGCGCCACCGGGTCGAGCCCGTGCTGCTCGCACAGCCACCGGTACCAGTGGTTGCCGATGGCCACATGGCCCACCTCGTCGCGCAAGATGGTGTCCAGGATCTCCACCGCCCGCGCGTCGCCGGCGCGCGCCAGGCGCGCCTGCATCGGCGGCGTCGCGTCGAGCCCGCGCGCCTCGAGCGTGCGCGGGACGAGCGCCATGCGGGCGACGACGTCCGCGGCGGTCTTGCGCGCCATCGACCACAACCCGTCGTGGGCCGGGAAGTCGCCGTAGCGGTGGCCGAGCGTGGCCAGGTGCGCCTGCAGCAGGCTGAAGTGGTGCGCCTCCTCGGCGGCCACCCGCATCCAATCGCGGTAGTAGGCCTCGGGCATCCCCGCGAAGCGCCACACCGCATCGAGCGCGAGGTCGATCGCGTTGAACTCGATGTGGGCCACCGCGTGCAGCAACGCGCTGCGGCCCTCGGGCGTGAACGCGCTGCGCCGCGGCACCTGCGCCGGCTCCACGAGCACCGGGCGCACAGGCCTGCCGGGCAGGCCTTCGGGCGCGGTCAGGTGGGCGCCGGCGTCCACCTGCGCCGCCCCGTCCTGCAGCGCGGCCCAGGCCCGCCGTGCCGCTCGCACCTTGGCGCCCGGCTCGGCCTCGACCAGGGCTTGCAGGGCAAGTGCGCGCAGCTCCATCCCTACAATGATAGGTTTTCCTGCGTGCACGCCCACATCGTGCGCCGCCGTATTCCCCCTGCACCGGAGCCCCCGATGGCCGTGTATGCGCTCGACGAGCACCACCCCGAGCTCGACCCCACAGCCTGGGTGGCCGAGGAGGCCCAAGTCATCGGCCGCGTCCGGCTCGGTGCGCAGTCGAGCGTGTGGTTCGGGGCTGTGCTGCGGGGGGACTCCGCCGCCATCACGCTCGGGGCGCGCAGCAACGTGCAGGACAGCAGCGTGCTGCATGTGGACCTGGGCGTCCCGCTGGTGATCGGCGAGGACGTCACGGTGGGCCACCAGGCGGTGCTGCACGGCTGCACGATCGGCGAGTGCTCGCTCGTCGGCATCCAGGCGGTGGTGCTCAACGGGGCACGCATCGGCCGCAATTGCCTCGTGGGCGCGGGGTCGGTGGTGACGGAGGGCAAGGACTTCCCGGATGGTTCGCTCATCATGGGCGCACCGGCCAAGGTCGTGCGGCCGCTCTCGCCCGAGCAGATTGAGCGGCTGCGCATGAGTGCTGCGCACTATGTCGCCCAGGCCCAGCGCTACCGTCAGGGCCTGCGGCGGATGGCCTGATGGACGAGCTCCACAAGTTCCTGTTCGAAGGGCTGCCGGTGCGCGGCATGCTGGTGCGCCTGACCGACAGCTGGCGCGAGGTGCTGCGCCGGCGTGAACCCGCGCACGGCGGTTCCGGGCCGCTGCCTGCGCCGGTGCGCACGCTGTTGGGCGAGATGGCCGCGGCCAGCGTGCTGATGCAGGCCAACATCAAGTTCAACGGCTCGCTGATCCTGCAGGTCCAGGGCGACGGTCCCGTCTCGCTGGCCGTGGCCGAGTCGCGCCCGGACCTGAGCTTCCGCGCCACCGCCACCTTGCGTGGAGAGATCCGAGAGGGCGATGGGTTGCAGGCCTTGCTGAACGTGCACGGCAAGGGACGCTGTGCGATCACGCTCGACCCGCGCGAGCGCCTGCCCGGCCAGCAGCCTTACCAGGGCATCGTGCCGCTGCACGGAGACCAGCGCGAGCCGCTGCACGCGCTAGCGCAGGTGCTCGAGCACTACATGCTGCAGTCCGAACAGCTGGACACGCGCCTCGTGCTCGCCGCCAACGACGATGTCGCCGCCGGCCTCTTGATCCAGCGTCTGCCGGTGGAGGGCGAGGGCAACCTCGAGGGCCAGGCCCGTCGCACGCGCGAGGACGCCATCGGTCGGGACGAGGACTTCAACCGCATCGCCCACCTGGCGGCCACGCTCACGCGAGACGAGCTGCTCACACTGGACGCCCCCACCGTGCTGCGCAGGCTGTTCTGGGAGGAGCGGCTGCAGGTCTTCGAGCCCCTCGCGCCGCGCTTTGCCTGCACCTGCTCGCTCGAGCGTGTGCGCGGCATGCTGCGCGGCCTCGGCCGCGAGGAAGTCGACTCGATCCTCGCCGAGCGCGGCGAGGCTGAAGTGGGCTGCGAGTTCTGCGGCCGGCAATACCGCTTCGACGCCGTGGACGTGGGCGAGCTCTTCACGCCTGCGGCCGATCAGCCACCCGGCTCGTCGCTGCTGAACTGAACCAGCGGCGCCGCGGCGGCCAGCGCCGCGGCCAGTCGGGCGGGCCCCCGACCGGCCACCTCCACCCACGGCAGGGCGTGGGCCCCGAGCAGCGCGCGCACCGCGGCGTCCACCGGGGCTTGCACGTGCGGACCGTCGCGCTGCAGCCCGTCGGCTTCCCAAGGCAGGTCCAGCGCCGTGACGAGCGTGAGGGTGACCTGTGCATGCGCCCGCGCGGCCCAGCCTTCGAGGGAGCGGTCGGAGAAGAGCAGGGCGCTGTAGACGGCCGTCATCACCGCGGTGGTGTCGCACACCACCACCGCGTGCCGCGTGGCGGCCTCGTCGATGCGTGCCTGTTGTGCCCGCGCGATGTCCCACTGTTCGTGCGGCCGCGGCGTGCGCCCGGCTGCGTCGCACCACTCGCGCAGCACTTCGGGCACCCAGGTCACGGCTGCACCGGTGCGGCCCTGCAGTTCGCTTGCCAGCGCACGCGCGAGAGTCGTCTTGCCCGTGCTCTCTGCACCCAGCACGGCGATGATGCAGGCCTCGGCGCTCATGCGCGATCGGATCGGCAACGGCGCTCGAGCTCGCGCCACGTCCACCAGCCCCACGCCGCCAGCCCCGCGAACACCGCGTACAGCAACGCCGTCGGCCACAGGCCCGACCGAGCGAAGAGCACGACGCTCAGCACGTTCACCGCAAGCCACACCGGCCAGTTGTCGATGCGCTTGCGCGCGAGCAGCAGCTGCCCCGTGAGGGCGCCTGCCGTCGTCAAGCCATCCAGCCAGGGTGCGGCGCTGTCGGTGCCCCGGGCGAGGAACAGCGCCACCGCCGGCCACGCCAGCAGCGTGGCCGCTGCCACGCCCAGGCGCGCGCGCGCGCCGAGGCTGCCCACCTGCAGGGGCGAGCCGCCGGCGCCGTGGCCGTGCAGCCACTGCCGCCACCCCCAGGCGGAGACGGCGATGAACACCCCCTGCAGCGCCACCTGCCCGTAGAGCCGGCCGTCCCAGAACACAGCCGCGTACAGGGCCGAGCTCACGATGGCCAGCGGCCAGGCCGCCGGGTGCACGCGCAGGTTGCAGGCCACCATCGCCAGGCCCAGCAGGCTCGCGACCAGTTCGAGCCAGCTCACCGGCACGCCCGCCAGCGTGAAGGCGGCCGACTGCAGCGCCTGCAGCACGGCTCAGCGCCGCGGCGTGAGCTGGACGAGCACTTCGTCGGGCCGCAGCATGCCGAGCTCGCTGCGCGCCTTCTCCTCGACCATCTCCAGGCCTTCCTTCAAGTCGGCCACCTCGGCGGCGGTCGCCCGGTTGCGGGCCGCCAGCACCTCGTTGTGCGCACGTTGCGTATCGAGCTGTCGCTGCAGCCCCCACACGTGCGGCAGGCTCCCCTTGCCGAGCCACAGGCCGCCCTGCACGCCCGCGAGCAGCGCGAGCAGCACGAGGGTGGCGGGGCGCAACCGCATCGAGGGTCAGCGCCCCGGGCGCAGGTTGTAGAAGGCCGAGCGGCCCGGGTAGCTCGCCACGTCGCCGAGGTCCTCCTCGATGCGCAGCAGCTGGTTGTACTTGGCGATGCGGTCGCTGCGGCTCATCGAGCCGGTCTTGATCTGGCCGGCGTTGGTACCCACGGCGATGTCGGCGATGGTCGAGTCTTCCGTTTCGCCCGAGCGGTGGCTGATCACGGCCGTGTAGCCCGCGCGCTTGGCCATCTCGATGGCGGCAAACGTCTCGGTGAGCGTGCCGATCTGGTTGATCTTGATGAGGATCGAGTTGGCGATGCCGCGCTCGATGCCTTCCTGCAGGATCTTCGTGTTCGTCACGAACAGGTCGTCGCCCACGAGCTGCACCTTGCGCCCCAGGCGCTCGGTCAGCAGCTTCCAGCCGTCCCAGTCGCCCTCGTGCATACCGTCCTCGACGCTGACGATCGGGTACTTGTCGCACCAGGTCGCGAGGATGTCGGCCCAGGCCGCGGCCTCCAGCTGCAGCCCCTCGCCTTCGAGGTGGTAGCGGCCGTCGCGGTAGAACTCGCTGGCCGCGCAGTCCAGGCCGATGGCGATCTGCTCGCCGGCGGTGTAGCCGGCCTTGTCGATGGCCTCCAGGATGAGCTGGATGGCCGCCTCGTGGCTCGCCACGCTCGGCGCGAAGCCGCCCTCGTCGCCCACGGCGGTGCTCATGCCGCGCTCGTCGATGATCTTCTTCAGCGCATGGAACACCTCGGCCCCGTAGCGCACCGCTTCGCGAAAGCTGGGCGCCCCCACGGGGATGATCATCAGCTCCTGCAGGTCCAGGTTGTTGTTGGCGTGCGCGCCGCCATTGATCACGTTCATCATCGGCACGGGCAGCTGCATGCCGCCCATGCCGCCGAAGTAGCGGTACAGCGGCAGCCCTGACTCCTCGGCCGCCGCGCGCGCCACCGCCATGCTCACCGCGAGCATCGCGTTCGCACCCAGCCGGCTCTTGTTGTCGGTGCCGTCCAGGTTGATCAGCGTATGGTCGAGGAAGGCCTGCTCGGTGGAGTCCAGGCCGAGCACGGCTTCGGAGATCTCGGTGTTGATGTGCTCGACCGCGCGCAGCACGCCCTTGCCGAGGTAGCGCGACTTGTCGCCGTCGCGCAGCTCGATGGCTTCGCGGCTGCCGGTGGAGGCGCCCGAGGGCACGGCCGCGCGGCCCATCGTGCCCGATTCGAGCAGCACGTCGCACTCGACGGTGGGGTTGCCTCGGCTGTCGAGGATCTCGCGGCCGACGATGTCGACGATGGCACTCATGGGGGAATCTTCTCGGGAAGTGGGAAAAGCGGGTTCAGCAGGAGAAATCGTTCTCCAGCAGCGGTTGCGACTTGACGACCCGGTCGAGCGCGACGAGCTGCTCGAGGAGGGCGCGCATGCGGCGCAGCGGCACCGCGTTCGGGCCGTCGGACAGCGCGTGCGCCGGGTCGGGGTGCGTCTCCATGAAGAGGCCCGCCACGCCCACGGCCACGGCCGCGCGCGCGAGCACCGGCACGAACTCGCGCTGCCCGCCCGAGCTCGTGCCCTGGCCGCCGGGCAGCTGCACGCTGTGCGTGGCGTCGAACACCACCGGGGCGCCCGTCTCGCGCATGATCGCCAGGCTGCGCATGTCCGAGACGAGATTGTTGTAGCCGAAGCTCACGCCGCGCTCGCAGGCCATGAACGCGTCCTCGGGCAGGCCCTTCTCGCGCGCGGCGGCGCGGGCCTTCTCGATCACGTTCTTCATGTCGTGGGGCGCGAGGAACTGCCCCTTCTTGATGTTCACCGGCTTGCCGCTTTGCGCGACGGCGCGGATGAAGTCGGTCTGCCGGCACAGGAAGGCCGGGGTCTGCAGCACGTCCACCACCGCGGCCACCTCGTTCACCTCGTCCTCGGTGTGCACGTCGGTGAGCACCGGCACCTGCAGCTGCCGCCGCACCTCGGCCAGGATTTGCAGCCCGCGCTCGCGCCCCGGGCCGCGGAACGAGGTGCCGCTGGAACGGTTGGCCTTGTCGTAGCTGCTCTTGAAGATGAAGGGGATGCCCAGCGCCTGGCAGGCCTCGCGCAGCCGGCCCGCCACCTCCAGCTGCAGCTCAAGGCTTTCCACCACGCACGGGCCGGCGATCAGGAAGAACGGTCGGTCCAGGCCGACCTCGACATCACACAGCTTCAATGCGTCACGCTCCCTGCCGTCCCTGTTGTGCCTGCTGTCCCGACCGCTCGGCCTTCAGGCCGCCGCCTGGCTCACCGAGCCCTGGTGCGAACCCTGGTGCTCGAGTGCCGCCTTCACGAAGCTCGTGAACAGCGGGTGCCCGCCCCAGGGTGTGCTCTTGAACTCGGGGTGGAACTGCACGCCCACGAACCAAGGGTGCACCTCGGGGGGCAGCTCGATCATCTCGGTGAGCTGCTCGCGCTGGGTGAGCGCGGAGATCACGAGGCCCGCATCCTGCAGGCGCTGCAGGTAGTGCACGTTGGCCTCGTAGCGGTGGCGGTGGCGTTCCGTCACCACGGGGCCGTAGATGCGGTGGGCGAGGGTGCCGGGCTTGACATCCGAGCTCTGCGCGCCCAGCCGCATCGTGCCGCCGAGGTCCGAATGCGCGTCGCGCTTCTGGATCGTGCCGTCACGGTCCTGCCACTCGTCGATCAGCGCGATCACCGGATGCGGCGTCTCGGACTCGAACTCGGTGGAGTTGGCGCCGGCCAGCCCCGCGACGTGCCGCGCGTACTCGATCGTGGCCACCTGCATGCCCAGGCAGATGCCCAGGTACGGGATGCGCTGCTCGCGCGCGAAGCGCACCGCGCAGATCTTGCCCTCGATGCCGCGCTTGCCGAAGCCACCCGGCACGAGCACGCCGTCGAAGCGCGCAAGCTGGGCCACGTTCCCGGGTGTCAGCGTTTCGGCGTCGATGTAGTGGATCTGCACTCGCGCATGGTTGTGGATGCCGGCGTGGCGCAGCGCCTCGTTCAGGGACTTGTAGGAGTCCGACAGGTCGGTGTACTTGCCGCACATGGCGATGTGCACCTCGGCCCGCGGGTGCGCCACCTCGTGCACCAGTGCGTCCCAGCGCTTCAGGTCGGCCGGCCGGGTCAGCAGCTGCAGCCGCACGCCGATCAACTCGTCCAGGCCCTGCTCGTGCAGCACCCGAGGGACCTTGTAGATCGTGTCCACGTCCGGCATCGAGATCACGCCGTGCAGCGGCACGTTGGTGAACAGGCTGATCTTTTCGCGCTCGTCGTCCGGAATCGCGCGGTCGGCCCGGCACAGGAGCGCGTCGGGCTGGATGCCGATCTCGCGCAGCTTCTGCACCGTGTGCTGCGTGGGCTTGGTCTTGAGCTCGCCTGCCGCGGCGATCCAAGGCACGTAGGTCAGGTGCACGAACGCGCAGTGGTTCGGGCCCAGGCGCAGGCTCATCTGGCGCACCGCCTCGAGGAAGGGCAGCGACTCGATGTCGCCCACCGTGCCGCCGATCTCCACGATCGCCACGTCGACATCCACCGCGCCGCGCTTGACGAACTCCTGGATCTCGTTGGTCACGTGCGGGATCACCTGAACCGTCTTGCCCAGGTAGTCGCCCCGGCGTTCCTTCTCGAGCACGCTCTTGTAGATCTGGCCGGTGGTGAAGTTGTTCGTGCGCTTCATCCGCGTGGTGATGAAGCGCTCGTAGTGGCCGAGGTCGAGGTCGGTCTCGGCGCCGTCGTCGGTGACGAAGACCTCGCCGTGCTGGAACGGGCTCATCGTGCCCGGGTCCACGTTCAGGTACGGGTCGAGCTTGACGAGGGTGACCTTCAGGCCGCGCGACTCGAGGATCGCGGCGAGCGACGCGGCGGCGATCCCCTTGCCGAGAGAGGAGACCACACCACCGGTGACGAAGACGAACTTGGTCATGGATGCAGGCCGCCCCAGGCGCCGCGCAGCGGCGGTCGGCGGGGACGGGCCTCGTGGGAAAGCCAGAGTATACCGGCCGGGTTCCGCGCAGCGGCCCCGACCACCGGGTTACGATGACCCGCACGTGCACCAGGTGCCTGCGGCCCTTTCGGGCTGCGGGTTGAACGGGAAGCCGGTGGGGCAGGGGCGCGTGAGCCCCTGCCGATTCCGGCGCTGCCCCCGCAACGGTCAGCGAGGTGCGCGCGGCTACGCAGCCACTGGGTGAAGCCCACCTGGGAAGGCGCCGCGCGCTTCGGAAGGTCCAACGGGCCTTCCGGCACTCGCAAGCCCGGATACCGGCCTGGCGCATCGGTGGCTGGTGCCGCGGAGGGCGGTGCACGCGTACGGGCCCGCGCCATGGGGGCGGCGTCGCCTGTGCGCCTGCTCATCTTCTGCGCCTTCGGCCGATGTCGAGGACGGACCGCACGGGGCGTGCGGACGCAGGAGGTGAGCGTGAGAGGTTTTTCCGTGGCCGGCCATCGCGCCGGCTGGCCCCTGGCCGTGTGCGCCGCGGGGATCATGGGCACGGCACACGCGGTCGCGCAGACCGCTTCGCCCGGGGCTGCAGGGGCTGCCGTCGCGGGGCGCTCGGGTACCCAGCAGGTGGTGGTGTCGGCCGCTCGTGAGCCGCTGCCGCCGGAGCGCGTGGCCGCGGACGTCATCGTGATCGACGAGGCGACGCTGCGGGCCTCGCTGGCCGATTCGCTTGGCGACCTCCTGCGGCGCGAGGCCGGCGTGCAGCTCTCCCGCGCGGGTGGGCCGGGCCAGGGCTCGGGGGTGCTGGTGCGCGGCGCCGCAGCCGGCCAGACCGTGGTGCTGGTGGACGGTGTGCGCGTGGGCTCGGCCACACTTGGCCTGACCGCGCTCGAGCAGCTGGGCCTGGAGCAGGTCGAGCGCATCGAGGTGCTGCGCGGTCCGGGCTCGAGCCTGTTCGGCGCCGATGCGATCGGCGGCGTGGTGCAGATCTTCACCCGCCGGGGGCAGGGCGCTCCTCGGCTGGAGGTGCAGGCGGCGGTGGGCGGCTACGACAGCCGCCAGGCTTCCGTCGCGGCGAGCCTCGCGCAAGGGGCCTGGGACCTCGCCGCATCCTTGTCCGAGGAGCGCAGCTGCGGCGTATCGGTCCTGAGCCCGGGCGACCGCTTTGGGCTCTACAACCCCGATGCCGACGGCTACCGGCTCGGTTCTGCGCAGGCCCGGGTCGGCTGGCGCCCGGCAACTGGCCAGCGCCTCGCGCTCACCCTGCTGCGCACGAACCTGAACGCCCAGTACGACGCAGCCGAGTACCCGCCGCCCACCTTCGCGCCCGACCCCTCGCCCGACTTCCGCAACCGGGTTCGCACGGCGGTGGCCGTGTTCGACTGGCAGGCCGAGCTGGCGGCCGGCGTGCGCACGCAGCTGCGGGCGCTGTCGGGTTCGGACGATGCCCGCGTCGGTGCGCGCACGCCCGATCGCTTTCTCACCCGCCGCGAGGGGCTGGCCGCGCAGGTGGGGCTTCCCGCCTCCGGGGCAGGTCGCCTGACCCTGGCGCTGGAGCAGGCCGAGGAGCGGGCCGAATCGACGAGCTACGTCTCCGCCGTGTCGCGCCGCGTGTCCACGGGCGTGGCGGCACTCGCCGGCTCAGCCGGCGCGTGGGCGTGGCAGGCCGAGGTGCGGCGCGATGCGCCCTCCGACACCGCCAGCGTCCACACGGCCCGCGTGGGCGGAGCCTGGGTTCCCGCACCGGGCTGGCGGCTGAGGGCCCTGGCCGGCAGCACGTTCCGCGCACCGAGTTTCAACGACCTGTACTTCCCCTTCTACGGCGTGGCCACGCTGCGGCCCGAGCGCGGCCACAGCACCGAGCTGGGCGCGGCGTGGCAGGCGGGCCCGGGCCGGCTCGAGGCCACGCTGCACCGCAACCGGGTGCGCGACCTCATCGGCTACGAGCCCGACCGCAGCCTCTGTCCTGCCGACCCGGGCTACGACTTCGGCTGTGCGCGCAACGTGGCGCGCGCCCGGCTGCAGGGCTTGTCGGTGTCGGGGGCGGTCGAGCTGGGGGCGCTGGCGCTGAAGGCATCGGCCGAGTGGCTGCAGGCCCGCGACGCGGCCACCGGCGCCCGGTTGCCGCGTCGGGCCGAGCAGCAGGCCAGTCTGCAGGGCACCTGGACGCTCGGCCGCGGCAAACTCGACGCGGCGGTGCTGCACCTGGGTTCGCGCCCGGACGGCGGCAAGACGCTCGCGGCCGAGACGACGCTCGACCTCGGCGCGCGCTGGCCCCTTGCGCCAGGCTGGCAACTGCAGGCCAAGCTCCTCAACGCCACCGACGCGCGCACCGAGCCGGGCCGCGACTACCAGGGCCTCGGGCGCCAGGCGTGGCTGGGCCTGCGTGCCGAGTTCGACGCCGTGGGGCCAGGCAGGCGCTGATGGCGCGCACCAGCGGGCTGAAGCGTCGCGCGGCTGCGGGCCTCGTGCTGGTGCTGCTCGGCCTGCGCCCGGGCGTCGTCCAGGCCGCGCCGGACACGCCGCCGTTTGCGGTGGTCGACGACCGCGGCGTGCATGTGCAGCTGGCCCGCGCGCCGCAGCGTGTCGTCACGCTCGCACCGGCGCTCACCGAGAGCGTCTGCGCACTGGGCGCCTGCAACCGGCTCGTGGGCACCGACCGCCATTCGAACTGGCCCGAGGCGGTACGCGCGTTGCCCAAGCTGGGGGTGCTCGAGGAGGCTCAGGTCGAACGCATCGTCGCGCTGCGTCCCGAGCTCGTGCTCGCCACGGCCTCGCCGCGTGCCGTGGCGCGCCTGGAGCGCCTGGGCTTGCCGGTGGTCGTGCTCGAGCCGCGCAGCCTGGACGACGCCCGCCGGGTGCTCGAGATCGTCGCACGCCTGCTGGGCGCCCCCGCGACTGCGGCCCCGTTGTGGTCGCGCATCCAGGCCCGGATCGACGATGCGGCGCAAGCCGTGCCGGCCGGCTGGCGCGGCCGGCGTGTGTACCTCGAGGTGGCCGCCACGCCGCATGCGGCGAGCGAGGCGTCGTTCACCGGTGAACTGCTCACGCGGGTAGGGCTGCGCAACGTGGTGCCGGCGGCGCTCGGGCCGTTCCCGGCGCTCAACCCGGAGTTCGTGCTGCGCGCCGCGCCCGAGCTCGTGGTCGCCACGCGCGAGGCGCTGGCAGGCATGCCCCAGCGTCCGGGGTGGTCGGCCCTGCGCGCGCTGCGCGAAGGCCACGCGTGCGGCTTCGACGGCCCGGCCTGGGACACGCTGGTCCGGCCGGGCCCGAGGGTGGGCGAGGGGGCTCAGGCCCTGGCCGCGTGCCTGCAACGACTGCCGGCGGTGCAGCCGTCCCTTTCGGTGCCGTCCCAGTGAGCCCGCTGGCCGCACCGCGCCTGGCCGCCGTGCTGGCCTCGGTCAGCCTCGTCCTGCTCGGGGCGGGCCTGGCCGCCGGTGCCGAAGGGTGGTCGCTGTCGTGGTCGAGCGAAGGGCTGCTGATCACCGAGGTGCGCGCGCCGCGCAGCCTGGGTGCGTGGCTCGCGGGCGCACTGCTCGGGCTCGCCGGGGCCATTGCGCAAGGCCTGTTTCGCAACCCGCTGGCCGACCCGTACCTGCTCGGGTCGGCGGCCGGCGCCGGTCTCGGCGTCGTGCTGGCGCTCGCGGGGGCGTCGGCACTCGGGGTGGCGGCCGGGGCGGCTCAGGTGGGGGTCGTGGGGGCTGCCTTCCTTGGCGCACTGGGTGGGGTGGCCCTGGCGCTGCTGCTGGCCGGCGGGGCGGGGCGTCCGACGGTTCTGCTGCTGTCCGGTGTGGCCGTGGGTGTGGTGCTGACGGCGCTTTCCGACCTGCTGCTCGTGTCCGCCCCCGAGGCCTTGCGCGGCCGCCAGCAGTTCCTGGTCGGCACCACCGGTTTTCTCGGCTGGGGCGGCGTGGCCACGCTCGGCGCGACCCTGGCCGCCGCCCTCGCGCTGTCGCTGCCCTGCGCCCGGGTGCTCGACGCCCTGGTGCTTGGCGAGGCTGGCGCCGCCAGCCTGGGGTTGCCGCTCGCGCGCTTGCGCCTGCTGCTGGTAGCGGTCCTGGCCGCCTGCACCGGCAGCGCGGTGGCCCAGGTGGGGCTGGTGGCGTTCGTGGGCCTGGCAGCCCCGCACCTGGTTCGGCGCCTCGCCGTGCTCACCCACGCACCGCTGCTGGGCTTGTCGGCCCTGGCTGGCGGTGCCTTGCTGCTGGGGGCCGATGTGCTTGCGCGCTCGGTCGTCGCGCCGCGCGAATGGCCAGTGGGCATCGTCACGGCACTGGTGGGCGGGGCGTACCTGCTGGTGCTGTTGCGCCGCCACGGCGGGGGACGCGCGTGACCTCCCGCGGCAGCTCGGCACCCGTGGGCGTCCCTTCGCTCGAGGCGCGTCACCTGACGGTGCGCCGCGGCCGGCATGCGGTGCTCGATGACATCGGGCTCGCATGGTCGGCGGGCTCCTGGACGGCGGTCGTCGGCCCCAATGGCGCGGGCAAGAGCACGCTGCTGCAGGCGCTGGCCGGCCTGCTGCCCCTGGCGGCGGGCGAAGTGCGGCTGCAGGGCCGCGCGCTGGGCCATTGGTCACCCCCCTCACGCGCCCGGGCCCTGGCTTGGCTGTCGCAGCACGCGCAAGCGCAAGGTGAGCTGCCGGTGCGGGAGGTTGTGGCGCTCGGGCGGCTGCCGCACCACGGGCTGTTCGGCAGCTGCGGCCCGCAGGATGCGCAGGCGGTCGACGCCGCGCTGGCCCTCACCGATTGCCTGGCCTTCGCATCGCGCCCGTTGGGCGCGCTGTCCGGGGGCGAGCGCCAGCGCGTGCTGCTTGCGCGCGCCTTCGCAGTCCAGGCGCCGGTGCTGCTGCTGGACGAGCCCACCGCGCACCTGGACGCGCCCCATGCGCTGCGTCTGATGCGCCACCTGCGCGCGTGCGCGCGGGCCGGCGGCACGGTGGTGACCGTGCTGCACGACCTCACGCTCGCCCTGGCGGCCGACCGCGTCGTGGTGCTGCGCGCCGGCCGCGTGCACGCCGACGGCGCAGCGGGCGACCCCGTGCTGCACGCCGCGCTCGCCGAGACCTTCGAGCACGCGGTGCAGGTGCAGGCCGTGGGCGACCCGCAGGCGCGGCGATGGGTCGCACTCGTGGAGGCGGAGCACGGCCCGGCCCCGGACCGTCCGTCGCAGCCGCCGCAGCCACCGCAGCCACCGCAGCCACCGCAGCCACCGCAGCCGCCCCAGGCATGATCGCGCCATGGCCGGCCCCCAGCGCATCGTCTGCCTCACCGAGGAAACCACCGAGTGGTTGTACCTGCTCGGCGAGGAAGCGCGCATCGTCGGCATCTCCGGCTACACCGTGCGGCCGCGGCGCGCGCGCCAGGAGAAGCCGCGTGTCTCGGCCTTTCTCGACGGCAAGATCGATCGCATCGTCGAGCTGCAGCCCGACCTGGTGATCGGCTTCTCCGACATGCAGGCGGCGCTGGCCGACAAGCTGATCCGCGCCGGCCTGGCGGTGCTGGTCACCAACCAGCGCAGCGTGGCGGAGATCTTCGCCACCTTGCGG
>JBDKFA010000050.1:0-9754 GCA_039798945.1 Pseudomonadota bacterium
AGGGCGCGGTGGCCGCGATGCGCTCGGGCCAGATCGACGCCATCAGCAACCTCGACCCCGTCATCACGCTGCTGCAGCGCTCGGGCGATCTGAAGATCGTCTCGGACACGCGCGTGGTCGCCGAGGCTGACCGCGTCTTCGGCGGGCCGATGCCCGCGGGCTGCTTCTACGCGCCGCAGGCCTTCATCGACAAGAACCCGGCCACGACGCAAGCCCTGACGAACGCGCTCGTTCGCGCCAACAAGTGGATCCAGGCCGCAGGTCCGAGCGACATCATCACCGCCGTGCCTGAGGCCTTCCTGCTCGGCGACCGCGCGGTCTACATCGACGCCTTCCTGGCCGCCAAGGGCGCGCTGTCGCCCGACGGCATGATTCCCGAGAAGGGGGCCGAGACGGCCTTCCGCGCGCTGGCAAGCGTCGACGCCGAGATCGCCAAGGCCAAGCTCGACCTCGCGGCCGTCTACACGAACGAGTTCGTGAAGAAGGCCAACGCCAAGTACCCCAAGGGCTGACGCAGGTCTGAAGGAACGCGCGATGACTGACCCGGCCGCGCTGCGCCTGCACGACGTCAGCTGCACTTTCGTCAGCCGCGACGACCCCGGTCAGCGCTACACCGCGGTGGCCGGCGTCTCGCTCGAGGTGGGCGCGGGCGAGTTCGTCTCGGTGGTGGGCCCCACGGGCTGCGGCAAGAGCACGCTGCTCAACGTCGGGGCCGGGCTGCTGCAGCCGAGCACGGGCAGCGTGGACGTGTTCGGCACGCCGCTTGCGGGCATCAACGCGCGCGCGGGCTACATGTTCCAGACCGAGAGCCTGATGCCCTGGCGCACGGCACTCGGCAACGTGATGG
Source organism: Pseudomonadota bacterium (assembly GCA_039798945.1). Classification (GTDB taxonomy): domain Bacteria; phylum Pseudomonadota; class Gammaproteobacteria; order Burkholderiales; family Burkholderiaceae_C; genus Rubrivivax. The sequence continues at coordinate 848 of JBDKFA010000050.1, forward strand.
CCGGGCTCGAGTTCCGTGGCGTGCCGCTGGCCGACGCGCGCGCGCAGGCCGAGGGCTGGCTCAAGCGCGTGGGGCTCGGCGGCTTCGGCGACCGCTACCCGCACCAGCTCTCCGGCGGCATGCGCAAGCGCACGAGCCTCGCGCAGACGCTCGCGCTCGACCCGGACATCATCCTGATGGACGAGCCCTTCTCGGCGCTCGATATCCAGACGCGCCAGTTGATGGAAAACGAGGTGCTCGAGCTGTGGGCGCAGAAGAAGAAGGCCGTGCTCTTCATCACCCACGACCTCGATGAAGCCATCGCGATGAGCGACCGCGTGGTGGTGCTCTCCGCCGGGCCGGCGAGCCGCCCGATCGGCGAGTTCGCCATCGACCTGCCGCGCCCGCGCGACGTGGCCGAGGTGCGCACCACGCCGCGCTTCATCGAGCTGCACCGCGCGATCTGGGACGTGCTGCGCGAGGAAGTGCTCAAGGGCTACGCGCAGCAGCTCAAGGCGGCCTGAGGCTTCCAGGCCTCTAGACATCCAGACCTCGAGACGACCATGTGGAAGCTCATCAAGCCCCGCCCCGGCAACCTGCGCGTCTGGCAGGTCGGGCTGCTGGTCGCCCTCTTCACGTTCTGGCACGTGATGACGGCCCCCGGGCTCGTGCCGCCCTTCATGTTCGACAACGACCGCCAAGCCGCCTTCTTCTTCGGCGAGCCCGTGAAGATCGCCTCGCGCGTCTGGAACTGGTTCGTGGTGGAGGCCGACATCTACCGGCACCTGGCGGTGACGCTCGTGGAGACGCTGCTGGCCTTCGGCATCGGCTCGGTGCTCGGGCTCGGCGCGGGCCTGTGGCTCGCGCTGCAGCCGATGGCCAGCGCGATCCTGGAGCCCTACATCAAGGCGCTGAACTCGATGCCGCGCATCATCCTCGCCCCGATCTTCGCCGTGTGGTTCGGCCTGGGCATCGGCTCGAAGGTGGCGCTCGGGGTCACGCTCGTCTTCTTCATCGTCTTCTTCAATGTCTACCAGGGCGTGAAGGAAGTCAGCCCGGTGGTGCTGGCCAACGCACGCATGCTCGGTGCGGGGCCGAAGCAGCTGCTGCGCCACGTCTACCTGCCGAGTGCCACGAGCTGGGTGTTCTCGAGCCTGCACACGAGCGTGGGCCTGGCCTTCGTCGGCGCGGTGGTGGGCGAGTACCTCGGCTCGAGCCAGGGCGTGGGCTACCTGATCCTGCAGGCCGAGGGCACCTTCGACATCAACACCGTCATGGCCGGCATCCTCGTGCTCACGGCCTTCGCGCTGGTGCTCGACGGGCTCGTAGGGCGCATCGAGCGGCGGCTCATGAAGTGGCAGCCGCGGGCCGGGGAGACGGAGAAGCTGTAGCAGCCGGGCAGCTCATGTAGGCGCGCGCAGTGCTGTGGCCAAGGTGCGCGCGTTGTGTTCGAACAGCTTCAGGTAAGTCGCCGCCGGCCCGTCCGCAGCCGACAGTGCGTCGGAGTACAGCGTCCCGCCCACACGGGCACCTGACTCCGCGGCGATGCGCTCGATCAGCCTGGGGTCGCTGATGTTCTCGAGGAACAGCGCGCGCACCTTCTGCTCGCGAACCTGGCGCACCAGGCGCGCCACGGCGGCGGCGGAGGGCTCGCTGCGGGTGGTCCACCCGCGCGGGGTCAGGAAGTCCACGCCGTAGGCGTCGGCGAAGTAGCCGAAGGCGTCGTGCGACGTGATGACACGCCGCTGGCTGCGCGGGATCGCCTCCATCCAGGCGCGCACCCGGGTGTGCAGCTCGTCAATGCGGCGCAGGTAGTCGGACAGCCTCGCCTCGACCTGCGGCCCGTGCTGCGGCCAGCGGGCCGCCAGCGCCTGGGCGAGGTTGTGCGCATACTGGCGCGCGTGGGTCAAGTCCTGCCACGCATGCGGGTCCGTGCCGTGGTGCCCACCCTGGCGTGGCGTCAGGCCGCGCGTGGCGACCACGACCGTGCCACGGTAGCCCGAGGCCCTGACCAGCCGATCGATCCAGCCCTCGAAGCCCAGGCCGTTGACGACCACCAGATCGGCCTGCGCGAGCCGGCGGCCGTCGGCCGGCGTGGGATCGAACACGTGGGCATCCGAGTTGGGGCCAACCAGCGCGCTGATGTCGAACTCTGGCGGCGACACCTCGCGCACCATGTCCGCCAGGATGGAGAAGCTGGCCACGATGCGTGGACGGGACTGCGCCGGTGTCAGGCCCGGCGAGGCGGCGGCCAGCAGGGCGAGGGCGCTGCGGTGGAAGCGGCGCCGGCTGGCGCCTGGTTCATCGTGTGTCATGCGTTCAAGTGGCGTTGACGACGCCAGCGGCGCACCAGTACGCCTTCGCGCGCACCGGCCAACACCGACGTCAGGTAGACGGCCCCGCACACCAGGACGATGCAAGGGCCCGAGGGCAGTTCGGCGTGATAGGAGATCAGCAGTCCGGCCGCGCCGGCGGCGATGCCCAGGCCCGCGGCCAGGGCTCCCATGGCCGGCAGCGTCGCCACCCAGAATCGGGCCGAGGCCGCCGGCAGCATCATCAGGCCCACGGCCATCAAGGTGCCCATCGCGAGGAAGGCGCTGACCAGGTTGGCCACCAGCAGCACCAGCAGCAGCGCATGGACAGCCGCTGCGGGACCGCCCACGCTGCGCAGGAAGGACGGGTCCAGCGTCTCCATGACCAGCGGGCGGTAGAAAACCGCCAGGGCCAGCACGGTGACGCTGGCCACCGTGGCCATCTGCAGCAGGGCGGCGGCGTCCACCGCCAGCACGCTGCCGAACAGCAGGTGCATCAGGTCCACCGGGTTGCCGCGTAAGGACACCATCAGCGCGCCCGCCGCCAGCGCGATCAGGTGGAAGGCGGCGAAGCTGGCGTCCTCGCGCTGAGCGGTGCTGCGGGTGACGACACCGGCGGCCAGCGCCACCGCCAGAGCGGCCACGAAGCCCCCCGCACTCATCGCCGGCAGCGACAGGCCCGCCAGCAGGAAGCCCGCGGCCGCACCTGGCAGCACCGCGTGGGCCATGGCATCGCCCACCAGGCTCATCCGGCGCAGCACGAGCAGGCAGCCGATCGGGCCGCAACCCAGAGCCAGCGCGACCATTGCCACCAGCGCGCGGCGCATGAACGGGAACTCCCCGAACGGCGCCAGCAGGGCCTGGGCGAGGATGGCGCCGGCGTCCATCAGGTACGCCTGCGACAGACGGCGGCGTCCGCATCCCAGGCCTCGGCCATCCGGCGCGCCTGCGACAGATGCTCGGCACGCAGCACCTGCGCCACAGGTCCCCAGGCGACGGCCTCGCGCGCCAGCAGCAGCGCGTCGTCGAAGTGCTTGCGCACCTGTTCCAGGTCGTGCAGCACGGCGATCACGGTGCGGGCCTCGCGTCTCCAGCCCTGCAGCACGGCCAGCAGGTCGGCGGTGGTGCGCGCATCGATGGCGTTGAACGGCTCGTCCAGCAGCACGAGCCGGGCATCCTGCACCAGCACGCGCGCGAACAGCACGCGCTGTGCCTGCCCGGCCGAGAGCTCGCCGATCAGCCTGCGCTCGAAGCCGGTCAGGCCGACGGCGGCCAGCGCACGGTCGATGCTCGTGCGGCCCGCGTCGTCCAGCCCGCGCAGGCTGCCCAGCCGCGGCCACAGGCCCATCGCGACCACCTCGTGCACGGTCACCGGAACGCTGCGGTCCAGCGAGGCGGCCTGCGGCAGGTAGGCCACCTGGGCCGAGGGTGGGCAGTCGAGATCACCCTGGAAGTCGCGGCAGGTGCCGGCCATCGCGGCCATCAGCGTGCTCTTGCCGGCGCCGTTGGGGCCGATGACCGCCGCGAGGCGGCCGGCGACGAACTCGCCGCTCAGGTGGTGCACGGCCGGGTGCCCGCGGTAGGCGACCGTCAGATCGCGCAGGCGCACGGCCGCACTCACGCGAGTGCCCACCCGACCGCGAGCCACAGTGCGGCGACGATCGCGCTGGCCACTGCGATCCGCTGCCATGCTGCCAGCGTCAGCATGGCCGGCCCCGATGCGCGTTCGGCACGTTCGGCGCGTCCAGCGCGGCCATTATCGACGCGGCCGGACGCGCGCACCCGACAGACCCGCCCGACGACGGTGCCGGCCGGCTCAGCGGTGTCGGTGTGCGTGGGTGGTGCGGGGCGACACCGCGCACGCGGCGGTGCCGGAGGCCCCGGTCGCGCGAGCCGGCGCGCAGTCGCTGCAGCGGCCGTACAGCGTCAGGTCGTGGTCTTCCACCGTGAATCCGGCCGGTGCCAGCGCGGCCAGATTGCCGGGACAGGCCTCTACCTCGAACACGCGCTGGCACACCCGGCACTGGAAGTGGTGGTGATGCCCGGTGTCGGCCACCTCGTAGCGCGCGTTCTCCCCCGGCAGCACGACCGGGCGCAGCAGGCCGTCCTCCACCAGCGTGCGCAGGTTGCGATAGACCGTGGCGATGCTCAACCCGGGCGCGCGCGGCTGCGCGGCCTGCAGCACCTCCTGGGGCAGCAGCGGGCGGCCGGCCTGCGCGATCGCCTCGCGAATGGCGGTGCGCTGGCGGGTGTTGCGTTCCATGCATCAAGGGTAGCCCAAGTCCTGTCCGCCGCCGACAGGGCTCGATGGCATCGAAGCTCGGCGCGGTTATTCTTAAATGCGAATGCATTCGCAATATACTAAGGATTCCAGGAAGACCTTGCGCGGTTCGGTGTTCCGCTCTGCCCGGCAGACCAAGCCGTGATGTCCTGCGGCCGCAGCCATGCCCGGTACCGCGTGTAACGGTGCCGGCTTTCCGCAGCGCAACCCCTGGACACCCCCCATCACGACGGAGAACCCTGATGACCTTGCACCGCACCGCTGCGCGTGGCTGGCCCATGACGACACTCACCACCCTGACCCTGGCCCTGTCGCTGGGCACCGCCTGTGTCACGGCTGCGGCGCAGTCCGCAGGCGGCTGGCAGTTCGGCGCCGTGCTCGACCTGACCCACACCACGCGCGCCCTCGAGCTGGGCACCCGCGACCGGGGCCTGCAGCTCGGCCACAGCGATCTGACGGCCAGCGGGCCGCTGGGCGCCCTCGCCAAGGCCCAGCTGAGCGCCACCGTGGCCACGCACGACGGCCAGCTGGAGAAGGGCATCGAGGAGGCCTGGCTCGAGACCACGCGCCTGCCCGCCGGCTTGCAGCTGCGTGCCGGCCGCTTCGCCTCGCAGATCGGCTACCTGAATGCCCAGCACCCGCACGCCGACGACTTCGTCGAGCGCCCGCTGCTGTACCGCGGCTTCTTCGGCGGCCACTGGAACGACGACGGCCTGCGCCTGAACTGGACGGCACCCACGCCGTTCTACCTGATGGTCGGCGCCGAGGCGTTTCGCGGCAAGCGCCTGGTCGAGGAGACGGCAGCCGCCGTGCGCAGCCCGGGCATCGCCACCTTCGTCGTGAAGACCGGCGCCGACCTCAACCGCTCGCACAGCTGGCAGCTCGGCCTGTCCCACATCCGCAACCGTCGCGAGGCCGCGGTCGAGGACCATGAACACGAGGAGGAGCACGAGAAGGAGCACGAGGATCATGCGCACGAACATGGCCACGCCCACGGCGCTCGCTTCAGCGGCCGCAACACCTGGATGATCGACGCCACCTGGAAATGGGCGCCCGGCGGCAACAACCGCGGGCAGCAGCTGCGTCTGGGGTTCGAGGCCGCCCGCATCACGGGGCTGAACCGCTTCGCGACCTCGCGCGACCGGCACGAGGCGCACGCGGTCACGCTGGTGTGGCGTTTCCACCCGCAATGGGAGACCGGGGTGCGCGCCGACTGGCTGCGCGTGCGCGTGCCGCACGAGGACCACTTCGACAGCGCGCTGCTGCGCGAGTACGCGCTGATGCTCGCCTGGAAGCCCAGCCACATGCAGTCGCTGCGGCTGCAGCTGAGCGGGCAGCGCGACGCCGTGGGCTTCGAGAACCCGGCGCGCCGCGCGGTGCAGCTGCAGTACGTGCTGGCCTTCGGTGCGCATGGTGCACATGCGTACTAGGGCGGGGGCGGGGGCGGGGCGCCATCGCTGGCGGGCGGCGCTGTGCGGGTGGCTCGGGGCGGTGTTCGCCGTGCCCGCGTCGGCCCTGACCGTCTTCGCCTGCGAGCCCGAGTGGGCGGCGCTGACGCGCGTGCTGCTGCCCCAGGCCAGGCTGCATGTGGCCACCCACGCCGGCCAGGACCCGCACCACATCGAGGCCCGCCCGGCGCTGATCGCCCAGCTGCGCTCGGCCGACCTGGCGGTGTGCACCGGGGCGTCGCTCGAGGCGGGCTGGCTGCCCACGCTGCAGCAGCGCGCGGGCAACGCGCGCGTGCAGGACGTCTTCTTCGCCGCCGACCACGTGGAGCTGATCGACCCGCAGCCCGGGGCCATCGGCACGCCCTGGGCCGGCGACGTGCACGCCGAGGGCAACCCCCACCTGCACACGGACCCGCGCAAGCTGCTGGAGGTGGCCCACGCACTGGCCGTGCGACTCGGTCAGGAGGCCCCCTCGGAGAAAGCCGCCATCGAGCACAGGCGCGCAGCCTTCGAGCGGCGTTGGCGCGAGCAGATTGCCCAGTGGGAACGCCGGGCAGCCCCGCTACGGGGGCTGCCCGTGGCTGCGCAGCACACGACCTTCGGCTACCTCTGGCTGTGGCTCGGGCTGCAGCAGATCGCCGACCTGGAGCCCCGGCCGGGCATGTCGCCCACCCCGGGACACCTTCAGCGGCTGGTGCAGGGCCTGCGTGCCTCACCTCCGGTGGCACTTGTCATCGCGGACCATCAGGACCCCCGAGCTGGGCGCTGGCTCAGTCGGGAGCTGCAAGCCGCGGGCGCCAAGGTGCCGGTGCTGACCTTGCCGGCGACCGTTCGCGACGAGGCTGGCGAGCGCGAGTTGGTGCAGTGGATGGAGGGCTTGGTGCGCGAGTTGCTGAAGGCGGCTGGGCGATGACGCCCGACTGGTCGGCCCTCATGCCCGACGCCTGGTTCGCCCTGCCCGTGGCAGCGCTCGCGTTCGGCCTGCTCGCGCTTGCCCCCCTGGGTGCGCACGTGCTGGCGCGCGGGGTCGTGTTCATCGACTTGGCGGTGGCGCAGGCGGCCGCCGCAGCGGCGCTGTGGGTGGGGGCACTCGTCGACCACCCCGACTGGCTGACCACTCAGGCCCTGGCCGTCGCGGGGGCCCTGGCCTGCGCAGCCGTCGTCGCCGTGTTGTCGCGGCGCTGGCCCGGCCAGCGCGAGGCCTTGATCGGGCTGCTGTACGTGGCCGGCGCCAGTGTGGCGCTGCTTGGCGCACGCCAGGACCCGCACGGGCGCGAGCGGCTGGCCGAGCTGCTGGCGGCCGACGTGCTGTGGGCACGCGGGCCGCAGGTGGCGGTGCTCGCCGGCTGCGCGGCGGTGGTGGCGCTGCTCGCCTCCCGACTGTCGCGCGACCTGATCTTCTATCCCGTCTTCGCCGTGGTGGCGAGCCTCACGGTGCCGGTGCTCGGCCTGTTCCTGGTGTTCGCCGCCCTGATCGCGCCGGCGCTGTGGCAGCGCGCAGGGCTCTCGCCCGCAGCCGCCCGGGCGGGCGGGGTGGCCGCCTGCGCCGCCGGCGTCGCGGCGAGTTGGGCCTTCGACGCGCCCAGCGGGGCATGCGTGGCCCTGGCGCTGGCTGCCTACGGCGCCGCAAGTGCGTGGTGTCCCGACCGGCCACCCGCCGCCTTGTGACGGGCTTGGCGGCCCTCGCAGGCGCCGGCGGCACGCCTGCGCAGCGCTGGCCGCAGACAATGCGGCATGCCCCAAGCCGCCCCCGGGCTGCGCGTGCTGGCGGTCATCCCGCCGATGACGCAGCTGAACACGCCCTACCCCTCCACCGCCTACCTCACCGGGTTTCTGCGCGCGCGCGGCGTCGATGCGCGCCAGTGCGACCTCGCGCTGGCGCTGGCGCTCACCTTGCTGTCGCGCCCCGGGCTGGGGGCACTGCGCGAGGCACTCGGCCGCACGGGCGCTGAAGTGCGCACGCCGCGCGTGGCGGCGTTCCTCGAACGTTTCGAGGCCTACGCGAACAGCATCGAGCCCGTGGTGGCTTTCCTGCAGGGCCGCGACCCGACGCTGGCGCACCGCATCTGCATGGGCGGCTTTCTGCCCGAGGGCGAGCGGTTTCGGGTGCTCGAGGCCTATGCGCAGGGGGTGGGTGCGGGCGACGACGACCCGCTCGCCTGGGCCTTCGGCAGCCTGGGCACCACCGACCGCGCCCGCCACCTGGCCACGCTCTACCTCAACGACATCGCTGATGTCGTGAAGGACGGGGTCGATCCGCGCTTTGAGTTCGTGCGCTATGCCGAGAAGCTCGCCGCGAGCCAGCCCAGCTTCGAGCCGCTGGCCGCTGCCCTGGCTGCCCCGCCGACGCTGCTGGACGACTGGCTCGCGCAGCTCACGCAGCAGGCGCTGGTCGAGCATGAGCCCGATGTGCTGCTGCTGAGCGTGCCGTTCCCGGGCGCGATGTACGGCGCGTTGCGCATCGCGCAGGCGGCGCGTGCGGCGCGGCCGGGGCTGCGCATTGCCCTGGGCGGCGGCTACGTGAACACCGAGCTGCGCGAGCTCGCCGAGCCGCGGCTCTTCGACTTCGTGGACGCGGTCACACTCGATGCGGGCGAGCGCCCGCTGCTGGCGCTGCTGGAGCACTGGACGGGCCGCCGCAGCGCAGCACGCCTCGTGCGCACCTTCACGCGCGTGGCGGGCGCGGTGCAACGCGCCACCTGGCAGGAGCCCGACGTGCGCTTCGAGGAGGTGGGCACCCCCACGTGGGACGGGCTGCCACTTGCGCGCTACCTGTCGCTGCTGGACCTGCTCAACCCGATGCACCGGCTGTGGAGCGACGGCCGCTGGAACAAGCTCACGGTGGCGCACGGCTGCTACTGGAAGAAGTGCAGCTTCTGCGACGTGG
>JBDKFA010000051.1:0-5247 GCA_039798945.1 Pseudomonadota bacterium
CGCTTGATGCGCTCGGCGTTGGCGGCCATCGCGGTGCGCAGATCGCCCCAGGACGCCGGTGCGGCGTACTGAAGGAGCAGGCGCGACTGGTGCTCGACGCTTTGCGGGGTGACGTTGAGCGTGAGCTGGGCGAGGAAGTAGCCCATTTGCTCCAGGTACTCGGGACTCGTCCGCTCGGCCTCGACCCAGAAGGTCTTGTGGATGGCGGGCGGCACCACCACCACGCGCTCGCGTCCGGCCTGGCGCAATGTGTGTGCGGCTAGCAGCAGCGTGGCCAGCATCGAGGTCGCGAGCAGGATCGCCAGCAACGTGCTGGCCCGGCGCGCACCGGCAAGGTCCGATCGCAGCCAGTCAAGCCTCATCCCACCAGCTCCCGCAGGTGCGAGGGCGGTGTGCGCTTCAGGCCGGAGACCGGCGCCGGCAGGTGCCAGTACAGCAGGTGCAGCGCGAAGGCGGGGTGCTCACCCGACTTGGCCTTGCCATAGGCCCAGGCGAGCAGCACCCCCGCGGCGCATCCGGTGACGAAGAAGCCCGCGATCATTCCGGCCAGCACCGCCGCCAGAAACAGCAGCGAGATGTCGATCTCCCACCAGAACATGCGTGGGGGATCGTTCAGCCGGCGCGGGATCTCCAGCGCGACGTCGCTCATGACTGCCCGACCGTCAGATCGTGGCGGTCATGATCGAGTCGATGATGGTCGGCACGTAGACCATGAAGAGCGCGAAGACCACGCCCGCGAGAGCCGGGATCGGCGAGGAGCGCGCCACGCCGATGCCCGCGCCCAGGATGAAGGCTGCGACCGCGATGGCCTTGCCGAGGTAGCCGGTGGCCCAGTTCAGCATGGTCGTGTACATGGTCTGGAACTCGGTGCCGGTCGTGCCAGCGAAGGCCGACGTGGCGCCGAGCGCGAGCAGCAGGGCCACCGGCGCTACGGTGGCGAGGCGGGTTGCCGTCTGTTGGGTCGTGGGAAGGTAACGGTTCAAGGGTGTCTCCAGGGCAGTGAGGTTGGCGGTTGGGGTGGAGGGCTCGCGCGCCCTCACTGCGCGTGGAGACCCCGCGCCAGCCCGGGAGGGGTGGCCGACGCGAGGCGTTCGGGGGAATCGTTCGCTGCGGTACGGCGCGCGCTGGCGGTCGTGGTCGCCATCAGCTCGCGGTGCACCTTCTGGGCATAGGCGCGGCGCAGCGGTACGCTGCGCGCGTTGTAGGCACCGACGGCCTCCCACGTGTAGCCGAGGCGGGAGACGTTGCCCGCCAGGATCCAGGCGCCCACGTGGATGCTCGTGCACGCATCGAACAGGTGGTGCTCGGCGATCCCGTGGCTGGCCAGCGTGGGCAGCCACGAGGAGTTGATCTGCATGAGCCCGATGTCGCGCGAGCCGTCGCGGTTGCGGCCCACGGCTACCGGGTTCAGGCCCGATTCGGTGCGGGCGATCGCGTAAAGCAGATGGCTGCTCAGGCCGTAGCGGGCGGCCGCCTCATCCCAGCAGGCCCAGGATGGCGCTGCGACGAGCAGCCCTGCCAATGCAGACAGCGCCATCGCGCCGCGCCGGGCCGGACTGCTCGTCGTCGAGAGCGCGCTGCGTGCGATGGGGCCTCCTGTGCATCGGTGGGTCCGCGACGCGGGGGTGCGTCAGCGGTGGAGGCATCGTAGGAAGCGGGCGGCGCGGCGTCTGGGGGAATCGGGGCTTGTGGGAGGGACTGAATCCGGGCTGGAGGGCAGCGAGCATCGCGGCGAATGTGAGCGCGCGATGGCGGCGAAACCTGGATCTGCTTGACTGCCGAACGGCTCCAGAGCAGCGTTTGCAGCCGGTCGCCGCAGCGAGTCGAACTCACGCTGACCGCTATAAAGCGGCCACTGGCCCTTTCGTCCAAGGGATGCCCGAAGGTCCGCTGTATGAGGTGCAGCTGCCAGTAGATGGTGCGCGAAGGGCTGGCGCGGCGCGTGCTGACTGGTGCCAGCCCATGAACTCCCTGCACCCGGTCAGCGACCTCGCTCGTCGCGCGGACCACTGAGCAACGCGGTCGCTGCTATATTCTGCAACGCTAGGTTACTCGCTATAACTCTCAGACCAAACTAAGCGAAGAACTGCGGGCGAAAGCAAGCGGAGGCTGTCTGCGATGCGCTCCCGGGGCACGAGCCGGCAGATTGGTGCTGCGCGCGTCCAACTTGCGCCTGAGCTGTTGCGTCCGACTATCGACTGACTCGCAGCCTGCCTCAGGCGAATGATGCAATCGAATCACAAACCCACGTTCTTTCTCCTCGCGGGCAGCGCCTCGCTCTCCGCTGAAACGATCTCCCTGGATCGCGCACACGAATTCGTCCGCGAACTGACGAAAAGGGTGCTAGAGGCTGGCTACGGGTTCGTTGTCTACACGGCGGCCGAGCCCGTCAATGGAGCGAATCAGCCCCTACTGTTCGACTGGACGGTGCTGCGTGAGATCGACGCCCGCCATCCCGGCGAGGCGTCTTCCCCACGCGTGATCATTGTGCTGGCCGAGAAGAACCGGCTCGAAAAGATGAACGCCGAACAGCGCCAGCTTATTGGCAGGCTGTCGATGCGTGGCCTTGCAAGGCTCGACGTGATCCCGGACGAAGTGGTCACCGGGGGCAACGTGGGTGATGCGCAAGCCAAGCACGCGGCAGCAATGATCGCCCTCGGCGGTGGTAAGGGAGTCGCCGACCGCGCCTACAAGCTCTTGAGGCTAGGGCTACCCGTCTACCCGATGGACCTCAAGATCGGCGCCAACAGCGAGGACGGTGAAGGCGCGATCGGGCTGCATCGCAGATTTATGGCAGAGCCCTTGTCCTTCCTGAGCCATACCGGCACTGATGCCGTGTCGAAGACGCCAGCGTTGTCGCTGGAGGAGCCCATACAACCCGTCGCTGCCATTGCAACCCAGGTCGTCGCACTCATTGAGCGAGAGCTCAAGGCAAAGGCCGGAGCCGCGCCGACTGATGTGCTGATCCTGACCGCGCTTGCCGTGGAACTTAAAGCCGCGCGCCTAGCGTTCGGGATTGAGGAAAACACGCCTGCGTCCAGCACAAATATCGGGCAAGACCACTGGCGCGCGCAGGTCACCACGACGAGCGGATCGACCACCATTTGCACGATTGCGAGCTTCGGCATGGCCGGTAATGTTGGCGCGGCGACCATCACCGCCACGCTGCTTTCCGAGTTCAAACCCAAGCTCGTCATCATGCTCGGCATCGCGGCTGGCATGCGCGAGAAGGTGGCACTGGGCGACGTAGTGATCTCCGATCGTGTCGTTGCTTACGAAGGAGCAGCGCTGGAAAACGGCCAGAGCCAGGCCCGCCCTGAGACCTATCGGCCTGTGTTCGGGGTTCAGCAGAAGATCACGACTTACCTTGCCTCTCCCTCGTCGGTCAGGGAACGGATCCGCGCAGCGCGCGAAGCGCAGTCGCTCCAGCTGCCGGAGAGCTCGGAGATTGGCAATGTTTCCAAAGACCTGATGCCGAAGGCCGCAACGATCGCGAGTGGCGAGAAGTTGCTCCGCGATCCTGTCAAGTTCAAGCAGTTGCGCGATCTCCAGGGAAAGATCGAGATCGCCGAGATGGAAGCGGTCGGCATCTTCACGGCCTGCGAGACGCACGGCGTACCGTGCTTGGTCATCCGCGGCATCAGCGACTTCGGGGACACCACAAAGGACAACCAGTTTCACGATCTCGCATCCAGGGCTGCCGCCATCGTGGCGGCCGACCTGGTCGCGTCCGGTATGGGCTCGTAAGCGCCTGGCCACAACAGCAGTCCGGTCACGAGCGCCGTAGAGCGCCAAGGGAGGACCACTTGCCACTGACGAATACCCAACTTCTCTGGTACGACAGCAACGTGCTGCGCCTGCCGCAGCAGAAGCGCACTGAGTACCACGAGCAGGTCGATCGCCTGATCAGGGAACTGCGCAAGCACGTAGAGAACCGCGAAGATCTCAAAGTGACGAAGGTCGTTAAAGCGGGCTCCTTCGCGAAGTACACAATCCTGCGTAAGACCAATGACGACGCCGTCGACGTTGATGTGGTGTTCTACATCACGGGCAAGGATGCGAGCCACGAGACGTTCAAGCAGTTGAGCGACACCATCTACGAGTTGCTGATCAAGATCTACCCGACCAAGAAGGTTGAGGACTTCGAGATCCAACGGCGCGCTGCAACAGTCACGTTCGTTGGTACCGGCCTAGCTGTCGACATCGTCCCCCTGATTCAGGACCCCACGCGACCGGATTACGGTTGGCAGTTCGACATCCAGGACGGCTCCAAGAGCGAGACGTGCGCGCCCTGCTCCATCAAGTTCGTCGCCGACCGCAAAGGGACCGACGAGCATTTCCGGACGCTGGTGCGGATGGGCAAGCGCTGGAAGAACCACCACAAGCCTGCCGGCCTGAAGTCCTTCCATATTGAGCTGATCATGGCCTACCTGCTGGAGAAGAACGGTAACGGCGCCAGTATCGAGAAGCGGTTCCGGGATTTCCTCCTGTACATCGCCCAGTCCGGTTTGAAGGAACGGATCGACTTCATCGAGAACCGAGGTGGCGCGGCAGTGAAGTTCACCCATCCCGTCGTCATCGTCGACCCAGTGAACAACCGAAATAACGCCGCATCCAGAATCACCGAAGACGAACGGCTTGAGATAAAGGCAGTGGCCAACCAGTCCTGGGAAGACGCAGTTCTGGCTTCGGAGGACGACGACGTGGAGCTTTGGAAAGAAGTCTTTGGCCCGCGCTTCAAGGTGGAGGATGACGAATGAGCGGCACCGGCAGCAGTACCAGCACATTCACCTTCACGAAGGAGGATGTCGCGAAAGTTGTCCGTCGGTTCACGGCGGACTTGAGGATGATCGCGGAGAGTTCGAAGAGCATGACCGAGGAGGAAGCCGCCAAGTACGGCCATGACGTCGAGTACCTTGCCCAGCGCGGATACCTCAAGATGGTCGACGTCACGTTGCTGAGCGCTGGCGTTGAGGTTAAGGCCGTGCAGTACGTTGTGCAGGTAGGGAGCACCGATCTCACGCCGTCCAAACCCGGCGGCGTCCTCTGGCCAGCGGTGAATCAACCCTTCTTGCGGATCATCCTGAGCTACACCAGCGAATACACGTCGGCGATCGAGGAACAGACCTTACCGAAGCTGAAGATTGGATGGGTGCCCACGGACGCGAGCACCGCCCATATAACCCTGAAGGAATCCGGTGGTCGTGACTACAGCAGCAACGCCTTCGGTGTGACTCGGAAGGACTT
>JBDKFA010000052.1:0-22957 GCA_039798945.1 Pseudomonadota bacterium
TCGCGCTGCGCGTGAAGACGGTGGCGAACATGGGGGCGTACCTGTCCACCTTCGCCTCGGCCGTGCCGACGATCCTCTACGCGACGCTGCTGGCCGGCCAGTACAAGACGCCGGCGATCTACGCCGAGGTGAAGGCCGTCTTCACCAATACGGCGCCTGTGGATGCCTACCGCGGCGCCGGCCGGCCCGAGGCCACCTACCTGGTCGAGCGCATCGTCGAGACGGCCGCGCGCGACATGGGGATGGACCCGGCCGACATCCGCCGCCGCAATTTCATCACCGAGTTCCCGTACGCGACGCCCGTGGGCTTGACGTACGACACCGGCGACTACGCGGCTCACCTGGAGCGGGCCATCGAGCTGGCCGACGTGAAGGGCTACGCCGCCCGCAAGGCCGCCTCCGAGGCACGCGGGAAGAAGCGCGGCCTGGGCTACAGCTGCTACATCGAGGCCTGTGGCATCGCGCCGAGCAACGTGGCGGGGGCGCTCGGGGCGCGCGCGGGCCTGTTCGAGGCGGGCGAGGTTCGCGTGCATCCCACCGGGACCGTGACGGTCTTCACCGGCTCGCACAGCCACGGCCAGGGGCACGAGACGACCTTCGCGCAGGTGGTGGCGGCCAAGCTCGGCATCCCCGTGGAGAGCGTGGAGATCGTGCACGGTGACACCGGGCGCGTGCCCTTCGGCATGGGCACCTACGGCAGCCGCTCGCTGGCCGTGGGCGGTTCGGCCATCGTCAAGGCGGTAGACAAGATCATCGCCAAGGGCAAGAAGATCGCCGCGCACCTGCTGGAGGCGGCCGACACCGACATCGAGTTCGAGAACGGCGAGTTCAAGGTGGCGGGCACCGACAAGAAGGTGCCCTTCGGCTCGGTGGCGCTCACCGCCTACGTGCCGCACAACTACCCGCTGGACAAGCTCGAGCCGGGCCTGAACGAGAACGCGTTCTACGACCCGACGAACTTCACCTACCCCTCCGGCAGCTACATCTGCGAGGTGGAGGTCGACCCCGACACCGGCGTGACGACGGTGGAGAAGTTCACCGCCGTGGACGACTTCGGCAACATCATCAACCCGATGATCGTCGAGGGCCAGGTGCACGGCGGCATCGCGCAGGGCCTGGGGCAGGCGATGCTCGAGGGCTGCGTCTACGACCCCGAGTCGGGGCAGCTGCTCACGGGCTCGTACATGGACTACGCGATGCCGCGTGCCGACGACCTGCCGAGCTTCCAGGTCGACCACACCTGCACGCCCTGCACGCACAATCCGCTGGGCGTGAAGGGCTGCGGCGAGGCGGGTGCCATCGGCTCGCCTCCGGCTTTCATCAACGCGCTGACCGATGCCCTGGGTATCCGTGACATCGCGATGCCCGCCACGCGGGAGCGCATCTGGCGCGCCGCCCGCGGCCAGGCTTGAACCGCACACCAGGAGTTCTACGACATGTATTCCTTCCAATACGAACGTCCGGCCTCGATCGAGGCGGCGGTGGCGGCCTGCCAGGGCGATGCCCGATACCTGGCCGGCGGCCAGAGCCTGGTGCAGGCGATGAAGCTGCGCCTGTCGTCTTCCGAGAAGCTCGTCGATCTGGCGGGCATCGGCGTGATGGCCGCCGTGGCCGCCGAGGGTGGCCGGGTCATCGTCGGTGCCACGGCCAAGCACGCGGCCGTCGCAGCGTCCCCGGACGTGCTGAAGGCCATCCCGGCGCTGGCCGAACTGGCTGGTGGCATCGGCGACCAGATGGTGCGCAACATGGGCACCTGCGGCGGGTCCATCGCCAATGCCGACCCTGCGGCGTGCTACCCGGCCGCCGTGGTCGGCCTCGGAGCGACGGTCCACACCGACCGGCGCAAGATCGCAGCCGATGATTTCTTCACCGGCTTGTACGAGACGGCGCTGCAACCTGGCGAGCTCGTGACGGCGGTGGAATTCCCGGTGCCCACACGTGCGGCCTACGTGAAGTTCAAGCAGCCAGCCTCGCGTTTCGCACTCGTGGGTGTCTTCGTCAGCCAGGGCGCCGGCGGCGTGCGCGTGGCCGTCACGGGGGCAAGGAGCAGCGTGTTTCGCGCCACCGAGATCGAGGCGGCGCTGTCCGCCAGCTTCACGCCGGCGGCAGCCAAGGCGGTCAAGCTCTCCAGCGCGGGAATGAACGGCGACCTGCATGCGTCGGCCGAATACCGGGCGGCGATGATCCCGGTGATGGCGGCGCGCGCGGTGGAGGCGGCGCTCGCGCGTTAAGCTTGAGGAAAGCCGCACCGCGCGCACGCGGTGCGGTGTCGACGGCGGCACCGGCCTGCGGCCGTGCCGCCGTTTTTGTTTGCCTGGGCCTTGCGATGAGCACCTCCTTTTCCCTGCCTGCCTCGGTCGACGAGGTCATCGAGCGGCTTGCCGCGCAGCAGTACGTGTGCGACCGGCGGCTGGCCACCGTGCTCTACCTGGCGCTCACGCTGCGCCGCCCGCTCTTCCTCGAAGGCGAGCCGGGCGTGGGGAAGACCGAGCTTGCCAAGGCGCTGGCGGCACTGATGGGGGCGCGGCTGCTGCGACTGCAGTGCTACGAAGGGCTGGACGTCGCTCAGACGGCCTATGAGTGGAACGTGGCGCGGCAGATGGTGGAGATCCGCCTCGCGGAGGCCGCGCACGAGGTCGACCACGACCGCCTCGTGAAGGACCTCTACGCGCGAGACATGCTGATCGAGCGCCCGCTGCTGGCCGCGCTCACGCAAAGCGAGCCGCCGGTGCTGCTCATCGACGAGCTCGACCGTGCCGACGAGCCCTTCGACGCCTTCCTGCTCGAGGTGCTGGCGGAAAACCAGCTCACCATTCCCGAGCTCGGCACCGTGCGCGCGAGCGCACCGCCGGTGGTGCTGATCACGAGCAACCGCACGCGCGAGATCCACGACGCGCTCAAGCGCCGGTGCCTGTACCACTGGGTGGATTTCCCCGACGTCGAGCGCGAGCTGCAGATCGTGCGGCTCAAGGCCCCGGGCGCGCCTGAGCGCTTGAGCCGGCAGGTGGTGGAGTTCGTGCAGCGCATGCGCAGCCTCGACCTCTTCAAGGCCCCGGGCGTGGCCGAGACCATCGACTGGACGAACGCGCTCGTGGCCCTGAACGCGATCAGCCTGGACCCCGCCAACGTGCACGACACACTCGGCGTGCTGCTGAAGTACCAGGACGACATCGTGCGCATGCAAGGTGGCGACACGGCGAAGATCCTGGACGAGCTGCGTGCGCGCGCGCTGCTCCCTCCGCCAGCGGCGGCCGCACCCGTGTGATCGTCGACAACCTCGTTCACTTCTCGCGCGTGCTGCGCCGCGCGGGGCTGCAGGTCGGGCCCGACCGCGTGCTCTCGGCCGTGGCGGCGGTGGAGACGGTGGGGGTGCAGCGCCGTGAAGACCTGCACGCCGCGCTCTCGGCCGTGATGCTCGACCGCCACGAGCAGCAGGCGATCTTCGACGCCGCCTTCGACGCGTTTTTCCGCGACCCGAAGCTGCTCGAGCGACTCATGTACCTGATGTTGCCCAAGGTGTCCGGGCGCGGCCAGGCCGAGCGCGCCGCGCAGGGGCAGCGCCTGGCCGAGGCGCTGAGTGCCCCGCGCGAGAAGCCCGAGCGGCCAGCCGCCCCGGACAACGGCCACGACGAGGTGCAGTTCGACACCACGTTCTCGTTTTCCGAGCGCGAGCGGCTGCAGCGCGCGGACTTCGAGTCGATGACCACCGCCGAGTACGCGCTCGCGCGGGCGCTCGCGCAGCGGCTGCCACCGCCCGTGCAGCCGGTGCGCCGCCGGCGGCACGAGGCTTCCTCCGCTGGCGCCACGATCGACCTGCGCCGCACGCTGCAGCGCATGGTGCGCACGCCCCACGCACTTGCGCCGGTGTGCACGCAGCCGCGGCGCGAGCTGCCCCCGCTGGTGGTGCTGCTGGACATCTCGGGCTCGATGGACCGCTACGCCCGGCTCTTCCTGCACTACCTGCACGGGCTCGTGCGGCACCATGTCCGGGTGCAGGTCTTCACCTTCGGCACCCGGCTCACGAACGTCTCGCGCGCGCTGCGCCACCGCGACCCCGACGCCGCGCTGCGCGCGGCCGAGGAGCAGGTGAGCGACTGGAAGGGCGGCACGCGCATCGGGGCCTGCCTGGACACCTTCAACCGGCGCTGGGCGCGCCGCGTGCTCGGCGCGAACGCGGCGGTGCTGCTCGTCACCGACGGGCTGGACCGTGACGACCAGGGCGCGCTCGCGCAGGCGGCCGAGCAGCTGCACCGGCTCGCCCACGAGGTGGTGTGGCTGAATCCGCTGCTGCGCTTCGAGGGCTTCGAGCCACGGGCGGCCGGCGTACGGGCACTGCTGCCGCATGTGGACCGCTTCCTGCCCGTGCACAATCTGGCGAGCCTGGCCGACCTCGGCCGGGCCTTGCGAGCGCCGGCCGTGCGGCCGGCGACGCTGCTGAGACCACGCCCGCGCGCCTGAGCCGCGAGGGCTGAACAGGGATTGCGACCATGGAACTGACCGGTGACCGACTGATTCCCGCCCCGCGCGAGCGCACCTGGGCCGCGCTGAACGACCCCGAGGTGCTCAAGGCCTGCATCGCGGGCTGCGAGTCGCTCGAGCGCACGGGCGACGATGCCTTCGCTGTGCTGGTGGCGGTGAAGGTCGGCCCCGTGAGCGCGCGCTTCAAGGGCAATCTCAAGCTCTCGAACGTGCAGGCGCCTGCGAGCTACACGATCCACTTCGATGGCCAGGGTGGCGCGGCGGGCTTCGGCAAGGGCTCGGCGGACGTTTCACTCGAGGACGAGGCCGGCCAGACCCGGCTGCGCTACACGGCGCGCGCGCAGGTGGGCGGGAAGATGGCGCAGATCGGCTCGCGGCTCGTTGACGCGGCGGCGGCCAAGGTCAGCGAAGACTTCTTCCAGGCTTTCGAGACGCGACTGCGCGAGGAGGTGGGGGTACCGGCGGAGGTTCCCGCGGCCGTGCCGGCTGCCCCGGCTGCAGCGGCTGGCCCGAGCCGCCTCGTGTGGTGGGTCGGTGCGGCGGTGGTGATCGTGCTCGTGCTGTTCTGGGCGCTGCGGCGCTAGGGTGCGAGCCGGCGCCGCACGCGAAGGCGCGCGGCGGCATGTGGTCCGGTGCAGCGCCACCGGGCACGGCGGATTGGAGCGGAGGACACCTATGGACAGCCTAGACCTGCAAGTGCTGCAACAGGCCCGAGACTGGGTGCGCGAAGGCCGCGCCGTGTGGCTCGTCACCGTCATCGAAACCTGGGGCTCGGCCCCGCGTCCACCCGGGGCGCTGCTGGCGCTGCGCGACGACGGGCTCGTCGTCGGCTCGGTCTCGGGCGGCTGCGTGGAAGATGACCTGATCGACCGGGTGCGCCACGGCGAGCGCGTGCCGCGCCCCTCGCTCGTCACCTACGGCGTGACGAAGGAGGAGGCCGCGCGCTTCGGCCTGCCGTGCGGCGGCAACCTGCGCCTGGTGCAGGAGCCACTGGCCGACACCGGCTGGATCGACGAGGTGCTGACCCGTACCGCGCGCCACGAGCTCGTCGCGCGCCGGCTCGAGCTCTCCACCGGTGCCGTCGCGGTCGAGAGTGCCTCGCGCGGCGAGGCCTTCACCTTCGACGGCACGTGCCTGCGGGCGCTCTTCGGCCCGCGCTGGCGGCTGCTGATCGTGGGGGCAGGGCAGCTCTCGCGCGCGGTGGCGCAGATGGCGCTGATGCTCGACTTCGAGGTGGTGTGCTGCGACCCGCGCGAGGAGTACCACCTGACCTGGGACATCCCCGGCACGACCTTCAGCCGTGCGATGCCCGACGACCTCGTGCTCGAGCTTCAGCTCGACCCGCACTGTGCGGTGGTGGCCGTCACGCACGACCCCAAGCTCGACGACATGGTGCTGCTGGAGGCGCTGAAGTCGCCCGCCTTCTACGTGGGCGCGCTCGGCTCGCGCGGCAACACCGCCAAGCGCAAGCAGCGGCTGCGCGACTTCGACTTGAGCGAAGCCGAGATCGACCGCCTGCACGGGCCCATCGGTCTGGACCTCGGCAGCAAGACGCCCGCGGAGATCGCGGTGTCGATCGTGGCCGAGATCGTGGCCGTGCGCAACGGCGTGCCGCTGGCCCAGAAGAAGCACGGGTCGGCCGTGCCGGCGGTCACCGCCGCATCTGCTGCGGCAACCAGGTGACGAGCTCGGGCACCAGGTAGATGATCCCCACCGCGGCGATCATCAGGAAGAAGAAGGGCAGCGTGACGCGGGCGATCCAGCCGATGTCGCGCTTGGTCATGCCCTGCAGCACGAAGAGGTTGAAGCCCACCGGCGGCGTGATCTGCGCCATCTCCACGACGAGCACGATGAAGATGCCGAACCAGACGAGGTCGATGCCGGCCTTCTGCACCGTGGGCAGGATCACGCCCATCGTGAGCACCACCATCGAGATGCCGTCCAGGAAACAGCCGAGCACGATGTAGAAGACCATCAGCACGAGCAGCAGCTCGAACTGGCTGAGGCCGAGCGTGGCGATCCACTCGGCGAGGTGGCGCGGCAGCCCGATGTAGCCCATGCTCAGCGTGAGGAACGCGGCACCGGCGAGGATCAGCGCGATCATGCAGTACAGGCGCGTGCCGCCCAGCAGCGACTCCTTGAAGGTCTGCCAGCTCAGCGACCCTTGCACGGCCGAGATCACGAGCGCGCCGACCACCCCGACGGCTGCCGCCTCGGTGGCGGTGGCGATGCCGCTGTAGATGCTGCCGAGCACGGCCACGATCAGCAGCACCACCGGGATCAGGTGGCGCGACTCGCGCAGCTTCTGGCCGAAGCTCATCGGTGCGTCGGCCGGTGGCACGAGCTCGGGGTGGCGCAGCGCCCAGTACACGAGGTAGCCGGAGAACAGGCACGCCAGCATGATGCCCGGCAGCACGCCGGCGATGAAGAGCTGCGAGATCGACACCTCGGCGCTCACGCCGTAGACGATCATGATGATCGAAGGCGGGATCAGCAAGCCGAGCGTGCCCGCACCGGCCAGCGAGCCGATGGAGATGCCGTCCGGGTAGCCGCGCCGCGCGAGCTCGGGCAGGCTCATCTTGCCGATCGTCGCGCAGGTGGCCGCACTCGAGCCCGAGACGGCGGCGAAGATCGTGCAGCCGGCCACGTTCACGTGCAGCAGCCGGCCGGGCAGCGCCTGCATCCATGGCGCCAGCCCGCGGAACATGTCCTGGCTGAGCCGCGTGCGAAAGAGGATCTCACCCATCCACACGAACAGCGGCAGCGCAGTCAGCGTCCAGCTCGACGACGAGCTCCACACGGTGAGCGCCATCGCGTCGCCCGCGGGGCGCGAGCTGAAGAGCTGCATGCCGATCCACGCGACGCCCGTGAGCGTGAGGCCGATCCACACGCCGCTGGCGAGGATCAGGAACAGTGCTGCGACGAGCAGGACGGTGATGCCGAGGTCGGACATGGCGAGTGTGGGCTGGCGCGCGGCGCCTACTCGTTGTGCAGCGCTTCTTCGCTGCCGGCTTCGCTCGCAGCCGGGCGCAGCCCGCGCAGCTCGAGCACGAACTCGTCGATGAAGGCGACCAGCAGCACCACGTTGCCCAGCGCCATCGCCAGCTGCGGGATCCACAACGGCGTGGCGTCGTTGGAGGTGGAGATGTCGTTGAAGGCGCGGCTTTGCCAGGCGAGCTTGCAGCTGTAGTAGGCCGACAGCGCCGCCAGGGCCAGGGCCGCGGCGAGCGACCACAGTTCCAGAGCGCGCCGTGCGCGCACGCCGAGTGCGGCGAGCAGCAGCGTCACACGGATGTGCTCGCCGCGCTTGAGCGTGTGCGCAAGCGCGAGGAAGCCGGCGCCCGCCATCAGGTAGCCCGCATAGGCATCGGTGCCCGGCACGTGGAAGTGCGCGAGCCGGCTCACGACGCCCAGCAGCACCATCGCGAGCAGGCCCACCATGCACAGCGCCGCGAGCCACGCGGTGCTGTCGTACAGGGCGTCGAGGAACCTGCGCATCGGGGTCTGCGGGCGGCGGGGGTACAGGCGGTGACTTACTTCAGGAACGCATCGACGAGCTGCTTGCCCTCGGGGCCGGCCTTGTCGAGCCACTCCTTGATCATCACGTCACCCACCTTCTTCATGTCGGCCTTGAGCTGCGCCGAGGGCTGCAGGATCTGCATGCCGTTGGCGCGGAGCTTGTCCAGCGAGTCGGTGTTGGTGCGCTTGCTGGCGGCCAGGCCGCGCACTTCCGCGTCGGCCGCGGCCTTCATCACGGCGTCCTGCGTGGCCTTGTCCAACGCATCGAAGGCGCGCTTGTTCACCAGCACCGCGTTTTTCGGCAGCCAGGCCTGGGTGTCGTACCAGTACTTGATGTGCTCGAAGGTCTTGGTGTCGAAGCCCGTGGAACCCGAGGACATGTACGACTCGACGACGCCGGTGGCCATGGCCTGGCCGAGTTCAGCGGCCTGCACCGTGACGGGCTGCGCGCCCACGAGTTCGGCGATGCGCGCGGTAGAGGGGCTGTAGGCGCGCCACTTCACGCCCTTGAGGTCAGCCGCCGAATTGATCGGCTTCTTCACGTAGATGCCCTGCGGAGGCCAGGGCACCGCATACAGCACCATCATCCCCTGTTCGGCGAGCTTCTTGTCCATCATGGGCTTTTGAACGCGCCACAGCTTCATGGCCTCGTCGTAGCTGTCGGCCAGGAAGGGGATGCCGTCGGCGCCGAAGATCTGCCACTCGTTCTGGAAGTTCACGAGCAGCACCTCGCCGATCTGGGCTTGGCCGGTCTGCACCGCGCGCTTGATGTCGGGCGCCTTGAACAGCGACGCGTTGGCGTGCACCGTGATCTTGAGCTTGCCGCCGGTGGCCTTGTCGATGTCGTCGGCGAACTGCTGCAGGTTCACCGAGTGGAAGTTGGTGGCCGGGTAGGCGGCGGGGAGGTCCCACCGGGTCTGGGCCTGTGCGGCGGTGAGGGCGAGCAGGGCGGCGGCTGCCAGCATGCGGGGAAGGAGTTTCATGGGCGCTCCTGGGCGAATTGGGGTGGGAAGTGCGCAAGCATGAGGCGTGCCGGGCGGCTGACGGATCGGGACTTGCCTCAGGTGGGTTGAAGTCTAGGAATCGATGCGATAAATTGTCAATAATTCGTTAACGAAATCGGTACAAATCCTGATGTCTCGCCAGCCGGCTGCCGCAGGCCCGGGGTCGACCCGCCAACCGGGCATCGTCTCGTCTTCGCACCTCGTCTCGCCGCACAGCGTCGAGTTGTCGGAGTTCGAGTTCGGCCTGATCGTCGCGTGGAACGCGTTTGCGCGGTGGGCCGTGCGCTGCATGGCGGCGGCCGGCTGTCCCGACCTCACCATCACCGACGTGCTGCTCGTGCATCACCTGTGCCACCGTGCGCGCAACAAGAAGCTCGCCGACATCTGCTTCGTGCTGAACTACGAGGACACGCACGTGGTCGCCTATTCGCTCAAGAAACTCGTGGCGGCCGGCCTCGCCCAGGCGAGCAAGCAAGGCAAGGAAGTGTTCTACAGCCCCACCCCCGAGGGCGAGGCCGTGGTCAGCCGTTACCGCGCCGTGCGCGAGCAGTGCCTCATCGGCAGCCTGGACACGGAGCGCAACGCCGACATCGGCGAGCTGGCGCGACTGCTGCGCACGATGTCGGGGCTGTACGACCAGGCGGCGCGCGCGGCGACCTCGCTCTGAGGCTCAGCGTGCTCGCTTCGCCCGCGACCCACGGCCCGCGCTTTCTGGGCGTGCTGATGCTCGACACCCGCTTCCCCCGGCTGCCGGGTGACGTGGGCCACCCGGCGAGTTTCGCGATGCCGGTGCGGCACCGCGTCGTGGCCGGCGCCACCGCGTGGCGCGTGGTTCGCGAGCGCGACGCTGACCTTGCGCGGCCGTTCATCGAGGCCGGGCGGGCGCTCGTCGCCGAAGGAGCGCGCGCCCTGACCACGAGCTGCGGCTTCCTCGTGCAGCTGCAGCAGGTCCTCCAGCAGGCCCTGCCCGTCCCCGTGTGGACGTCCTCGCTGCTGGCGCTGCCTGCACTCGGGCGCCCGGGTGTGCTCACGGTGGACGCTGCAGCGCTGGGTGCGGCGCACTTCCTGGCAGCCGGCGCGGACCCGGCCACGCCGGTGGAGGGCTTGCCACCGCATGGCCACCTGCAACGCGTGCTGCTGGAAGACCGGCCGACGCTCGACCCTGCGCAGGCCGAGGCCGAGGTGGTGGCCTGCGCCCAGCACCTCGTGCAGCGCCGTCCCGACGTGCGCGAGCTGGTGCTCGAGTGCACCAACATGCCGCCCTATGCCGACGCAGTGGCCGCTGCCACGGGCCGCCCCGTGCACCACCTGCTCACCCTTGTCCACGAACGCTGGAGCCTTCTCGCGTGAAACCCGATACCCGCTGGCAATTCTGGATCGACCGTGGCGGCACCTTCACCGACGTCGTCGGCCGCGCCCCGGATGGCGCGCTGCACACCCTCAAGCTGCTCAGCGAGAACCCCGAGCACTACGCCGATGCGGCGGTGGAGGGCATCCGCAGGCTTCTCGGCCTGGCGCCCGGCGAGGAGGTGACGCCCGAGCGCGTGGCCTGCGTGAAGATGGGCACGACGGTGGCCACCAACGCGCTGCTCGAGCGCAAGGGTGAGCGCACGCTGCTCGTCACGACCCGCGGGTTTCGCGATGCGCTGCGTATCGCCTACCAGGCGAGGCCGCGGCTTTTCGAGCGCCGAATCGTGCTGCCCGAGCTGCTCTACGAGCGCGTGGTGGAGGCCCAGGAGCGTGTGAGTGCGGCTGGAGAGGTCATCGCGTCGCTCGACGAGCCGGCCCTCGCCGCCCAGTTGCGGCAGGCGGCCGCCGACGGCATCCGTGCGGTGGCCATCGTGTTCATGCACGGCTGGCGCCACACCGCACACGAGCAGGCGGCCGCGCGCCTGGCGCGGGAGGCGGGCTTCGCGCAGGTGAGCACCTCGCACGAGACGAGCCCGATGATGAAGTTCGTCTCGCGCGGCGACACCACCGTCGTGGACGCGTACCTGAGCCCGATCCTGCGGCGCTACGTGGACCAGGTGGCCGCGCAGATGCCGGGCGTGCCGCTGTTCTTCATGCAGAGTTCCGGTGGCTTGACCGAGGCGCACCGCTTCCAGGGCAAGGACGCGATCCTCTCCGGCCCGGCCGGTGGCATCGTGGGCATGGTGCGCACCGCGGTAGCGGCGGGGCACGGGCGGGTGATCGGCTTCGACATGGGCGGCACCTCCACCGACGTGAGCCATTACGCGGGCGAGTTCGAGCGTGCCTTCGAGACCCAGGTGGCCGGCGTGCGCATGCGCGCGCCGATGATGAGCATCCACACGGTAGCCGCTGGCGGCGGCTCGATCCTGCGCTTCGACGGCGCGCGGCTGCGCGTGGGCCCGGAAAGCGCCGGCGCCAACCCCGGCCCGGCCAGCTACCGGCGCGGTGGGCCGCTGGCCGTGACGGACGCCAACGTGATGCTCGGGCGCGTGCAGCCCGCGTGGTTCCCGAAGGTGTTCGGGGTGCGCGGCGACGAGGCGCTGGACCGCACCGTCGTGGTCGAGCGCTTCGAGGCGATGGCCGAGGAGGTGCACCGCGCCACCGGCCGCGAGGCGAGCGCGGAGACGCTTGCTGCGGGCTTCCTGCGCATCGCCGTGCAGAACATGGCCAACGCGATCAAGCGCATCTCGGTGGCGCGCGGCTACGACGTCACGCGCTACACGCTGCAGTGCTTCGGCGGTGCAGGCGGGCAGCACGCGTGCGCGGTGGCCGATGCGCTCGCCATGACCCGGGTGTTCGTGCACCCGCTGGCCGGCGTGCTCTCGGCCTACGGCATGGGCCTCGCAGACCAGATCGCGATGCGCGAGGCTTCGGTGGAGCGCGCGCTCGACGCCGAGGGCCTGGCCGCGGCAGCCCAGCAGGCGCATGGGCTCGCCGAGTCGGCTGCGGCCGAGCTGGCTGCGCAGGGCTTTCCGGTGGACCGCATCGAGCGGCGGCTGCGCATCCACGTGCGCTACGCGGGCACCGACACCGCGCTCGTGGTGACGCTCGGCACCGAAGCCGAAGTGCGTGAGGCCTTCGAGGCGGGGTACCGCCAGCGCTTCGCCTTCCTGATGCCCGGCCGCGCGCTCGTGATCGAGGCGGTGTCGGCCGAGGCCGTCGGCCCCGGAGAGCGCCACGACGAGAGCCGTGCCGCCGATGGCGTGGCCGCACACGCCCCCGCCCCTGAAGACCGCGTGCGCATGTTCGTGGAGCCCGACGCCGGCGAGGCCGGCTGGGTGCAGGCCGGCCTGTGGGTGCGCGAGCGGCTGCAGCCCGGCGCACGCGTCGACGGCCCGGCCGTGATCGCCGAGAGGAACGCCACCACGGTGGTCGAGCCGGGCTGGCAGGCGCAGGTGCGCCCGGGTGGCGCGCTCGAGCTCGTGCGCGTGCAGCCGCGCGCGATGCGCCACGCACTCGGCACCGAGGCCGACCCGGTGATGCTGGAGGTCTTCAACAACCTCTTCATGAACATCGCCGAGCAGATGGGGCTGCGGCTGCAGAACACGGCCTACTCCGTCAACATCAAGGAGCGGCTGGACTTCTCTTGCGCGCTCTTCGACGCCGAGGGGCAGCTCATTGCCAACGCGCCTCACATGCCGGTGCACCTGGGCTCGATGAGCGAGAGCATCCGCACCGTGATCGCACGCAACCCGGTGATGCAGGTGGGCGATGTCTACGTGCTCAACGACCCCTACCACGGCGGCACGCACCTGCCGGACGTGACGGTGGTGACCCCCGTGTTCCTGGAAGCCGCTGCAGGCTCGACCGCAGAGGCGCCCCCGCGCCCGGACTTCTACGTCGCCAGCCGCGGCCACCACGCCGACATTGGCGGCAGCACGCCGGGCTCGATGCCGCCGTTCTCGGCCACCATCGACGAGGAAGGGGTGCTCTTCGACAACTTCCTGCTCGTGCGCGGCGGGCAGCTGCGCGAGGCCGAGCTGCGCGCGCAGCTCGCCAGCGGACGGTACCCCGCGCGCAACCCCGAGCAGACGATCGCCGACCTGCGCGCGCAGATCGCCGCCAACGAGAAGGGCGTGCAGGAACTGCGCGCGATGGTGACGCAGTTCGGGCGCGAGACGGTGGCGGCCTACATGCGCCACGTGCAGGACAACGCCGAGGCCTCGGTGCGCCGCGTGATCACGGCGCTCAAGGACGGGCAGTTCGAGCTGCCGCTGGACAACGGCGCGTGCATCCGCGTGCGCGTGCAGGTGGATGCGGCCTCGCGCTCGGCAACCATCGATTTCACCGGCACGAGCGCGCAGCTGCCCAACAACTTCAACGCGCCCAAGGCCGTGACGATGGCCGCGGTGCTCTACGTGTTCCGCACGCTGGTGGAGGACGACATCCCGCTGAACGCAGGCTGCCTGAAGCCGCTGCACGTGATCGTGCCCGAGGGCTGCATGCTCAACCCGCGCTCACCGGCGGCGGTGGTGGCGGGCAACGTCGAGACCTCGATGTGCGTGACCAATGCGCTCTATGGTGCGCTCGGGCTGATGGCCGCCTCGCAGTGCACGATGAACAACTTCACCTTCGGCAATGCGCAGCACCAGTACTACGAGACCATCTCGGGCGGCAGCGGCGCGGGTGCGCGGCTGGATGCGCAGGGCCGCGTGGTGGGCGGCTTCGACGGCACGAGCGTCGTGCAGACGCACATGACGAACTCGCGCCTGACCGACCCAGAGGTGCTGGAGTTCCGCTTCCCGGTGCGGCTGGAGAGCTACGCGATCCGTCCCGGCTCGGGCGGAGCAGGGCGCTGGCGGGGCGGGGACGGCGGCGTGCGCCGCGTGCGCTTCCTCGAGCCGATGACGGCCTCGATCCTCTCCAACGGGCGCGAGGTGCCGGCCTTCGGCATGGCGGGCGGCCAGCCGGGGGCATGTGGCGGGAACCGCGTGGAGCGCGTGGACGGCCGGATCGAGCGGCTCGGCCACATCGGCAGCGTGGAGATGGGGCCGGGCGACGTGTTCGTGGTGGAGACGCCCGGTGGCGGGGGCTATGGCGAGGGCGAGACCGGTGCCCAGGCCTCCACCTTCTCGCGCAGCTGAGCGGCGGTGAAGGGCTTGGCGAGGTAGTCGTCCATGCCGGCGGCCAGGCACTCGTCGCGGTCGCCC
This sequence comes from Pseudomonadota bacterium, assembly GCA_039798945.1. Lineage (GTDB taxonomy): Bacteria > Pseudomonadota > Gammaproteobacteria > Burkholderiales > Burkholderiaceae_C > Rubrivivax. The sequence continues at coordinate 14,123 of JBDKFA010000052.1, forward strand.
AGGATGGCGTTGGCCGTCACGGCGATCACGGGGGTGCGGTCGCCGCCCCGGGCCTGCTCCATCTCGCGGATCAGCCGGGTGGCCTCCAGCCCGCTCATCACGGGCATCTGCACGTCCATCAGCACCGCCCGGTAGGGACGCTCGCCGAACATCTGCACCGCCTGCGCCCCGTCGGCGGCCACGCTGACGCGGTAGCCCTGCCGCTCGAGCAGCCAGCCCATCAGCTTCTGGTTGGCGGGGTTGTCCTCGGCGAGCAGCACCTCGGGTGCGTCGTCGGCCAGCGGCTGCAGCGGGGAAGGCCCGGAGGGCGGCGCGTCGGCGCCGGACTCCACCGTGTCCTGCGCCCAGTGTGGCTCGAGCAGCGGCAACGTGAAGTGGAAGACGCTGCCGCGCCCGGGCGTGCTCTCCACCCAGAGGCGCCCGCCCATCAGCTCCACCAGCCGCTTGCTGATGCTCAGCCCGAGCCCCGAGCCGCCGTAGCGCCGGGTGGTGGAGGCGTCTTCCTGCACGAAGGCCTCGAAGATGCGTGCGTGCATGGCCGGTGCGATGCCGATGCCGGTGTCCTTGACGGCCAGGTGCAGCAAGGGCTGCGCGGTGCCCAGGCCGTCGCAGCCGAGCACCACGTCCACCCGGCCCCGCTCGGTGAACTTCACCGCGTTGGACAGCAGGTTGAGCAGCACCTGGCGCACGCGCGTGGGGTCGCCCACCAGCGACAGGGGCACATCCCCCTGCGCCCGGCAGGTCACGGGCAGCCGCTTGGCCTGAGCCTGCGCACGCACGACGCCGCAGGCCTCCTGCGCGATGTCCAACGGGTCGAACGCGAGGCGCTCGATCTGCAGCCGGCCGGCCTCGATGCGCGAGAAGTCCAGGATGTCGTTGATCACCGCCATGAGCGCGTTGGCCGAGGTGCGTGCGATCGTCAGGAACTCGCGCTGCTCGTCGGTGAGCTCGGTCTCCAGGGCGAGGTCGGTCATGCCGATGATGCCGTTGATCGGGGTGCGGATCTCGTGGCTCATGTTGGCCAGGAACTCGCTCTTGATGCGATTGGCCTCCTCGGCGGCGTCGAGTGCGTGCTCGAGCGCCTTGCGGCTGAGCTCGCGCTCGGCCACGAGGCGGCCGACGGTCGCCGAGAGCTGGGCCACGTCGTCGGCCTCCTCCTGCCCCGTGCCGGCAGGCGCGGAGTCTCCAGGAGCCGGGCCGTCGGTCTCCGGTGGGTGCGCCCTCAGGCCGGCCAGCACCTCACGCAGCGAGACCAGCGCACGCTCGCGCGCCTGCAGCGCGCTGCGCAGGCTGGTCGCCGTCTCGTTCAGGGCCTGGACCATGGGCCGGAATTCCAGGGGCAGCCCCTGCATCAACGGCTCGAGCTCCGGTGCACGCTCGGGCTGCTTGCTGCGGCCGACCTGCAGCGCACGGTCGAGTGTGCCGAGCCACTTCTTCAGCGGGTACAGGATCAGCAGCGTGCCGCCCACCAGCGCGGCGGCGGCCAGCAGCACCGCCGACTGCACCAGGCGCCACAGGTCGCCTGCGAACCGTTCGACGTCGAAGCTCAGCCGCAGCACACCGTAGTCGCGGCCACCGGCGTTGATGACCTGGTTCACGTCCTGCAGGTGATCGGCGATGCGCGACTTCAGCCAATCGGGCGGCGGTACCCGTGCCACCGCGGGCGCACGGGCCTGCAGCACGGCGCCCTGCGTGTCGATGTAGGCGGCCGTGGCAAAGGGGGACCGTGCCACGGTCTTGTTCAGCGTGCGCTGGATGGTGTCGAAGTCGCCGATGACCGCGCTCTCGGTGACGATCTGGCCGGCGAGCTGGTTGAGCATCTGCGCGGCCTGCTGCGCTTCCTCGAGGGTCTGCTCGAAGTTGAAGCGGTAGAACAGCGTCAGGCCCGTGCCGACGAAGGCAACGAGGGTGGCGACATACAGCGTGAAGACCCGGCCGACGAGGGACTGCGACAGCCGGAGGCCAGGGCGACGCAGTCGCATGAGCGGGTGGCGGCGGGAGCTGCGTTCAGCGCAGCGCCGCCGGAGCCTTCTGGTAGAAGCGCCGGTAGGAGGCGTAGTCGGCGTCGCTGGACGGGATGAAGTAGGCCTGCTCGCTCAGGCCCACCGCCTCGGACGCACGCTTGAGGATGTCGCGGCCGGCCGGGTCCTGGTGCATCTCGATGAAGGCCCTGGCCACCGCACGCACGTGCGCTTCGGGGACCTTGCTGGAGGCCATGAGGGCGAGGTCGTGGTAGCCCTCCGAGGTCCACAGGACGCGGAAGTTCTTCTTCTCGCGGTTGGCGTAGCCCTCGATGAGCATCGAGTTGCTGCCCGTGGCCTGGGCACGGCCGGCGAACATCTGCGCAAATGCCGCGTTCTGGTTGCCGCCGAACTCCACCTTCACGCCGATGCCGCGTTCGAGCATCTGGCCATAGGTCACCTTGTAGCCGATGAAGGCCTCGGGCCCTGCGAAGACCATCGTCTTGCCCTCGAGGTCCTCGAGCCTGCGGATCGGCGAGTCCGCCGGTACGGCGATCTGGCCGAAGATCTGCGGCACGTTGCGCCGGCCGAACACCTTCCAGCCGAGCTGGTCGCGCTCCGGCGAGAACAGGTGGTTCGAGAACACGAACTCGACCTCGCGCGCCAGCACGTAGCTCGTCGTGTCGGCCGAGGTACGGCCGATCTTGAGCTCGAGCCTGACACCGCTCTTGCCCTCCACGTACTGCACGATCGGGTTCCAGTAGGCGGCCGTCTTGGCGATGTCCCACTGGTTCACCGGCGAGAAGCGGTAGGTGGCGCTGGGGCTCTGGGCCGCGGCCGGCAGGGCGCAGCCCAGGGCGAGGCAAGCCGCTGCAGCCAGCCGCCAAGGGGCGCTCGTCAGAGGGGTTGTCATGATTCAAGTGTTCGTGGGGGATCCAACTGTGGCGTCGGGCAGCCTTGCATGGCCACCGCAGCCAAGCAGCCAGTCCTGGAGGTCGGCCGCGGGCTGTGGCCGGGCGTACAGGTAACCCTGCACCTCGTCGCATCCCATGAGGCGCAGGCGCTCGGCGAGGTCGGCCTGCTCGATGCCTTCGGCCACCGTCTGCAGGTTCAGGCTGCGCGCGATCTGGAGCATCGCGCGCACGATGGCCTGGTCCTGGTCGTCCTCGCGCAGGTTGATGACGAAGGAGCGGTCGATCTTGAGCTTGTGCACGTGCAGGCGCTTCAGGTAGGCGAGGCTCGAGTAGCCGGTACCGAAGTCGTCGATCGTGAGGCGGATGCCCTGGCGCTCCCAGCGCTCCATGAGCGAGGAGAGGGCCTCGTCGCTTTGCAGCAGGATCGACTCGGTGAGCTCGAGTTCGAGCAAGGATGGATCGAGCCCCGAAGCGGCGAGCGCCTCGCGCACGTCCGACTCCACCGAGCCGTGCCGGAACTGGATGGCCGACAGGTTGACGGCCACGAACAGGCGCGGCAACCCGTGCGCCTGCCAGCGGGCCGCCTGGCGGCAGGCTTCCTGCAGCACCCAGCGGCCGATGGGCACGATCAGGCCGGTTTCCTCGGCCGCCGCAATGAAGGCCACCGGTGGCAGCAACCCATAGCCCGGCCGGCGCCAGCGGATCAGGGCCTCCACGCCCACGACGCGGTTGTCGGCGAGGCTCACCTGCGGCTGGTAATGCAGCTCGAACTCCTGGTGCTCGATGGCATGCAGCAGCGCCTCGCGCGTCTGCACGTACTGCACCAGGTTGGCGTTCATCTCGGGTTCGAAGAAGCAGAAGCTGCCCACGCCCGTCTTCTTGGCCTCGTACAGGGCCATGTCGGCGTTGCGCATCAGCGTCTCGCCGCTGGCGCCGTCTTGCGGGTAGAGCGCGGCCCCGGCGCAAAACGAGATGACCACGCGGATGCCGTCGAGGTCGAAGGGCTCCTCGTGGCGCGCGAGCAGCCGCTCGCAGGCCTGCGTGACCTGGTTGGCCCCCTTCACGTTGGGCAGCACGAGCATGAATTCGTCGCCCGACAGACGGCACAGCGTGTCCTCGGCGCGCAGGGAACCGCTCAGCCGCCGTGCCACGCTCTTGAGGAGAAGGTCGCCCAATGCGTGGCCGTGCGTGTCGTTGACGTACTTGAACTTGTCGAGGTCCAGGTAGAGCACCGCGAGCTGCGTTCCGTGGCGCGCAGCGCTGCCGATGGCCTGCTGCAGCCTTTCCATGCCGAGCACGCGGTTGGGCAGGCTCGTGAGCGGGTCGTGGAAGGCCAGGAAGTCGAGTTGCTGGCGCGCCTGCTCCTGGGCGGTGACGTCCAGGAACACGCCATGCAGGCGCACGGCTCGGCGGTTGCCCGCGTCGCCTTCGAACTGGGCGCGGCCCTTGCACTGCACCCAGCGCATGCTGCCGTCGGGGCGTATCACGCGGTGCTTGCTTTCGAGCTCGCCCGAGCCGAGCGGGTCCAGCGCGCGGTCCATGGCGGTGCGGACCACGGGCACGTCTTCTGCATGGACGAACGGTGGAACGTCACGCGGAGGTGGCGCGGGGTGATCGGCGGGGATGCCGAAGATGCGGCGCGTCTCGATCGACCAGAACGCGGTGTCCCGCACGAGGTCGTAGTCCAGCACGCCGAAGTTGGCCGCCTGCGCGGCCAGCCGCATGCGTTCCTCGTTCTCGCGCACCGCCCGGCGCTGCTGCTCGAGCATCAGGTGCAGGCGGACCCGCGCCCGCAGGACGTCCTTGTTGACGGGCTTGTGGATGAAGTCCACTGCACCGCTTTGCAGCGCCTGCGATTCGGACTGGGGGTCGTTGCGGGCCGTGACGTAGACGACCGGGATGTGGCGCCACGCAGCCGACTCGCGCATCGCCGCCGACACCTCGTAGCCGCTCATGCCGGGCATCATGACGTCGAGCAGCACCAGGTCGGGCAGCGGGCCGGCGTCCAGGAGCTCCAGCGCCTTCTCCCCGGACAGCGCCGTCACGCAGTCGTGCTCATGGCGCAGCATCGCGACGAGCACCTCGAGGTTGATCTGGATGTCGTCGACGATGAGGATGCGGGCTCGCATGGGGCAGCAGGCCGAGGCGGAGTCGAACGGGCGGTGGGGGATTGTCCACTACCCGGGCCGCGGGCCCAAGCGGGATGCCGGAGGGGAGAGTGCGCGCTGTGCCACGCCCGGGCCGCGAGGGCCCGCCCACAGCGTGCTCAGCGCGGCCGGAACGTGATGGTGATGACCGGTGGCACGCGGCCGTCGACGTCCCGCGGCAGGGTTGCGGTGCGGTCGATGGCGCGCAGCACCGCCTCGTCCCAGTCCTTGTGGCCGCTGGAGCTCACGAGGCGGCGGCCGATGATGCTGCCCTGCGGCCCGGCGCGCACCTCGACCACCGCGGCCGGGTTGCCTGGCAGCGTCTCGGTGAAGACGATGTTCGGGAAGATCGCCTGCACGAGGCGCCCGGCGTATGCCGCCGACGGCGCCGCATCGACCGCAGCCGTGCCCGCGCCGCTGCCCGAGGTGCTGCCGGCGGGGATCTGCCCCATCAGCCGCTTGAGGTTTTCCTCGCGCTGGCGCGCCACGCGGGCTTCCTCCGCGCGCTCGGCCTTCTCGCGCTCGGCCTTCTCACGCCTGGACTTCTCCTGCGCGGCCTTCTCGCGCGCAGTCTTTTCCTGCGCGGCCTTCTCCTGGGCAGCTTTCTGGCGCGCCTCGCGCTCGCGGGTGGCTGTCTCCTGGGCAGCCTTCTGCTGCGCGGCCTTCTCCTGCCGCTCCCGCTCGCGTTGCTGCTGCCGTTCCCGCTCGAGGGCGATGTCGGCGTCGCGCCGGGCGGGGGGTGGGGCCTGCGTCGGAGCTTGCGGCTGCGGTGGCGCCGCCGGGCTGGGCTCGGTCGGGGGGGGCGTCACGGGCGGCGGCGGGGTGGGAGCCTCGGCGGGAGCCGCGGCCCGGGGCACGGCAGACCAGAGCTCGGCGGCCACAGGCTGCGGCGCGGGCAGGCGCCAGTTCACCGCGAAGGCCAGCGCGGCCACCAACCCGGCATGCGCCGCCACCGAGATCGCCGCGCCCGCGGCCATGCCCTCGGGCGGGCGGGGCGCGAGCGTGGCGGTCATCCGTCCTGCCGCACGGCCAGGCCGACGCGGCGGATGCCCGCGCGCTGCAGCCTGTCCATCACCTGCACCACGGCCTCGTAGCGCACGGCCTTGTCGGCGCTGATCACCACCGGCACCTCGGCATTGCCACCCTGAAGCGCGCGCACGCGCGCCTCGAGCTGCGGCAGGGCCACGGCCTCGGGCGCCTGGCTGTCCAGCCGCAGCCGCAGCCGCTGGTCGCTGCCGATGATCACTTCCACCACCGAGCCTGGGCGCTGCTGGGACTTGCCCACGCTCGGCAGGTCCACCACGCCGGTCGTGATCAGCGGGGCACTCACCATGAAGATGATCAGCAGCACCAGCATCACGTCGATGAACGGGACCATGTTGATCTCGTTGATCGTGCGCCGGCGGCGCGCGCCGCCTCGGGAGGCGAGGGCGGGCATGGGCCCTACCTTGGCCCTGCGCCCGGCGCCGAGGCAGCGGAGGAGCCGTGCCCCACTGGCGCAGGCGCCGGACCGCCCACGGCGTGGCGCTGCAGGATGTTGCTGAACTCTTCGATGAAGGTCTCGAGCTGGATCGCGATGCGGTCGATGTCGCGCGCAAAGCGGTTGTAGGCGACCACGGCCGGTATGGCGGCGAACAGGCCGATGGCCGTGGCCACGAGGGCTTCGGCGATGCCGGGCGCCACCGTGGCCAGCGTCACCTGCTGCAGCTTGGACAGCCCCACGAACGCATGCATGATTCCCCAGACCGTGCCGAAGAGGCCCACGTAGGGGCTGACCGAGCCGACCGAGGCCAGGAAGCTCAGGTTGCTCTCGATGACGTCGAGCTCGCGCTGGAAGCTCGCGCGCATCGCGCGGCGTGCACCGTCGAGCTGGCCCGCCGCATCCAGCCTGCGCTCGCGCAGCTTCAGGAATTCGCGCATGCCGCTGGCGAAGATGCGTTCCATAGGCGCCCCCACCGGCGCCTGGCCGTCGCGGGCCTGGCCGGAGGCCGCCTGCTCCAGCTCGACCAGGCTGCGCCCACTCCAGAACTCGCGCTCGAAGGCCTCGTTGCGCTCACGCACCTTCCTCAGGCCGAAGAGCTTGCCGAAGATGACCGTCCAGCTCGCGAGCGACACCACGACGAGCGCCGCCATGACGAGCTGCACCACGAGGCTCGCCTGCAGCACCAGGGTGATGATGGAGAGGTCGGTGTTCATGGCAGGCATTGCACCACGGTTGGCGGCAGGCGGCGCGGCTGCAGTGTCGAGGCCTCCACGCAGGCGACTCGGATCGTGCCTTGCGCCAGCAGCTCTTCGCCTCGCCAGGCGCGCTGCGTGAAGACGAGCGAGGCGCCGCCGGCACGCGCCGGCTCCACGCTCACCTCCAGCATGTCGTCCAGGCGCGCGGGGCGGAGGTAGCTCAGCTGGGTGTCGAGCACGACGAAGATGACGCCCTCAGCCTCGCGCAGCGCCTGCTGGCCGATGCCGCGCGCGCGCAGCCACTCGGTGCGGGCGCGCTCGAAGTACTTGAGGTAGTTGGCGTAGAAGACGATGCCTCCGGCGTCGGTGTCTTCCCAGTAGACCCGCACCGGCCAGCGAAAGTTCACCCTTTCGCCCGCCTGCGCCACACGGTCAGCGTCCATGGGACTCCGGCGTGCGCCTCAGGCCGCCTGGTGGGCCTTCGATGGGCGCTCGAGGGCCCGCGCAAGCCGTGCGAGCGCCTCCTCGAGCTGATTCGCCGCCCCGGCGTACGACAGGCGCAGGAACTGCTCGGCATGGGTGGGGCCGAAGTCGCGCCCGGGGGTGAGCACCACGTGCGCACGCTCGACGAGCTCGTGGCACAAGGCCCAGCTGCTCGCCCCGTGGGCGCGGCAGTCGGCCCAGGCGTAGAAGGCCCCGTCGGGCTCCACCGGCACGGGCAGGCCGATGCTGTCGAGCCCGCGCAGGACGAGGTCGCGCCGGCGCTGCAACTCGCCGCGGCGCTGCTCGCACTGGGCGAGTGCAGCCGGCTCGAAACAGGCGAGTGCGGCCTGCTGGGCCACGTGGCTGGCGCAGATGTAGAGGTTCTGGGCAAGACGCTCCACCGGCTCCATGAGGGCGGGCGGCAGCACGAGCCAGCCCAGGCGCCAGCCGGTCATCGAGAAGTACTTCGAGAAGCTGTTGACGGAGATGACGTCGTCGCCCAGCGCAAGCGCGCTGGCGCCGAAGCGCGCGTCGTAGCTCAGGCCGAGATAGATCTCGTCGGCGATGGTCACCCCGCCGCGCGCGCGCACGGCCCGCACGATGGCGGCGAGCTCGGCCGGCTCGATCGACGTGCCGGTGGGGTTGGAGGGCGAGGCCAGCAGTACGCCGCGGGTCGCGGCGTTCCAGTGCGCCTGCACGCTTGACGCGTCGAGCTGGAAGCGCTGGGCTGCCGTGGTGGGCACCAGGCGAGCCGTGGCGCCCGTGGCCGCCACGAAGTTGCGGTTGCACGGGTAGCTCGGGTCGGGCATCAGCACCTCGTCGCCCGGCTCGAAGAGCGCGAGCGTGACGAGCTGCAGGGCCGCCGATGCACCCGCCGTGACGACGATGCGCGCCGGATCGACCTCCACCCCAAAGCGCGAGCCGTACCAGCGGCTGATCGCCCGGCGAAGCGCGGGCAGCCCGGTGGCGGCGGTGTAGGGGGCCGGGCCTGTGCGCACGAGCGCGGCTGCGGCCTCGCGAGCCGCATCGGGCGCGGCGAAGTCGGGTTCCCCGATGTTCAGGAAGATCATCGGCGTGCCGCCGCGGGCCGGGTCGCAGGCCGGGCTCGCCGCGCGTGCGGCGGCCGACTTCGCCATCTCCATCACGTAGAAG